>NZ_WWIQ01000005.1:79601-236388 GCF_009862985.1 Streptomyces sp. SID5464 | reverse complement strand
CCCCGCGTCTGCGACGTGATCCAAACGACAGGCCCTAGTCGTCGGCGGGCGGGCGGGTGGAGTCGCGCAGGACGAGGCCGGGGGCGAAGACCCGGGTCTCGTGGACGTGGTCCGCGCGGGCCTCGATCTCGTCGAGCAGCATCTCCACGGCCGCCCGGCCGAGGTCCTCGACCGGCTGCCGGACCGTCGTGAGCGTGGTGGCGCCGAAGGTCGCGATGTCGAGGTCGCCGTAGCCGACCACCTGTACGTCCTCGGGGATGCGCGCGCCCCGGTCGGTCAGCCCGCGGCACAGGCCCGCGGCGAGGAAGTCGTTGGTGCAGAAGACCCCGTCGGGCAGTTCGCCGAGCCCGTGCGCGATCTGTGTGCCGTACGCGACGGTCATCCGCTCGGCGACGACCTGGTCCAGCCGCGCCTCGCGCCGGCTGCGCACGGCCTGCCGGGCGCCCTGGTAGCGGTCGGCGCACTGGCGTATGCCGCGCTCACCGTTGACGACGAGGATGTCGCGTGCCCCGCGGTCGAGGAGGTGCTGTACGGCGATCCGGCCGCCGGCGATGTCGTCGACGGAGGCCGAGCAGCCGTCCCGGTCGGGCATCGCCCGGTCGGCCAGGACGAGCGGGATGCCCCGCTCGCGCAGCCGGGCGAGCCGGCCCGGGTCCGCGCTGAGCGGCACGACGACGACGCCGACGGCCCGCTGCTCTACGAGCATGCTGAAGTAGCCCTGCTCCCGTTCCGGGGCGTCCGCGCTGTGGCAGAGGACGAGGGAGTAGCCGTGGTCGTAGGCCGCGTCCGCGGCGCCCCGGGCGATGCGCGCGTAGAAGGAGTTGGTCACGTCGGGCAGCACCAGGCCGATGGCCGAGGCGCGCCCGGTGCGCAGTCCGGCGGCTCCGGGGTGGGGGACGTAGTCGAGCGCGGCGACGGCCGTGCGGACGCGCTCGGCGGTCTGTGCGGTGACGCGCTCGGGCCGGTTGAGCACGTTCGACACGGTGGACACCGAGACGCCGGCGGCGGCCGCGACGTCCTGGATGCGGGCGGGGCGTGCCGGAATGGCGTCCACCCCCTCGCTGTTGCAGCCGTGCGACCAGGCACGACGGTGGCCTTCATGGGCGCCGCAAGTATAACGTGACCGGGCGTGAACGTTTTTTCCCGCCCGGTCGTCGTTGCCTGCGCATCAGGCGGAGGGCGCGCCGGTGAGGACCTCCACGCGGCCGGTGTCGAGCGAGTAGTAGGCGCTGACGACGGCCAGGTCGCCCTTCTTGACGAGCGGGGCGAGGTCCCTGTTGCTCCGCAGCTCGGCGGCCGTCTGCTTGATGTGGATCCGCACCATGGCGTCGACGGGGTCGGTGTGCTTCGTCCTGGCGGTCTCCCGGTAGGCCGGCCGCAGGGCGTCGGAGATCGCCTGGAGGTTGCCGGGCAGCTTCTTGCCGTCGCGCATCGCCTCGTAAGCCGCCTTGATCGCACCGCAGCGCTGGTGTCCGAGGACCACGATCAGCGGGGTGCCGGTGGTCATCGGCCCGTACTCCACGGAACCGACGACCACCGGTCCCACGACCTGCCCGCCCGTGCGCATCACGAACAGGTCGCCGAGGCCCGTGTCGAAGACGAGCTCCGGCGGGACGCGGGAGTCGATGCAGGAGAGGATGACGCCGTAGGGGTCCTGTGCCTCGGCGACGAACTCCCGCCGCTCCGGGTCACGGTCGGGGTGCTGGAGCTTTCCGTCCACCCAGCGCTTGTTGCCGTCCATCAGGCGTGCGAACGCCGCCCAGGGCGAGTCCGGTCGCGGGCCCGCCGCGGGCGAGGGAGAGGGGGACTTCGCCGCGCCCACAGCCGATGTCTTCCCCGCGTTCGAGGCGTCCGGGTTCGACGAACAGGCGGTGAGCATGGCCGCGGTGGCGGCCAGCCCGCCGGTGAGTATGGCCCTGCGCTGCGGTGTCCTCGCGGTACCCATGTGGCGGTCCCTTTCGGTCTCCGTCCTCCCTGGCGGGAGCGGTGATCCCACTGTCGCGGGAGGCCGGTCAGCGCTCGTACAGCGCTGATGCAGCGCAGGAGAAGTGCTGTTCCAAAACGCGGGGCGTGAGGACTTCGGACGCTGGGTGACCCTTGGTCACAGGGTCACGGTGGTGCGGTGTTCGTAGTCCGGCCCGTGTTCGGCGCAGTGTCCCTCCCCGCGGGGGCAGATCATCGAGTACTCGCTGACCCGGGTCCGGTGCACCCGCCACGGCGCGGGCGGCCGGACCTCCTCCGGGGCGAGGGGGCTCGCCGTGCCCACCGGGGCGCGGGAGTCGGAGCAGAAGACGGCGGCGCCGACGCTGCGGGTGGATCACGGTTACGCGCTGCACGCCGAGCGGATGGGGGCGGGCGGCCGCCTGGTGCGCGTGCCGCACGGGGACATGCACCCGACGGCCCACCCCCAGCTCGCCGTGCAGGTCGACCTGCTGGGCGACGTCTACCGATCGAACCGCGTCCCGGCGACGAGTACTTCCTGGACGGATTCGACCAGGTGGCCACTGCTAGATTGCGGCAGCTGGAGGCGGACACCGCCGACGGCTGGAGTGCGGAAAGGGGCTTTCTCCGGTGACCGGAACAGCCGAGGGAACCGGGTCGCGCATCCGGGTTCAGAAGCGCAAGTGGGCTCTGCCGGGAGGGGACGGGCCGCGGCTCGCGACCGAGTGGGACGCCCGGGTGCTGGGCACCGACGCATTCGGCACCTGGCTGTTCTGCGCCGAGGGCGAGACGCACCGCAGGAGCGACGGCCGGCCGCTGGTGGTGCCCAGCGACGGTGTGCAGCTCATGCCGGCCTCCGGCTGGTGGGCTGCGTGGTGGTGGCGAAAGGAGCACTGGATCGGCGTCGACATCTGCACCCCGCCCGTCCTCGACGCGGCCGGCTGGAGTTACGTCGACCTCGAACTCGACCTGGCCAGGCTCGCGGACGGCACCGTCCTGCTCGTGGACGAGGACGAGTTCGAGCAGGCCATCACCGAGTACCGGCTCCCGTCGGAGGTGATTACCGCGGCCCGTGCCGAGGCGGCCTCGTTGCGGGGCCGGCTGGCCGATGCCGCGGAGCCCGTGGTCGCCGCGGGCTGGCAGTGGCTGCAACTCGTCTGACACGACCGGCCACACCCGCGGACAGCGCCTCGGCCCGTACGACGGTCCGGGGCGGACGCGTCAGCGCTTCCCGAAGTACGGCTGCAGCCGGTTGCGGACGAGGGCCAGCGCCGACGCGATGGCCATGCGCATGTTCAAGTAGGCGTAGGCGCCGAGCCGTCCCCCGAAGAAGACCCCGCGCTCGTTCCGCGCGAGTTTGCGGTACCGAGCCACGACGGCGCGGCCCTGGGCCGTGTTGACCGGGTAGTACGGCTCGTCGCCGGGACCGGCGAAGCGGGAGTACTCCCGGACGATCACCGTCCGGTCCTTCGGGTGGTCACGCTCCGGGTGGAAGTGCGGGAACTCGTGGATGCGAGTGAACGGCACCTCCTCGTCGGTGGAGTTCATCACCGCCGTGCCCTGGAAGTCGCCGACCCCCAGTAGCTCCTGCTCGAAGTCCAGGATCCGCCACCCGAGCCGGCCCTCGCAGTACCCGAAGTACCGGTCGAGACGGCCGGTCTCGGCGGGCGGCTCTAGCGGACTCCTCCGCGAGTCCGCAGATCATCGCCCTCGCCTCCTCGGGGCCAGGCGGCGGCCGGCGTGGGCGCAGATCGTGCCGAGGTTCACGGACAGCGAGTAGACCGCCCCGCCCGCGGTGGCCCACACCGTGTGGCGGTAGGACGTGAACTCCGTGAACCGGTTCACGTACTGCCAGACCTGTTCGTTGGAGGTGTGGAAGACGTGCGAACCATGGCGGTGCACCTCGATGCCCGTCGTCGACTCGCGCTCGGAGCGGGCGTTGCCCCCGAGGTGCGGACGGCGCTCCAGGACGAGCACCCGCTTGCCGAGTCGGGTGGCCGCGCGTTCGCGACGGTCAGACCGTACAGGCCGGATCCGACCACGATCAGGTCGCACGGGGGAAGCTCATGGAAGCGCCCTCACCGGGTGGCGTCGGGGGTGCTCCACCGGGCCCAGGACAGGTTCCAGTCCCCGTCCCCGTTGTCGAGCGCCACCGGCTTGGACGGATTGATGACCTGGACCAGATCTCCCGGCGTCACGGTGGTGTAGAACCACTTCGCGTCGGAGGCGCTCAGGTGGACGCAGCCGTGGGAGTTGTCCACCCGGCCGATGGCCGCGTTGTCCCACGACGCGTCGTGGATGTACGTACCGGTCCACGTCAGGTGGACGTCCCAGAGGACCGGCAGGTCGTAGTAGTCGGGGCTTCCGGGAGTGCAGCTGAGGCCGACGCTGCACGAGGTCATCCGGATCTTCGCCTCCTTGTCCAGCACCACCAGGTAGCCGCCCCAGGTCCGGTAGTGCGCCCCGCCGCTCGATATCGGGAGTTTCCGGAGCAGTCGGCTACCTCGGTAGACCGCCATGCTCTGGGTGCCGGGATCGACGACGGCGTGCACGTCGGAGTCGACCGTGAAGGTGTGGGTGTAGTCGCCGGTCGCCCACAGGCCCTTCCCGGCGTTCACGCCATCGAGGTCGCCCGTCACGGTGATCTTGTCCCCCAGCGGCCAGTACGTTCGGGGACGGTAGTCGACACGCCGGTCGGTCACCCAGTGCCAGGCACCGGTGACGTGGTGGGTGTCGGTCACGGACAGTGCCTTCTGCAGGGCGGCCTCGTCGGTCACGGGCTTGGTGAAGACGACGACGACCGGCTGGGCGTCGCCCACCTGGGCCCCTGTGGCCGGGGTGATGGACTGCGCCGTGACGGTGCCGGACGGATCGATCGTCTCGATGTTCAGGCGCTTGGTCACCGATGTGCCGGCCGAGCCGGTGGCCGTCGCGGTGACCGTGTAGCGGGCGTCGAGACCGAGCGGGTGCGTCGGTCGCCACGTCCCGGTCGCCGTGTCGAGGGTGCCGTCGACAAGGGACCCGTTCGGGCGGGTGACCGCGACCTTGGTCAGTTTCGCGTGGGTGGCCGCGCAGTGAATGGGCTGATCCGGCTCGGCTCGGCCGGACGCGTCGCTGACCGGCTTGATCGTGATGTCGCCTGGCCGGGGCGACGCCGACGAGTTCGCGCTCGCTCCGCACCCGACCAGGGCGAGCACCGAGACCACCGCGAAGGCGGCAAGATACGCCATCTCCTTCATGGGCCGGCGTTTTTCCGGCGCCCGCCTCATTGTCGTCACGGAGTCTCCTCGTCGGCCGGCGTGTACGGCGTCACCCGTCAGCCTAGGGACCAACTGAACGCTCCCAGAAGGAAGCTGCCAAACCTTGACCCTTGAAAGGGACGCATCTGAGAAGTACCGCAACGATTCCCTACCAAGGACTTATGGCAATTTCACGCGGAAGGCGCGTAATAAGGAATCAAGGCAAGTCCAGGGGGGTTCAAGCATGATGGCTGTCGTATCTCGCGTCGGTCGCCCCAGACCATTCGGCAGGTTGGCCGCCGGTGCCCCGGCGCCGCAGCCGCGGTGCTCTTCGGTATCGCCCGCTCCGTCTTCCGTTGCGTACCGCGTTCGACCGGCTCGTACACCGGCGCCCGCTGCCCTGGTGGCTGCGCCGTCTCCTCACCCCGGGTGTGCGGCCTCGGCCTCAGCGCGGTCATGGTGCTCGCGGCCGTGGGAGGTGTCCTCCTGGCAGCCACACCCGGGGTGGCCGACGCGGAGGCCCGGGTGCGCGCGCAACCCGTCGCCCACGCAGTGAGCGACACCGACGCCCCCACGCCCCCGAAGGTCGCCGCGGCGCTGGTGGCCACAGAGGACGCGCGTTTGCTGGCACAACCCCGGCATCGACCCTGTCGGTGTGCTGCGCGCCCTGGTGGAGTGGGCACGCGGCCACGGAGGCGACGCAGGAGGAGCCACCCTCGTGCAGCAACTCGCGAGGATGCTCTACACCTACGGGCAACGCACCCGCCGCGACCAGCTGGAGCAGGTCGCGCTGGCCGTCAAGCTCGCTCACGCCTATCCCAAGAGCGAGATCCTGCGGATGTACCTGTCGACCTGTCTCTTATACACATCGGCGGTTCAGTCGGCCGGCCCGACGCCGGAGTCTCCCGCTGTGAAACGGGTGCCGCGCAGCAGCAGTCGTCTGGCAGGGCATTCCACACCCTCGTACAAGGCCCAGGACAGCCCCAGCGCCACGGTGAACGCGACGGCCGTGGCGGTCAGCGCCGGCAGCACGCCGAGATGCGGGGATGTGCCGAGCAGGTCGGTGCCCATCCGCAGGACAAGCAGGTGAATCATGTAGAAGGCGAAGGAGAGTTCACCCAGCCGCACCAGCCTTCGGTGCCGCCACAGCGAGGGAAGGCCCCGCAGGTCGGCGACGGCCGCCGCCGGGATGAGCAGGGCGAATCCCATGATGGTGCAGGTTGCGGCCGGGTATCCGCCGGGGACGTGGGGGACGAGGAAGTAGCCGATGATCGCCACCGCGAGCGAGGCCTCCAGGCCGGGCCCGCGCCACCGGCCGAGCAGCACCATACGGGCGACAGCGGCACCGAGGACGAACTCGGGCAGGCGGGCCGCGGGGAAGGAGTAGAGCGGCTGGCCCAGCCAGTGCTGCGCGTCCGCCCAGGCCAGGACCAGCACGGCCAGCACCGACGCCCCGGCCAGGGCGGCGGACCCCCGGGCGCCCATGCGGCGCAGCGGGAGCGCCAGCAGCGGGAAGACGGCGTAGAAGAAGGCCTCGCAGGCCAGCGACCAGCTGACGGGGTCCAGCGTCTGCCACCAAGGGCGCCACCAGGAGTGCAGCAGCAGCACATTGGCCAGTGCCTGGGCCGGCGTGGGCTCCGTCTGACGGGCCAGGGTGAGTCCCATGAGCAGCGCGACCGCGGCGGTGGCGAGGTGGACCGGGTAGATCCGGGCGATGCGCCGCCACCAGAACGCCGGCGCGCGGTCACCGGGCCGTGCGGACCACATCAGGACGAAGCCCGAGAGGATGAAGAAGAACGACACCCCGGTGGCCCCGGCCCCGAACCCCCACGTCGCGATGTGCTGGCCGGTGCCCCCGAAGTAGCCGAGATTGCGTACGTGCAGCCCGAAGACCAGCAGCGCGGCCATCCATCGCAGTCCCGTGAGTGACGGCAGGGAGGGCACCGGAGTCGTGGGGGCGGCCCCGGCCGTGTTCGCTGCGGCGGGCAGGGTCCCGGTCGCCCCGGTCGCGGCCGCCGTCACGTCCCCCGCCGAGGGGTGTGCATATGAGACATGAACGTGAGCCTTGCCCGATCGCCCTCTTTCATTCGGGGCTCGTGGGGAGCATCACATCGGCGTGGCGTGATGTGGGGCGAATCAGGAACCCCGGGCCTCTGATTTCCGGCCATGGCTCGGGCCCACGTTATCCAACAGGAGACCACCCTCCTGTCGAGGGAACGGAATAAGCGGCAAAAGAAGTCGTCAAAAACTCGGCCAGCTTTCGCTGGTGCTGTATTGCCGGCTAGGTGCGCTGTGATGAGCGTTCCCCGGAATCGGCGTACCGGATGCTGAGCCTACCGACGGCGTGAGACACCCGGGGGAGGGCGTCTCAGGCCAGCAGCCCGCCCTCCGGCGCCGCGACCGTCAGGTGGACGCAGTGGGTCCACCTGACGGAGAAGTACGGCAACTGGCGGGGTGTCTACAACCGGCGGCGGATGTGGGCCGTCGATGGCATCCGGGAGCGGGTGTTCACCACGCTGGTGGCCCAAGCCGATGCGGAGGAGGACTTCAACCGGGCGGGCCTCCGTCGACTCCACGAGGCCCACCAGCACGCGGCCGGGGCCTGCAGAGGGCCCCGGCCGGCGAACCGGACGACCACGCCATCGGTCGGTCCCGCGGCGGACTGACCACATGGATCCGCCTCGCTGCCGATGCCCGCTGCATCACCGCCGGACAGGCCGGCGACGCACCTGCCTCACCGACGTCATGGCCCGCCTACGCGTTCCCCATCGGCGAGGACGCCCCACAGCGGAGCCACCGGCTCCGTCGGGGCAGCCGAGGCAGCAGACCCCGGCCTTCGACCGCGAGACCCACAAGCAGCGCAACACCCTCGAGCGGTGCTGGTCCGCCCGGTGATCCGAACAAAACTGCCCGGGGGCCCAGGAGCTTGCGCGGTGGCGGGGCCTCGCCCGGCGTGAGCCGCGTGCTGCCCGTCAGGGCTGGGCCGTGCTCGTCGCCGCCGTGCTCGGGGCCTGCGGACCGCTGCTTCCGAAGCGGATGCCCTTGGCCTCCTTGCCGATCGCGCTCAGCACGATCACCACGGCCAGGGTGGGCACGACGGTCCACGCCATCGCCGACGGGTACCCGTGGCGCTCGGCGAGGGCCTCCTGGATCGGCAGGTTGAGCGCGGCGATCAGGTTGCCGAGCTGGTACGTGACGCCCGGGTAGAAGCCCCTGACGGCGTCCGGGCTCATCTCGGTCAGATGGGCCGGGATGACGCCCCAGGCTCCCTGTACGCACACCTGCATCAGGAAGGACGAGAGCATCAACCAGCCGGTGGTGCTGGACAGGACGAAGAACGGCACCACGACCAGGCCACCCGCCGCCGCGATCATGATCGTGCGGCGGCGGCCCAGCCGCTCGGAGTACGCGCCCAGCACCACACCACCGATGATGGCGCCGATGTTGTAGACCACGGCGATCGCGATCGAGGTGTTCGCCGACAGGCCCAGGCCCTTCTTGACGAAGGTCGGGTAGATGTCCTGGGTGCCGTGCGACATCCAGTTGAACGCGGTCATCAGCGCGACCAGGTAGACGAAGCGCCGCAGCACCGCGGGGTCCTTGAACACCTTGTACGCCGGGGTGCGGTTGAGCTGGACGCTCTTCTCCCACACCTCGCTCTCCTTCACCCGGCTGCGCACCCACAGCGACACCAGGGCGGGCAGCAGGCTGAACGCGAACAGTCCCCGCCAGCCGAATACGGGCTCGACGACGAAGAAGGCCACGGCGGCCAGCAGATAGCCCAGCGAGTAGCCGCTCTGCAGCAGGCCCGACCAGAAGCCGCGCCTGGCGGCCGGGATCTTCTCCATGGCGAGCGCCGCGCCCAGGCCCCACTCGCCGCCCATCCCGATGCCGTACAGCAGCCGCAGCACCAGCAACACGGCGTAGTTGGGGGCGAAGGCACACGCGAAACCTACGACCGAGTAGAAGACGACGTCGACCATGAGCGGTATGCGGCGGCCACGGCGATCCGCCCACATACCGAACAGCAGCGCACCGACCGGCCGCATCACCAGCGTCGCCGTGGTCAGGAAGGCCATATCGGTGAGAGAGACGTGAAAATCGTCGGCTATCTCGCTGTAGACGAGGACTACCAGGAAATAGTCGAACGCGTCCATCATCCAGCCCAAATAGGCGGCGACAAAGGCGTTTCGCTGGTCCTTGGTAAGACCCGTTGCCTGTTCTCTGACGGTCGTCAGCATTACGGCCTCCCGCAGTTCGCAGCCGAGGTTAGGCTCGGACTGCGGAGTGGACAACGGAAAATGAGCAAAGCGCGGTCCAGGATTGGACCAAGTGGCGACGCCGCCTTTTCGATTCGGCCCTGTCAGTCGCCGGGGGCGCAGCGGTACAGCGTCGGGGCCGTGGCGGAGTCCGTGCCGCCGTAGGCGGAGGCCGGCACGCGCGTGCAGGCGGACTGGACCCAGTCGGTGATCCGGTCGGCGTCCGTCGTCCCCTTGCCACCGCCGAACACGGCGCGCGTGCCTCGGCCGCCGCCCAGCAGTACGAACCGGAGCTTGCCGGCGTCGACCAGGTGCCGGAACCCCGCCTCGGTCGGGAAGGGCACGCTGCCGCTGAAGCCGCCGAGCGGCAGGACGTGAGCGCCGGTGGCGAGGATGTACGGGGAGGCGGTGCTCCAGCTGGTGGTGGCGAAGACGTATGCGGCCGAGTCCTGGCGCGCGGTGGTGTAGTCGAGCAACTCGCGCTGGGACGCGGTGAGTCGGCCGTTCAGGCCGAACCCGCCGAACCCGCCGAACCCGCCGGTGCCACGCGTGCCACCCGTGCCGGGCATGCCGCCGAAGCCGTCCGTGCCCCCACGGGTGGCCTGGTGGTCGGCGGTCGCCCTGTTGCCGAACGTCGCCTGATAGCCGCGCCCCGTCCCGCCGCCCCAGGGCAGTCGGCCCGTCCGCACCGCCGCCGACCGCACCAGGCCCTGCCCGCCGCTCCTGCCGGAGGGACCGACCGAGCCCATACCGGTGCTGCCGTAGGCGGGGTTGAAGACCTGCACGGCCCACGCGCTCGGCGCGATCAGGACCGCCGCGAGGGACGCCGCGAGCCCGGCGAGGGCGAGCCGCCCCACGGTCGGAGCGCGTCCGGGACGGGCCCGCGCCAACAGGACGAGGGCGGCGAGACCGAGCACACCCACCGCGGGCGCCAGCCACGGCAGGAACGACGGGAACGCGGCGGCGAGATACGCACTCCACGCCGCCGTGGCGGCCACCGCGCCGGGCAGCACCCAGGCACGGCGGCCGCCTGCCCGGTAGGCGCCCCACAGCAGTGCGATCCCAGCACCGGTGAGCGCGGCGAGCGGTACCGCGACGATGCCCATGTAGTACGTGTGGCCGCCGACGCTGCCCGCGCTGAAGACAAGGAAGTACGTGGCCAGCCAGGTGCCCCACAGGACGAATCCGGAGCGGATCCGGTCGGTGCGCGGTGTGCCCCGGCGCCAGAGCAGTCCGCACACGACGGCGACGGCGGCGATCGGGTAGAGCCAGCCGGTCTGCGAGGCGAGCGACGCGCCGAACATCTTCGACCAGCCGTCCTGGCCACCGCCCCATCCGCCGCGACCGCCACCCTCACCGGCCCGCTGCGCTCCGGCCCATGCCTTCGGGACGTCGGACCTGCCGCCGTGGTCCTCACGGTCTCCGCTGCCGCCGTACCGGCCGCCGCCGCTGCCCGCCCCTCCGGCTCCCCCTCCTTGCGTCGCGCTCACGCTGCCCGTGGAGGCCGCGCTGATGCCGAGCGAGGAGAACCGGTTCAGGAAGTTGTAGCCGACCACCATGCTGACCGCGGAGTTGTCGGTGGTGCCGTCCACATAGGGCCGGTCCTGGGCCGGGGTCAGGGTGACCGCGAGGATCCAGGACGCCGAGACGGCGGTCATGACCAGGGTGGACACGCCGAGGTGCACCAGCCGCCTGCGCAGCGGGAGCGGCGCCGACAGGAGGTGGACCAGGGCGAGCGCGGGCAGCACCGCCCACGCCTCCAGCATCTTGGCCTGGAAGCCGAGGCCCACCCACACACCGGCGAGCAGCAGCGGGCGCAGCCGGCCGCTCTGGGCGGCGCGTTGGGTGGCGTCGGCCGCCAGCAGCATGCAGAGGGTGAAGGCGGGGTCCTCGACCGCGGTGCGGAAGAGCCCCACGGCCACCGGCGTCAGCAGGAACGCCGTGGCGGCGACCAGTGCCGCGTTGACACCGGCCCAGCGGCGCACCGCCCGATACAGCACCAGCACGCTCGCCACGCCCTCGAGGACCTGGGGCAGGGTCAGTGCCCACGGGTGGAACCCGAAGATCCGGGCCGAGAGCGCCTGGGGCCACAGGAATCCCGGCAATTTGTCGAGCGTGATGGAGTTTCCGGGGTCGAATGAGCCGTAGAAAAAGGCCTTCCAGCTCTCGGTCATGCTGCGGACGGCGTTCGCGTAGAAGGTGTGGTACTCGCTGTGGTTGATCCCCCATGCGTAGAGCACGGCGGCGAGCACGGTGACGACGATCAGCGCTGGGCGTGCATAACCGGGTTCACCCTCAGGGGATCTCCAGGGAGGGCGACGTCCGGTACCGGAAGGGGGTGTTGCGGCGAGCACTGTCGTAGCCATGGAGAACAGTCTTCGGCACCGCGTCGGCCGGTTATGCCGTACGAACCCTGTTCAAGAGAATTCTCATGAGATTCAGGATGATTCTTGAAATACGCATGGTCTGCGCCAGGGGTTTCACGGTGGTTTCGGAGCCCGTTTCCTCGGCGGCGCGACAGCTCCGGACGCCGCGGCGTCGAGAAGACGGCGGAACGTGGGGCACTCCAGGTGGCTCGGCGCCGGGCACGCGGCGGCATGCCGCAGGGAGTCACGCAGGACACCCAGTTCACGGATCCTCTGGTCGAGTTCGTCCGCCTTGGCCGCCAGCCTCTGCCGGTCGATCCGCGGCCGTCCGTCCGGCGCGAACATGTGCGCGATCTCGTCGAGCGAGAACCCGGCCGTTCGCCCCAGCGCTATCAGCGCCAGCCGCTCCAGTACGCCGGGGTCGTACTGCCGGCGCAGGCCCCGCCGGCCCGTCGAGGAGATCAGCCCCTTCTCCTCGTAATAGCGCAGTGTGGAGGCCGGAACCCCGGCACGGTGCGCCACTTCGGCGATGTCCAGCTCTGTCATTGCCTTGACCTCAAGTCGACTTGAAGTAGAACGCTGTCATCCCGGTACGCCGAAGGCAACCAGAAGGAGAGACTCATGGACGCTGCGCGCAGGGCCGGCGACGAGCAGGCAGCACGCTGGAAGGGGCGCGCCGGTCACGCCTGGGGTGATCTGAAGGGGGTGCTGGACGAGATGTTCCGGCCCTTCGAGGAGCTCCTCGTCGATGCCGTCGCGGCCGAACAGGCGAGGCAGGTACTCGAGGTGGGCTGCGGCACGGGCGGCATCACGCTGGCCGTCGCGCGACGCCTCGGCCCGGCCGGCCGCTGTGTCGGCATCGACATCTCGGAACCGATGATCTCCACCGCCCGGGAGTACGCCGAACAGGAGGCCGTACCGGCGTCCTTCATCTGCGACGACGCGCAGGACCACGCCTTCGATCCCGGCACCTTCGACGCCGTCATCTCGCGGTTCGGCGTCATGTTCTTCCGCGATTCCGTACGGGCCTTCGCCAACCTCCGGCGCGCCGCCCGGGACGAGGCCGCGCTCCGGTTCGTCGTCTGGCGCGATCCGTCCGAGAACCCGTTCATGACGACGGCCCAGCGCGCCGCGGCACCCCTGCTCCCGGAGCTGCCCGTCCCCAGGCCGGACGAGCCGGGACAGTTCGCCTTCGCGGACCCGGACAAGGTCCGGCGCATCCTGACGGAGAGCGGCTGGGCCGCGATCGACATCCGGCCGGTCGACGTGGTCTGCACCCTGCCCGAGAAGGAACTGGTCCGCTACTTCACCCGGCTCGGTGCGCTCGGCATGTACCTGCCCGAGGTGGACGAGAAGACCCGCGCCCGGGTCGTCGAGACGGTCCGTGCCGCCTTCGATCCCTTCGTGCACGGCTCGGAAGTCCGCTTCACCGCGGCCTGTTGGACGGTCGGCGCCCGAGCCTCGACAGCGAAATTTTCGTGACGCCCGGCCCCCTTTCGTGAGCGCGGGCGCCCGCCGCATAGTGAGATCACGATGACGCAGAAGAGAGCACTGGTGGTCCGGGGCGGCTGGGAGGGGCACCAGCCGGTCGAGGCGACGGAACTGTTCCTGCCCTTCCTGCGGAGCAACGGATACGCCGTCCGGGTCGAGGAGTCGACCGACGTCTACGCCGACGCGGCCGAGATGGCCGGCACCGACCTGATCGTGCAGTGCGTGACGATGTCGGAGATCACGCGCGAGCAGCTCGCGGGACTGAGCTCCGCGGTCGTCGCCGGTACCGGGTTCACCGGCTGGCACGGCGGCATCGCCGACTCGTTCCGCGCCTCCTCCGACTATCTCCACCTGGTCGGAGGGCAGTTCGCCACGCACCCGGGCAAGGAGCCGTGCGAACGCCGGGGCGGGCCGGAGGACAACTTCCTGCCGCACACCATCACCCTCACCGAGGCCGGCCGCGAGCACCCCGTCACCGCGGGCATCGAGGACTTCGAGCTGGACACCGAGCAGTACTGGGTGCTCCACGACGACCTCGTCGACGTCCTGGCCACCACCAAGCACCCCACCCGGCCGTGGGAGCCCTGGCACCGGCCGGTCACCTCACCGGCGGTCTGGACCCGCCGGTGGGGCGCCGGGCGGATCGTGGTGACGACACCGGGGCACAGCGTCGACGTGCTGGAGAACCCCAACGTCCGCACCATCATCGAGAGGGGCATGCTGTGGGCGACGCGCACCGCATCGGCGTCGTAGGGCTCGGCGTCATCTCCCGCGCGTACCTGGACACGCTCGTCGGCCGTTCCGCCGTGCGGGTGACCGCGGTCGCCGACCTCGACGCCGCCCGGTCGGCAGCGGTCGCCGCCGAACTGCCCGGCGTCCGGGCGCTGGCCGTGGAGGAGCTGCTGAGCAGCCCGGACGTGGACACGGTGCTGAACCTCACCACCCCCGGGGCGCACGCCGCGATCGCCCTCGGGGCCATCGGCCACGGCAAGAACGTCTACGGGGAGAAGCCGCTCGCCGCCACGCTCGCCGACGCCCACGCCGTCATGGCGGCCGCCGCTCGGGCGGGTGTCGGCGTGGGGTGCGCGCCGGACACCGTGCTGGGCACCGGGGTCCAGACGGCGCGGGCGGCCGTGGCGGCGGGGCGCATCGGACGCCCCCTGTTCGCCTCGGCCGTGATGGTCACACCGGGCCACGAACGCTGGCACCCGCACCCCGACTTCTACTACGCCGAGGGCGGCGGCCCCCTGCTGGACATGGGGCCGTACTACCTCGCGTCCCTGATCCATCTGCTGGGTCCGGTGCGGGCCGTGACGGGGGCGTCCAGCCGGCTGCGCGCCGAGCGGGTCATCGGTTCCGGTCCGCGCACGGGCGAGCGGATACCGGTGGAGGTGGACAGCCATGTCTCCGGTGTGCTGGAGCACGTGGGCGGGACGCTGACGACGATCACGACGAGCTTCGACGGGGTGGCCACCACGGCGTCCCCGATCGAGGTGCACGGCGAGGCGGGGACCCTCGCCGTCCCGGATCCGAACCGCTTCGACGGCGACGTACGGCTCTTCGGACTCGGCGACACCCGGTGGCGCACGCTTCCGCCGTCCGCGGGCTACGTCGACGGGACACGCGGAGTCGGGCTGCTCGACTTCATCGCCGCCGACGGGCAGCGGGCACCGCGCGCGAACGGCGAACTCGCCCTGCACGTGCTGGAGACGATGACCGCGTTGCTGCGTTCGTCGGCCGAGGGGCGGCGGATCGAGCTGACGACCTCGGCGCGGCCGCCCGCTGCCGTCCCGCTGACGGCCGCCGAGGAATGGGGAGGCCAGGCCGCCCCCAGCCCCGCGTGACCCGGCGATGTCACGGCGGTCAGTCCACGGGCCAGGTGTGCGCGGGTGCGTTCATGTGCATGTAGTCCATGTACGTCCTGGTCATCTGCCGCAGCGCCGCACGCCGGTCGGAGACGCCGGCCTTCTCCAGATGATGGACCGTCTCCGCCTGCCACAGGGCGCCGTTGCGGGCGGTGACACAGCGCTGCTCCACGATGCCCAGCAGGGGTTCGCGCCAGGCCGCGTCCATGCCGGCCAGCTCCAGACCCCGGTGGGCCAGCGGCAGCAGACGCCGCAACACCAGTTCCGTGACCGGCACTTCACCCACGCCGGGCCAGTACAGGCGGGCGTCGATGCCGTCGCGGGCCGCGGTGTGCATGTTCTCCTCGGCGACCGCGAAGGACATGCGCGTCCACACCGGCCGGTCCTCGTCGACGAGGGCCCGGGTGAGGCCGTAGTAGAAGGCGCCGTTGGCGATGATGTCGGCCACGGTGGGACCGGCGGGCAGCACCCGGTTCTCGATGCGCAGATGCGGCCCGCTCTCGGTGACGGCGTAGACGGGGCGGTTCCAGCGGTAGATCGTGCCGTTGTGCAGGGTCAGTTCGCCCAGTTGCGGAGCGCCGCCGCGATCGAGCACCTGCTGCGGGTCCTCGTCCTCGCACAGCGGCAGCAGGGCCGGGAAGTAGCGCACGTTCTCCTCGAAGAGATCGAAGACGCTGGTGATCCAGCGCTCCCCGAACCACACCCGTGGCCGTACGCCCTGGGCCTTGATCTCCTCGGGGCGGGTGTCGGTGGCCTGCTCGAACAGGGGGATGCGGGTCTCGCGCCACAGCTCCTTGCCGAACAGGAAGGGCGAGTTCGCCGCGAGGGCGATCTGCACGCCCGCGATGGCCTGGGCCGCGTTCCAGTAGTCCGCGAACTGCTTGGGGGCGACCTGGAGATGGAACTGGGTACTGGTGCAGGCGGCCTCGGGAGTGATGGTGTCGGCGTACGTCGACAGGCGCTCCACGCCGTCGACCCTGATCCGCAGGTCCTCGCCCCGCGCCGCGAAGATCTGCTCGTTGAGCAGCCGGTACCGCGGGTCACCGGAGAGGGCGGCCTCGCTGACGTCCGCCTCGTCCAGGGTGGGCAGGATGCCGACCATGATCAGGTGCGCGCCGACGGCCGCGGCGCGGTCCTCGGCGTGGTTCAGGGCGTCCCGGATCGTCTGCTCCCAGGCGCCGGGGCCGCCGGTCGTCAGCTCCCTCGGCGGGATGTCGATCTCCAGGTTGAAGCGGCCCAGCTCGCTCGACCAGGCGGGGTCGGCGATCGCCTGGAGCACGTCGGTGTTGCGCATCGCGGGCAGCCCGTGGTCGTCCACCAGGTTGAGCTCGATCTCCAGCCCGACCCGGGGCCGCTCGCTCTCGAAGCTGGACTCGCGCAGCATCCGCGCCAGCACTTCGAGGTCGGTGTGCATCTTGGCCCGGTACCGACGGCGGTCCTCCCGCGTGAACACCAGGGCCGGCACGTCACGTCCCATGTACGCTCCCGAGTTCCCTCGGCGAATGACTCTCGTCCCAGCGTCGCACCTTGTCGTGGCGCCCGCACCCACCTAGCCTGAGTTTGTGCCGCAAATAAACAAATCCCGAACGCACAGTGCCGTGCCGGGCAACGGCAACTCCCTCACCGGACTCCGCACAGCGATCACCGTCTTCTTCGCCCTCGACGGCTTCGTCTTCGCCGGCTGGGTGGTCCGCATCCCCGCCATCAAGGAACAGACCGACGCCTCCGCCAGCGCCCTGGGCCTCGCTCTCCTGGGCGTCTCCGCCGGAGCCGTCGTCACCATGATCCTCACCGGCCGCCTGTGCCGCCGCTACGGCAACCACCGGGTCACGGTCGTCTGCGCCGTCCTGCTCTCCCTCAGCGTCGCCCTGCCCCCGCTGACCCACTCGGCCCTCGCGCTCGGCCTCGTCCTGCTGGTCTTCGGCGCCGCGTACGGCGGGATCAACGTCGCCTTCAACAGCGCCGCCGTGGACCTCGTGGCCGCGATGCGGCGGCCGATCATGCCGAGCTTCCACGCCGCGTTCAGCCTGGGCGGCATGCTCGGGGCGGGGCTGGGCGCCCTGGTCGCGGGTTCCCTCTCCCCCACCCGGCACCTGCTGCTGCTCACCGTCGTCGGACTGCTCGTGACCGCCGTGGCGGCCCCCACACTGCTCCGGCACGAGCCACCGGTGCCGACGGAACGGGAACGGCCGGCAAAGGACGCCCCGCGCCGCCTGGACGGCCGCACCCGGGGACTGGTGCTCGTCTTCGGTCTCATCGCCGGCTGCACCGCGTACGGCGAGGGGGCACTCGCCGACTGGGGCGCCCTGCACCTCGAAGAGGACCTGGACGCCTCGCCGGGTGCCGCGGCCCTCGGCTACTCCTGCTTCGCGCTCGCCATGACGGTGGGCCGTCTGACCGGCACCACGCTCCTGGAGCGTCTGGGGCAGACCCGGACCGTCGTGGCGGGTGGCGCAACAGCGGCGGCCGGGATGCTGCTCGGCTCGCTCGCCCCCGCCCTGTGGGCGGCCCTGCTGGGATACGCGGTCACGGGCATCGGCCTCGCGAACCTCTTCCCCGTGGCCGTGGAACGCGCGGGCGCGCTCGCCGGCCCCAGCGGAGTCGCCACGGCCTCCACACTGGGTTACGGCGGCATGCTGATGGGGCCGCCCGCCATCGGGTTCATGGCGGACTGGTTCTCCCTCCCGGCCGCGCTCACCAGCGTGGCGATCCTCGCCGCCGTGGCAGCGGCCATCGGTTTCGCGACGCGTCGCGCCGCAGCACGCTGATCCGGCTCGACGGCATCGCCACCTTTCCACAGCCAGGTGATCCGTACCCCGGCATCGGGGTACCCGGGGCCTCGCCCGTTGTGATCACCGGGCCGTACGCCATGGACAAGGAGGCAGACCCGTGACCGATCAACAGCACCCCGGCGAGCAGCACCCCACCCCGGAGTTTCCCTCCCAGGACCAGCCGCACCCGGGCTGGACCGGGCCCATGGACCCGCCCCCGGACCACGGTGAGGAGTCCTACCGGGGCAGCGGCCGGCTGGCCGACCGCAAGGCCCTGATCACCGGCGGGGACTCCGGGATCGGCCGCGCGGTCGCCCTGGCGTTCGCCCGGGAGGGAGCCGACGTGCTCTTCACCCACCTGGACGACGAGAAGGACGACGCCGCCGAGACCGCCCGCCTGGTCGAGGAGGCCGGGCGGCGTGCCGTGCCCGTCTCCTGCGACGTACGGGAGGAGGAGAACTGCCGGGCGCTGATCGACCGTGCCGTCGCGGAGTTCGGCAGGATCGACGTCCTGGTGAACAACGCGGCGTACCAGATGTCGCAGCCCGAGGGCATCGAGGCGATCTCCACCGAGCAGTTCGACCGGGTGCTGCGCACCAACCTGTACGGCATGTTCTGGCTGTGCAAGCTGGCCCTGCCGCACATCCCGGAGGGCGGCAGCATCATCAACTCCACGTCCGTGCAGGCCTACAAGCCCAGTCCGCATCTGCTGGACTACGCGACGACCAAGGGCGCGATCGTCACCTTCACGCAGGGGCTGGCGCAGATGCTGATCGACAAGGGCATCCGCGTCAACGCCGTGGCGCCCGGCCCGGTGTGGACGCCGCTCATCCCGGCGACGATGCCGGACACCCAGAAGTTCGGCAAGCAGGCACCCATCGGGCGGCCCGCACAGCCCGCCGAGATGGCACCGGCGTACGTCTTCCTCGCCTCCCAGGAGGCGTCGTACATCACCGCCGAGATCGTCAACGCCACGGGCGGCACACCGCTGCCGTAGCGCCCCGGCGAAAATTCCGGGGCCTGGAGTGCGCTCCATACGGCAGACTCGCGCCATGGAGACCGCCGAGTTCCTTCGAGCGCTGGAGACAGAGGGCCGGTTGCTGGCCGCGGCCGCCGAGGAGGCCGGGACCGACGCGAAGGTGCCGACGTGCCCGGAGTGGCACGTGCGCGATCTGCTGCGGCACACGGGTGCGGTGCACCGCTGGGCCGCGTCGTACGTCACCGAGCGGTACACCGAGCGCCGTCCACTGGGTGACGCCCCGGACCTAGACGGCGCGGAGCTCGTGGCCTGGTACCGCGACAGCCACCGCCGCCTCGTCGGCACGCTGGCCGCCGCCGCACCGGATGTGGAGTGCTGGTCCTTCCTGCCCGCGCCGTCCGCGCTGGCCTTCTGGACCCGGCGGCAGGCACACGAGACGGCGGTGCACCGGGTCGACGCGGAGTCCGCACGCGGGACCGGCGTCACCGCCGTCACCCCGGACTTCGCGACCGACGGCATCGACGAACTGCTGCGCGGCTTCCACGCCCGCGCCAGGAGCCGGGTCCGCACCCCCGAGCCGCGCGTCCTGCACGTGCGCACCGACGACACCGGCGCGGTGTGGACCGTACGGCTGTCACCCGAGCCGCCGGTGACCACGCCGGGCGCGTCCGGGGACGCCGAGTGCGAACTGTCCGGCCCGGCCGAGCAGTTGTACCTGGCACTGTGGAACCGGGCTCCTCTGCCGTCGGTCACGGGCGACCAGGCGCTCGCCGAGCTGTGGCGGGAGACCTCAGGGATCTGACCGGGCCGGGGCCTGTCGCTCGGGAGGCCCTAGCCGTCCGCCAGCATCCGCGCCAGCACCGCACGCTGCACGGGCAGCAGCTCACCGTGCAGCGAGCGCCCCTTCGCCGTGAGAGCGACGCGGACGCCCCGCCGGTCCTCGGGACACATGCAGCGCTCGACGAGCCCTTCCTTCTCCAGCCGGGCGATCAGCCGCGAGAGCGCGCTCTGACTGAGATGGACCCGCTCGGAGATCTCCTGGACGCGGTAGGAGGGAGTGCCCTTCGCCGCCCGGCATCCGGCGAGGACGTCGAGCACCTCGAAGTCGCTGGCGCACAGGCCGTGTTCGTGCAGAACCCGGTCGAGTTCACACTGTGTGCGCGCATGCAGCGCCAGAATGTCGCGCCACTGTTCCACGAGCGCCTGCTCGGCCTGCTTCGCCGCCATGCGCCGCACCGTAACAGAGAACCGGGATTGTTGCACCTGAATTAAATGCGCTTGCATCTCATGCATACGCATGTAATCTCTCGGGCATGACCTCTCCGCTCACCTCTCCCACGTCCGAAGGACGGTGGACTCCCCGGCTGTGGGGCACCCTGCTGGTGCTCTGCGCCGCGATGTTCCTGGACGCCCTGGACGTGTCCATGGTCGGCGTGGCGCTGCCCTCCATCGGTGCCGACCTCGGCCTGTCGACCTCGGCCCTGCAATGGATCGTCAGCGGCTACATCCTGGGCTACGGGGGCCTGCTGCTCCTCGGCGGACGCGCCGCCGACCTGCTGGGCCGGCGCCAGGTCTTCCTGGTGGCGCTGGGCGTCTTCGCACTGGCCTCGCTGCTCGGCGGTCTCGTCGACTCCGGACCGCTGCTCATCGCCAGCCGCTTCGTCAAGGGCCTGAGCGCGGCCTTCACGGCCCCCGCCGGCCTGTCGATCATCACCACGACGTTCCCCGAAGGCCCGTTGCGCAACCGCGCCCTGGCTATCTACACCACCTGCGGCGCCACGGGCTACTCGATGGGCCTGGTCTTCTCCGGCCTGCTCACGGAGGCCAGCTGGCGGCTCACGATGCTCCTGCCCGCTCCCATCGCGCTGATCGCCCTGCTCGTGGGCCTGAAGCTGCTGCCGCGCACCGAGCGCGAGCGCGGCAAGGGCGGCTACGACATCCCCGGCGCCGTCCTCGGCACCGCCTCGATGCTGCTGCTCGTCTTCACCGTCGTCGAGGCTCCCGAGGTGGGCTGGGGATCGGCCCGGACCATCCTGTCCTTCGCCGCCGTCGCCGTCCTGCTGGCCGCCTTCGTCGCCGTCGAGCGGCGCAGCCCGAGCCCGCTGATCCGGCTCGGCGTGCTGCGTTCTGGGCCGCAAGTGCGGGCCCAGCTGGGCGCGTTGACGTTCGTCGGCAGCTACATCGGCTTCCAGTTCCTGGTGACCCTTTACATGCAGCAGCTGCTCGGCTGGTCGGCGCTGCACACGGCCCTGGCCTTCCTGCCGGCGGGCGCGCTGGTGGCCCTGTCCGCGACGAAGGTGGGCGCCGTCATCGACCGGTTCGGCACGGCCCGGCTGATGGTGCTGGGCTTCGCCCTGATGGTGACCGGCTACGTGCTGTTCCTGCGCATCGACCTCGACCCGGTCTACGCGGCGGTGATCCTGCCCACGATGCTGCTGGTCGGCTCCGGCTTCGCGCTGACCTTCCCGTCCCTCAACGTCCAGGCCACCAACGGCGTCGACGAGCACGAGCAGGGCATGGTCTCCGGCCTGCTCAACACCTCGGTCCAGGTGGGCGGCGCGATCTTCCTCGCCGTGGTGACGGCGGTGGTGACCGCGAACTCCCCCGAGGGCGGCGATCCCTCCCCGCAGGCGGTCCTCGACAGCTACCGGCCCGGACTGCTGGTCGTGACGCTCATCGCCCTCGCCGGCCTGCTGATCACCCTCACGGGCCTGAAGACCCGGCGGGAACAGCCGTCCGTCGTGGTCGCCAAGTCCACCCCGCAGGACAAGGCCACCCCGAAGGAGGCGGAGCGCGTCGCCGTGCGCGACTAGGGGGAACGCCTCCGAGTGTGCCCGGCGGGACACCTTGCCCGCCGGGCACACTGCTGTTTGACTCGCCGTATGACCAGTCACGGGGGACGGCGCACTCAGGCCGAACGCGATGCGATGACCGTCGAGATCGGGTACGCGCTGTGCAGTGCGGCCTTCGCGGCGGCGGTCGTCTTCGGGGCCGTGGCCGGTCCCGCGCTGCTCTTCGACCTCCCGGACACGCCGGAGAGTCTGCTGCTGCACACCGGACTGGTGCTCACTCCCGTCCTGTTCGTCGCCCGGGTCGTCAGTGTGCTGGTCCGGTTCCGCTCGGCGGATCAGCCCAGCCAGCCCGGCCGTACCAGCCCGGACTCGTAGGCGAGCACGACCAGTTGGGCCCGGTCGCGGGCGCCAAGCTTCACCATCGTGCGGCTGACGTGGGTCTTCGCGGTGAGCGGGCTGACGACCAGGCGGCGGGCGATCTCCTCGTTGGACAGGCCGATGCCGACCAGGGCCATCACCTCCCGTTCCCGCTCGGTGAGCCCGGCCAGCGCGTCGGCCGCCGCGGGCTCCTTGGAGCGGGCCGCGAACTCGCCGATCAGGCGGCGCGTCACCCCCGGCGAGAGCAGCGCGTCGCCCGCGACCACCGCCCGTACGGCGCGCAGGAGCTCGTCCGGCTCGGTGTCCTTGACCAGGAAGCCGGAGGCACCCGAGCGGATCGCCTCGAAGACGTACTCGTCGAGTTCGAAGGTGGTGAGCATGACCACCTTGACGTCCTTCAGGTCCGGGTCCTCGGTGACCCGGCGGGTCGCGGCCAGGCCGTCGAGCGCGGGCATGCGGATGTCCATCAGGACGACGTCGGGCCGCAGTTCGCGGATCCCGCGCACGGCCTCCTCCCCGTCGGCGGCCTCCGCGGCCACCTCGATGTCGGGCTGCGCGTCCAGCAGCGCCCGGAACCCGGCCCGGACCAGTGACTGGTCGTCGGCGAGCAGTACGCGGATCACCGGTCCTCCTCAGATGGTTCTGTGGTTCGTCTCCGGCAGGCGGTTCTGCGGCCCGTCTCCTGCTCACTTGCCGGCGGAAGCCGTCAGCGGCAGTACGGCGAGCACCCGGAAACCGCCGTCCGGGCGCGGTCCCGCCTCGATGGTGCCACCCAGCGCGGCGGCCCGCTCGCGCATACCGGCCAGCCCGTTGCCGCTGCCGCCCGCTTCCGCGCCGGTCGCGGGCCCGTCGTCGTCGACGCGCAGCCGCAGCACGTCCGCGTCGTGCGCGAGGTGCACGCGTGCGTGCCGCGAGCCCGAGTGCCGCACGACGTTGGTCAGGGCCTCCTGGACGATCCGGAAGGCGGCGAGGTCCGTGCCGGGCGCGAGCCGGGGCAGCTCCCCCTCGACGTCCACCGTGAGACCCGCGCTCGCCGCCTGCTCCACCAGCTCGGGCAGCCGGTCCAGCCCGGGCGCGGGGGCGCGCGGCGCGTCACCCGGCGCGCGCAGTGTGTCGAGCACCTGGCGCACCTCGCCGAGCGCCTCCTTGCTCTGGGCCTTGATCGTGGTGAGCGCCGTACGGGCCTGTTCGGGATCGGAGTCGAGGAGCGCGAGGCCGACCCCCGCCTGCACATTGATCACGGAGATGCTGTGGGCGAGCACGTCGTGCAGCTCCTGCGCGATCCGCAACCGCTCCTCGTCGGCCCGCCGCCGCGCGGCCTCGGCACGCTCGGTCCGCTCGCGGATCCACTGCTCGCGCCGGACCCGGAACAGCTCCGACACCGCCGCGATCGCCACCACCCAGGTGGCGACCACCAACTCCTCGCCCCAGGAGACGGCGGAGTCCCCCGACGGCGGCAACCACTGGTAGAGCCAGTGCGCCACCAGGACGTGCCCGGCCCAGAGCGTGCCCATCGCCGCCCACGCCGCCCGGCGATGCCCGGCGACGATCGCGCTGAAGCACGCCAGCGCGACGGTGAAGAGCACCGGCCCGTACGGATACCCGGCCCCCAGGTAGAGCATGACGGCACCCGCTGTACCGAAGACCACGGCCACCGGATACCGCCTGCGCCACAGCAGCAGCGCCCCGGCCACCACCAGCAGCACCCGCGCGAAGGGGTCCAGGGCCGCCCGCTCGCCCTCCTGGCCATGAGCGGCGAAGTTCGAGCCGACCAGGACGAAGACCGTGACGGCGACGGTGGACCGCCAGGGCCACCGGGGCGCACGCTCCCCCTCCCCCCACCGGTCCCACCAGGGAGGCCCGTGCCTCCACCACTGAGGCGGACCGCCCCGCACCCGCTGCTCGTCCATACCGGCCACGCTAGACGCCGCCGGCCCACGGCGGCGTCACCCGGGCGTGGTGATCACGCGTACTCCCGAGGAAGTACGACGTCCGGGAAGTAGGGCGTCCGTCAGGACACCGGGTTCTCGGCGGCAGGCCCGTTCTGCGGATACACCAGCCCCACCCCATGGGCGAGTTGCCCCACCGCGTGCCGGAAGAACGCCTCCCGGTTCTCCACCACCCGGTTGAACTGCCCGAACAGTTCGAACCCGACCAGCCCGTACAGCTGGGCCCAGGCCGCGACGAGCACCGTCACCACTTCGGGCGGGAGGTCCGGCGCGAGGTCGGCGGCCATCCGCTCGGCCTCCGGGCGCAGGTCCGCCGGGAGCGAGGGCCGGGCCAGGCCGAGGCCGCGGTACGCGTCGCGCACGATGCCGATGAGCAGGAGACCGACGCGGGCGGCGGCCGGGACGGTGGTGTCGGGGGCGGTGTAGCCCGGGACGGGTGATCCGTAGATGAGGGCGTACTCGTGCGGATGGCCGAGCGCCCAGCGCCGCACCGCCTCGCACACGCTGATCCAGCGTTGCAGGGGGCCGGAGCCTGCGGCCGCGTCGTGGGCGGCCTCGGCGGCCTCGCCGAGGGAGTCGTAGGCGTCGATGATGAGGGCGGTCAGCAGGTCGTCACGACTGGGGAAGTAGCGGTACAGCGCGGAGGAGACCATGCCGAGCTCGCGGGCGACGGCCCGCAGCGAGAGCCTGGTGGCGCCCTCGGCCGCGAGCTGTCTGCGGGCCTCGTCCTTGATGGCCGCGGTGACTTCGATCCTGGCCCGGGCACGGGCGCCGTGTGCGGTGCTCATGCGGGGCAGTGTGCCATGAAAGCAGAGCAGTGCACACAAACGTGAGCGGTGCCCATGAACGAGATCGGTGAACATAAATGAGAGCAGTGCTCTTGCTTTGGGGTGTCGGCCTGGGGCAGACTGGCACCACCGAGCGAGAGCAGTGCTCACAAAAGAGAGCACCGCTCCACACCCAACAGGGGGGACCCCATGTCCACGCACGTCCGCAAGCCCGGCTGGTTCACCGTCAACGTCTTCAACCGGCTCGTCAGCTGGCTGACCCGCCGCGGCATCAGCGTCTGGGGCTCCCGCGTCCTCGCCGTCCGCGGCCGCAAGAGCGGCCAGTGGCGCACCACGCCGGTCAACCTGCTGACCCTGGACGGCCGGCAGTACCTGGTCGCACCCCGCGGCCACGTCCAGTGGACGCACAACATGCGCGCGGCGGGCGGCGGCGAACTGCACCTCGGCAAGCGCGTGGACGCCTTCACCGCCGCCGAGGTGGCCGACGACGACAAGACCCCGATCCTGCGCGCCTACCTCAAGCGCTGGAAGGCGGAGGTCGGGGTCTTCTTCAACGGCGTCGGTCCCGACTCCCCGGACGACCAGCTGCGCCGGATCGCCCCCGACCACCCGGTCTTCGAGATCACTGTGACGGGCTGACCTCGTCGCCCGTCGCGGCGGGACGGCGGTCCAGCGCGGTCAGGGCCCTCTGGGCCACCGGATACGTGCGGACGATCTCGCCCAGCGACGTCGATCCCTGCGTGATCTCCTTGAACGCCCTCCAGGCCGGGCGGAAGCTCGTCACCGCGGCGTGGAACAGGCCGGGGCGGCGCTCGAACACGGCCAGCAGCCGCTTGCCGACGCTCATCTCCACACCGAGCCCGGCCTTGACCGCGAACGCGTAGTTGAGGGCCTGCCGGCGCGTGTCCACGGCGTCGTGCGCCTCGGCGATCCGTACCGCCCACTCCCCCGCGAGCCGCCCGGACCGCAGCGCGAAGGAGATGCCCTCCCGGGTCCACGGCTCCAGCAGCCCCGCCGCGTCCCCGCACACCAGCACCCGCCCGCGCGAGAGCGGCGAGTCGTCGGCCCGGCAGCGGGTCAAGTGCCCGGAGGAGATGCTCGGTTCGAAGCCGGCGAGGCCCAGCCGCCCGACGAACTCCTCCAAGTACCGCTTGGTCGCGGCGCCTTCGCCCCGCGCGGAGATCACCCCGACCGTCAGGGTGTCGCCCTTGGGGAAGACCCAGCCGTAACTGCCGGGCATGGGACCCCAGTCGATGAGCACCCGCCCCTGCCAGTCCTCGGCCACGGTCTCCGGCACCGGGATCTCCACCTCCAGGCCGAGATCCACCTGGTCGACCTTGACCCCGACATGCGCCCCTATGCGGCTGGCGCTGCCGTCCGCGCCGACCACGGCCCGCGCGAGCAGGACCTCGCCACCCTGGAGGATCACGGCGACCGTGCGCCGGTCGGGCACCGCCGAGCCGTGCTGCTCGACCCGCTGGACCGTGACACCCGTACGCAGCTCGGCGCCCGCCTTCTGCGCGTGCTCGACGAGCTGCTGGTCGAACTCGGGCCGGTTGATCAGCCCGAACAGCATCTGCTTGGACCGGCGGGTGCGCGTGAAGCGGCCGTTGTGCGAGAACGTCACCGCGTGCACACGGTCCCTGAGCGGCAGCTCGAAGCCGGGCGGGAGGGCGTCGCGCGAGGGGCCGATGATGCCGCCGCCGCACGTCTTGTACCGCGGCAGCTCCGCCTTCTCCAGCAACAGCACGCGTCTGCCGGCGACCGCCGCCGCGTACGCGGCCGAAGCGCCCGCGGGTCCCGCGCCCACCACGACGACGTCCCACACCTGTCGCACGTCGTCCGCCGAAGAGTTCTCGCTGCTCACGATGGTCTACTGCTCCCGATCAAGCCGCCTGCCCCTGCTGTCTCCCGCATCCTACGGCGGACCTCGCCGAAGGCCGCTGTGGGAGGATCTACGGCACTCACTGCTACAACGTCGCACCTACAAGGAGCGTGCCCATGTCGTCGAATCCGGTCGCCGAGACCGTCGCCTCGCTGATGCCCAGGGCGAAGGAAGAGCTCACCGAACTGGTGGCCTTCCGGTCGGTGGCGGACTTCGACCAGTTCCCGAGGAGCGAGAGCGAGGGCGCCGCCCGCTGGGTCGCGGACGCGCTCGCCGCCGAGGGCTTCCAGGACGTGGCCCTGCTCGACACCCCCGACGGCACGCAGTCCGTCTACGGCTACCTGCCCGGCCCGGAGGGCGCGAAGACCGTCCTGCTCTACGCCCACTACGACGTGCAGCCGCCGCTGGACGAGGCCGGCTGGACGACCCCGCCGTTCGAACTGACCGAGCGGGACGGGCGCTGGTACGGGCGCGGGGCCGCCGACTGCAAGGGCGGCGTCGTCATGCACCTGCTGGCGCTGCGCGCGCTCAAGGCGAACGGCGGCGTCCCGGTCCATGTGAAGGTGATCGCCGAGGGCTCTGAGGAGCAGGGCACGGGCGGCCTGGAGCGGTACGCGGAGGCGCACCCCGACCTGCTGGAGGCCGACACGATCGTCATCGGCGACGCGGGCAACTTCCGTGTGGGGCTGCCGACCGTCACGTCCACCCTGCGCGGTATGACGCTCGTCCGCGTGCGGATCGACACGCTCGCCGGCAATCTGCACTCGGGCCAGTTCGGCGGTGCCGCGCCCGACGCGCTGGCCGCCCTGATCCGGGTGCTGGACTCGCTGCGCGCCGAGGACGGCTCGACGACCGTCGACGGACTGACCGGGGACTCGGCGTGGGAGGGGCTCCAGTACGACGAGGAGCGGTTCCGGCAGGACGCCAAGGTGCTGGACGGCGTCGGGCTGATCGGCTCCGGGACGGTCGCCGACCGCATCTGGGCGCGCCCGGCCGTGACGGTCCTCGGCATCGACTGCCCGCCCGTCGTCGGCGCCACCCCGTCCGTGCAGGCGAGTGCCAGGGCGCTGATCAGCCTGCGGGTGCCGCCGGGCGTGGACGCGGCCGAGGCGACCAAGCTGCTCCAGGCGCACCTGGAGGCGCACACGCCGTGGGGTGCGCGGGTGAGCACCGAGCAGATCGGCCAGGGCCAGGCCTTCCGCGCCGACACCACCAGCCCGGCGTACCAGGCCATGGCGGACGCGATGGCGGTGGCGTACCCGGGGCAGCAGATGCAGTACGCCGGTCAGGGCGGCTCCATCCCGCTGTGCAACACGCTCGCCGCCCTCTATCCGCACGCGGAGATCCTGCTCATCGGGCTGAGCGAGCCAAAGGCCCAGATCCACGCGGTGAACGAGAGCGTCTCCCCCGAGGAGCTGGAGCGGCTGTCGGTGGCGGAGGCGCTGTTCCTGCGCAACTACGCGGCGGGCTGACCGCTCTGCCCTCGGCAGAGGCCCTCGTCCGGGGACGGGGGCCCTTTCTACGGTCGTCCCATGGACGTCGTAGAGCTCCTCCCCCGTCTCCACCTGCTGCGCTTCCCGGTCGGCCAGGCCTACCTCTGGCGCGACGGCGACGACCGCGCCGGCCACGGCGAGCTGACGCTGATCGACGCCGGGCCGCCCCGCTCCGGCGCCCCGATCGCCGAGGCCGTGACAGCGCTCGGCCGTGATCCGCGGGACGTACGGCGGATCGTGCTCACCCATTTCCACTGGGACCACGCGGGCGGCGCGGGCGAGTTCGCCGCGCTCAGCGGTGGGGAGGTGCTGGCGCATCGGCTGGAGGCGCCCGTCGTACGGGGCGAAGTCCCGGGCCCTGAGCCGGTGTTCGAGGACTGGGAGCGGCAGCTGCACGAGCCCGCGCTCGAGCACCTGCCCGAGGGCGACCACGTCCGGCCCGGGACGGTCACCGCGGTGTCGGGCGGGGACGTGCTGGATGTGGGCGGCGGCGCGCACGTCGTCCACGTGCCGGGCCACACGCCGGGCAGCATCGCGCTCCATCTCCCGGAGCACGGCGTGCTGTTCACGGGTGACACGGTTGCGGCGTCACCGGTGGACGGCTCGGTGATCCCCGGTGTGTTCAACCTCGATCGCGGCCAGATCCTCGCCGCCTGCGGGCGACTGGCGGAGCTCGACGCGGACGTGGCCTGCTTCGGTCACGGGGACCCGGTGCTGGGGCAGGCGGCCCGGGCGCTGAGGAACGCAGCGCGCGCCTAGCCGAGCGCCGGATCGAGGACGATGTCCTCCTCGCGCGCCGCGACGGTCGGCTCCTCGGGGAAGTGGCAGGCGGTCAGATGGCCCGCGGGGCTGCCCTCGGCGCTGACCAGTCGCGGTTCCTCGGTGGCGCACTTGTCCTGGGCCTTCCAGCAGCGGGTGCGGAAGCGGCAGCCGGACGGCGGGTCGATCGGCGAGGGCACGTCGCCGGCCAGCCTGATGCGCTCGCGGCGCTGCGTGGCGTCCGGGTCGGCCTCGGGCACGGCGGACAGCAGCGCGTGCGTGTAGGGGTGCCGTGGCCGGGTGTAGAGCGACTCCCGATCGGCCACCTCGACGATCTTGCCGAGGTACATCACGGCGACGCGTTCGGAGAAGTGCCGTACGACGGCGAGGTCGTGGGCGATGAAGACGAAGGCGATGCCGAACTCCCGCTGGAGGTCCTGGAGCAGGTTGACGACCTGCGCCTGGATGGAGACGTCCAGCGCTGAGACGGGTTCGTCGGCCACGATCAGCTTGGGCCGCAGGGCGAGGGCGCGGGCGATGCCGATGCGCTGGCGCTGCCCGCCGGAGAACTCGTTCGGGTAGCGGTTGTAGTGCTCGGGGTTGAGTCCCACCGTCTCCAGGAGTTCCTGGGCGCGCCGCTTGTGGCCCTGGGGCGGGTTGATGCCGTTGAGCCGCATCGGCGTCTCGATGATGGTGCCGACGGTGTGCCGGGGGTTCAGCGAGGAGTACGGGTCCTGGAAGATCATCTGGAGGTTGCGGCGAGCCTGAAGCATCCGCGCGGCGGGCCGGTGGGTGATGTCCTCGCCGTCGAACACGATGGAGCCACCGGTGGGTTCCAGCAGCCGGGTGATGAGACGGCCGGTGGTGGACTTGCCGCAGCCGGACTCGCCGACCAGGCCCAGCGACTCGGCGGGCCCGACCGAGAAGTCGATGCCGTCGACGGCTCGTACGGCTCCGATCTGCCGCTGGAAGATGATGCCCTGCCGGAGGGGGAAGTGCTTCTGCAGACCGCGCACTTCGAGGAGGTTCTCCCCGGTGGGGCGGTCGGTGGTCTGCCCGGTGAGGGGCTGGGTGGTGCTCACGTCATGCTCCCTTTCGTCCGCCGCCGTCACTGCGCGGCCCGTGCGGCGTCGGCGCCGCGGTCGTCCGGGCCGGTCCCGCCGCGGATCTCCTGCTTGGCCTCGTCGGTGAGATGGCACGCGGCGAGGTGCCCTCCGGTGCCGGAGACGAGGCGCAGCTCGGGCCGTTCCACGGTGCAACGTCCCTCCGGGGCCCAGCCCTTGTAGGCGCAGCGGGGGTGGAAGGAGCAGCCGTCCGGCAGGTTGATCAGGCTCGGCGGGGTGCCGGGGATCGGGTTCAGCCGTTCGCCGACGTCGCCGGTGAGGTGCGGCATCGACTGCAACAGGCCCCAGGTGTAGGGGTGCTCGGGCTGCTTGAGGACCTCGCGGGTGGTGCCGTACTCGATCCGGCGGCCGCCGTACATGACCAGGATGTCGTCGGCGACGTCGGAGACCACGCCGAGGTCGTGCGTGATGATGACGACGGCGGAGCCGAACTCCTCCTGCAGATCGCGGATCAGGTCCAGGATCTGCGCCTGGACGGTGACGTCCAGGGCGGTGGTGGGCTCGTCGGCGATGAGCAGGGCGGGGTCGCAGACCAGGGACATGGCGATCATGGCGCGCTGGCGCATGCCGCCGGAGAACTGGTGCGGGTAGTCCCTGACCCGGCGTTCGGGCTGCGGGATGCCGACCCTCTTCAGCATCTCCACCGCGCGGTCCTTGGCCTCCTTCTTGGAGACCTTGTGGTGCACGCGGTAGGCCTCGGCGATCTGGGAGCCGACGGTGAAGAAGGGGTGCAGCGCGGAGAGCGGGTCCTGGAAGATCATGGAGACCGTGCGGCCGCGCAGTTCGCGCATCTGGGCCTCGGGCAGCGCGACGAGTTCCCTGCCCTCCAGCCAGATCTCGCCGGAGACCCGGGCGCGGGTGCCCTTGTGCAGTCCGAGCAGGGCCAGCGAGGTCACCGACTTGCCGGAGCCGGACTCGCCGACGATGCCGAGGGTCCTGCCCTTCTCCAGGGTGAAGGAGACGCCGTCGACGGACTTGACGAGGCCGTCCTCGGTCGGGAAGTGCACCCTCAGGTCGCGTACGTCGAGGAAGGGCGCGGGCGCGGGTGTGACGTCCGCGGGCTGCGGTGAGGTCTGAACGGACACGGGTGTTCCTAAGGACGAAAGAGGGTCTCAGGCGAGGCGCACGCGCGGGTCGACGAGCCCGTACACCAGGTCGACGACCACGTTGGCGAGGACGACGAACGTCGCGGCGAAGAGCGTGGTGCCGAGGATGACGGGCAGGTCGGAGTTCTGGACGGAGTCGACCGCGAGCTTGCCGATGCCGTTGATGCCGAACACCGACTCGGTGATGACCGCGGAGCCGCCGATCAGGGAGCCGACGTCCATGCCGAAGATGGTGATGATCGGGGTGATGGCGGCCCGCAGTCCGTGCTTGAGGACGACGGTGGCGGCCGGCAGGCCCTTGGCGCGGGCGGTGCGCATGTAGTCCTCGGCGAAGACCTCCAGCATGGAGGAGCGGGTGAGCCGGGTGTACATCGCGAGGTAGACGATGACCAGGGTGGTCCACGGCAGGATCAGGCCCTGGAACCAGGCGGCCGGGTTCTGGGTGATCGGCGTGTATCCGGAGGTCGGCAGGATCTGGAACTTGTCGACGAAGAGGTAGAGCAGGAGCAGACCGATGAAGTAGATCTGCACCGACACGCCGAACAGGGCGAGTCCCACCGCCGCCTTGTCGGCGGCCCGGCCCCTGCGGACCGCTGCCGCGGTGCCGAGGCCGACGCCCAGGACCAGGAAGGCCACCGCGGCGCCGAGTCCGAGGGACAGGTCCGCCGGGAAGTCCTGGAGCAGGGTGGTCAGGACGGGGGTGTCGGTCTGGAAGGAGATGCCGAGGCAGGGCGCGCCGCAGTGGATGCGGACGCTCTGGTCGCCGTAGTCACGGCCCACGACCAGCCCCTTGACGAACTCCCAGTACTGCGTCAGGTAGCTCTGGTCCAGGCCCAGCGAGTGTTTGATCTCCGCGAGACGGGAGGGCGAGCAGGTCTTTCCGCAGGCCAGGAGGGCGGGGTTGGACGGCAGCGCGAAGAAGATGAAGAAGGTGATCGTGGTGATCACCAGCATGATCACGGCTGCTGCCAGCAGGCGTCTGATGAGGTAACGAAACATGGGGTGCCGGGACCTGACGTGAGGGGGATGCCCGCCGGCGGCCCTTGCCGCCGGCGGGGTTCAGAGGGGATGCGTCACTGCTTGATGTAGGCGTGCACCAGGCTGGGTTCGGCCATGATCGAGTCGTCGATGACACCGCCGACCTTCGAGCCGCTCACCTCGCTGAAGTTCATGTACATCAGCGGGACCACGGCGGCGTCCTTCAGGATCTGCTCGTCCAGGTCCCCGTAGGCGGCGTTGCGCTGCTTGATGTCGGTCATCTTGCCGATCTTGTCGATCTGCGCGTTGACCTTCGGGTCGTTCAGGTACGAGAGGTCGTTGTTGGACTGCGGGAGCTTCTTGATCTGCCGACCGTCGAAGAGGGTGGGCAGCACGGTGGAGGCGTTGGGCCAGTCCGCGATCCAGTCGCCCCAGGTCAGGTCGTACTGGTTCTTCACGTTGTCGACGGTGCTGAAGTAGTTGTTCTTGTCGATGGGGGTGATGTTCACCGTGATGCCGATCTTCGCGAGCGCGGTCTTCACAGCGTCGGCGAAGTGCTCGTGCGTGGGGATGTTCTCCACCGCGAGCGACATCGTCGGCTTCGGGTTGCCGGCCTGCTTCATCAGGGCCTTGGCCTTGGTGAGGTCACCGGCGGGGTTGCTGCTGTAGAGGTTGAAGTCCTTGTGGCCGTCGATGCCGGGGGCGAGCATCGTGGTGGCGTAGTTGCCGTAGGCCGAACCGCCGAAGGCACCGCGCACGGTGGTCTTGTCGACGGCGTACTCGATCGCCTCGCGGACCTTGATGTCCTTGACCCGGTTCATGTTGATCGCCATGTAGTTGATGCCCGGGGCCGGGATCTTGTAGTAGCGCGACTTGAGCGACGGGTCGCCCGCCATCGTCGTCAGGTCGGAGCCGGCGATCGGGGTCTGCGTGATCGCGGTCTGGGCGGAGCCGCCGTCGGACTTGATCTGCTGGTCGATGGCGGCCTGGTCCTGCCCGAACTTCGCGTCGATCTCGTCGAGGTTCTGCTGGCGGATCGGGTCGGTCGCCTGGCTCCAGTTCTTGTTCCGGACGAGGACCATTTCCTTGTTCTTGGTGTACGACTTGATCATGTAGGGCCCGTCGGACCAGACATGCGTGTCGTACGTGGCACCCGTGTCGTGGGCCTTGGGCACCGCCGACCACCCGGTCATGGCCGTCGTCTCGTTGAAGTCGGCGACCGGCTGGTTGAGGTGGAAGACGAGGGTGTACTTGTCCGGCGTCTGGATCGAGGCCAGCTGCTTGCCCTGGTACGGGCCCTTGTAGGAGTCGCCGCCGACCAGCCACTGACTGGCGTACGGCGGACCGCCGTTGATGTCCGGGGAGAAGGCCCGCTCGACGCCGTACTTGACGTCCTGGGCGGTGACTTCGGAGCCGTCCTGCCACTTGACCCCGTGACGCAGGTGGAAGGTCCACACCGTCGCGCCCTTGGTGGGTGTTCCGGTGTCGGTCGCCAGGTCGCCGACCAGCTTGGGCTGGGACCCCGTCTCGTCCCATCCGGTGAGGGTGCGGACGAGCTCGTAGTCCATGCTCGAACCCTCGGTGGTGTACGTCCGCTGAGGGTCGATGTGGTTGAAGTCGGCGTCGTCGAGGATCGTCAGCGTGCCGCCCTTCGACGGGGAGCCGCTGCCGGTGTTGCTGGAGGAACCCCCGCATGCGGTGGCCCCCAGGGCGATGACCACGGCGGTTGCCGTGAGAGCGACCGTGCGCGATCTGCGCGTGCTGCGCGTCATTGAGGAAACTCCGTTTCTTGCTACGGGCTCGGCGGCCGTTCGTGGGGCCGCCGGGCCGACACTCGGGAAGGGGTGGCTTGTCAGCCGCGCCGGGCGCGGGGGTCCAGGGCGTCCCGGACCCCGTCACCGAGCAGGTTGAGCGCCAGGACCAGGAGGAAGAGCAGGACGCCGGGCACGAAGAGGTACATGGGGTCCTGGAGGAAGAACTGGGAGGCGTCCGACAGCAGCGCTCCCCAGTCGGGGTTGGGCGGGATGACGCCGACGCCCAGGTACGACAGGGCCGCCTCGGTGGTGATGTTCTGCGGGACGGCGAGGGCGAAGGAGATCAGGATCGGCGCCCACAGGTTGGGCAACAGCTGCCGGAAGAGGATGTGCCGCCGGCCGGCGCTCATCAGCCGCGCGGCGTCGACGAACTCCCGTTCGCGCAGGGACAGCACCTGGCCGCGCACCAGACGGGCGGTGTACGCCCAGGCGAAGACGGCGATGTTGAGGACCAGGACGAGCAGCCGGAGGTTCTCGTCGGTACCGCCGTGGCTGTTGGTCTGGAGGGCGTTCTGGATCACCGGGGTGAGCGCGATGATGAACAGCAGCTGCGGGAACGCCAGCATCACGTCCATGACCCGGGACAGCAGGGAGTCGACCCAGCCGCCGAAGTAGCCGGCCGCGAGCCCTGCCACGACACCGACCGCGGTGGACAGCACGGCCGAGGCGAAACCCACGTAGAGGGAGGTGCGCAGGCCGTAGACGATGCGGGCGAACAGGTCGTAGCCGGTGCCGGGTTCGACGCCGAGGAGGTGCTGGGCGCTGATGCCGCCCAGGGATCCGTAGGGGAAGTTGCCCGTGTCGGGGTTGATCGCCTTGTTGTCGGGGGTGATCGGTCCCCAGCTGGTCAGCGCGGTGAGGACCGGCGCGAGCAGCGCGATCGCGATGAACAGGAGGGTGGCCACCAGGGCGGCCATGGTGACCTTGTCCCGCCGGATCCGCTTCCAGGCCATGCGAGCCGGTGAGCGGCCGGCGACGACCGTGTCGGCGGGGCGGAGGTCCTGCGTCGACGGCTCGGTCAGCAGCGCGGTGCCGCCGCCGGCGTCGGCCGGCTGGTGTTGCGTGGTCATCGTACGGACATCCCGGATCTGCCCCTGAGGCAAGGAAATTGAGTGGCGGTCGTAAGCGCCGCCGTGAGACTCTGCGGACTTTCGCAACGACGTGCGAGTCCGGTCAAGCCGCGCAGGGGCCAGAAAAGGGATTGTTTGCGGTCATGGAAAAGTGTTGACGAGCAATGGGAATGTGATTACCCGCCGCGTGAGGGAGTGCGGGAGATTCCTTGGGCAGCGATTGGCAGTGGCCCCTCGGACGTTTCCTTTTGCTTTTCCCTCGGAATCCCCCGCGCCGGGTAAAGGGCACGAGCGGAGAGCTCGACGTCAGCCGACCGGCACACCGGCTTCCAGATAGAACGCCGCTCCGCGTTCGCGTGCCCTCAGGGCCCAGCGCAGCCGCTCGTAGCGCACCGGCGGGAGCAGGTCGGCGGCCTCCTCCTCGGTGACGAACCGCCAGTCGCGCAGCTCCGGCCCGGGCAGCAGCAGCCGTCCGGCCTCCGCGGAGTCGAGGCGGCCGCCGTCGAAGAGCAGCCGCAGTCCTCCGAACCCGGGGGGCGAGGGACGCTCCCAGTCGACGACGAGCAGGCTCGGTACCTCGTCGAGGTGGATGCCGGTCTCCTCGGCGACCTCCCGCACACCGGCGCGGGCGGGCGCCTCACCGGGTTCGACGACCCCACCGGGGAACTCCCAGCCGGCCTTGTAGGTGGGGTCGACGAGCAGCACCCGGTCCTGTTCGTCGAAGAGGAGCACTCCGGCGGCGAGTGTCTCGGCGGTGGGCTCGGGCGTCTGCACGATGTCGCAGACGGGCACGGATCCGCTGTTGACGGCCTCGGCTATCCGGGCGGCGGTCTCGTGGGGCGTGAGGTCGCTGGTGTCGACCGGGTGGGCGTCGGCGGTGAGCCAGGAGGCGAGGGCGGCGCGGTACGGCTCGATGTGGTCGAAGGACCACTGGCGTATTCGCAGCTCGCCGTCGGGCGCGTCCGGTGGAACCTCACGGCCCGCTATCCGCTCCCGCAGTATCGTTTCGGCCGGAGCGAGCAGGATGTGGCTGACCGGAATCCTGCGGGCGGCCAGGCCGCCGAAGATCTCGTCGCGGTACTCCTGGCGCAGCAGCGTCATGGGGACCACCAGGGTCCCGCCGAGCTCGGCGAGCATCGCGGCCGCCGTGTCGATCACGAGGCGTCGCCAGATCGGCAGGTCCTGGAAGTCGCCGACCTCCGCGAGGCGTTTGGGCGGCAGCAGATACCGGAGCGCTCCGCCGATGACCTCGGGGTCGAAGAGCGTGCTGTTCGGGATCAGTTCGATCAGTTCCTGTGCGGTGGTGGTCTTCCCCGCACCGAACGCGCCGTTGATCCAGACGACGGTCACAGGTCCCCCTCTTCTGTTGGCCCCCTGAGGCTTGCCCGCTCCACCCTGCCACGGAAACCAGCCGCAGTTGAGGGCGCATGACGACGGCGCCGGCGCCCCCCGCGAGCGAGGAGCGACGGCGCCGTGGCCGGGGCCGGAGCGGCCCGTCAGCCCTTGTTCTTCTGGGTGCCCTTCTTCTGGGGACCCTTCTTCTTCTGGACGCCATCCTTCCCGGCCACGGACAGGCCGTCCTTGCCGACGGCCTGGTCGAGCGTCTTGAGGGTCTCGTCCACGTTGATGGCGGGGAGCTTCTCCCCGATGGCGTGCGACGGAGTGACCGCGGCGACGACGAAGCCGGTGGCCAGGGAGGCGATGGCGAGCATGCTGCGCTTCTTCATGCCCGACTCAACGGCCGGACCCGCTCCGGGGTCACGCCGCTGGGCCGTTCGGGGGAAGCGGTCGGCTTCACCCGGGCCCCTTACCCCCAGGTGCCGGGGCCGCCGCCGCGCCACTCGATCAGGCCCGTCGCCGCCACGTACGCCTCGTCGGCATCCTCGATCCCTGCCCGCCGCAGGAACTCTGCGACATCCAGCAGCCCGTACGCGATCCCGAGGAACTGGTCGTCCACGCGTACCCGCCGGCCACCGTCCGCGGCGGGCGGGTAGACCACGACGGGCTTCACGGACGCCATGGCACCAGGGTGCGCGGGAACGGCGCCGGGCGCTCGCCGGAGTGGGCCGTTCAGCCGGCCTTCTGCGCCTGGCGGAACTCGTGGACGTCGGCGGTGAGCGTGCCGTCCTGCTGTTCGTAGTGGGACAGGGCGAGTCCGAGACCGAAGAAGGTGGGCGCCCATTCACCGACGAAGATGCCCCAGCGGTCGGCGCGGGCGACGTTGGTGCCGGGTTCCACCTTCAGAGAGCCCATCCAGGCGACGACGCTGAGGCCGACGGATGCCATGGCGGCCATGTAGGCGTGCTCGCTGCGGACGCCCATCTCGTGCATCTTCTTGATGATCATCAGCGGCTCCGTTCTGTGTGGGGTTTCGCAGACGGAGTGCCCTCGAAGCGTGCCGCTATTCGCCCTTTTTGCGACTTATGTGAAGGATGGGTTGCTGCGGACTGCCGTGCGGCCGCGTACACCGTGGCGCACTCGCCTCACGGCAGTCCCTGGGACCCGCGTCAGGCGCCCACGTACGCCGCCAGGTGCTCCCCGGTCAGGGTGGAGCGGGCCGCGACGAGGTCGGCCGGTGTGCCCTCGAAGACGATCCGGCCGCCGTCGTGGCCGGCGCCGGGGCCGAGGTCGATGATCCAGTCGGCGTGCGCCATGACGGCCTGGTGGTGCTCGATGACGACGACCGACTTGCCGGAGTCGACGAGCCGGTCGAGCAGACCGAGCAGTTGCTCCACGTCCGCGAGGTGGAGGCCCGTGGTCGGCTCGTCGAGGACGTAGACGCCGCCCTTGTCCGCCATGTGCGTGGCCAGCTTGAGGCGCTGTCGCTCGCCGCCGGAGAGCGTGGTGAGCGGCTGGCCGAGGGTGAGGTAGCCGAGTCCGACGTCGGCGAGCCGCTCCAGGATCTTGTGCGCGGCCGGGGTGCGCGCCTCGCCGGCGCCGAAGAACTCCTCGGCCTCGGCCACCGACATCGCGAGCACCTCGCTGATGTCACGGCCGCCGAGGCGGTACTCCAGCACCGAGGCCTGGAACCGCTTGCCCTCGCAGTCCTCGCAGGGGGTGTCGACGCCGGCCATCATGCCGAGGTCGAGGTAGATGACGCCGGCGCCGTTGCAGGTGGGGCAGGCGCCCTCGGAGTTGGCGCTGAACAGGGCCGGCTTCACACCGTTGACCTTGGCGAACGCCTTGCGGATCGGGTCCAGCAGCCCGGTGTACGTCGCGGGGTTGCTGCGCCGCGAGCCCTTGATCGGGCTCTGGTCCACCGAGACGACCCCCGCATCGGCGGGGACCGACCCGTGCAGGAGGGAGCTCTTGCCGGAGCCTGCGACACCGGTGACGACGGTGAGCACTCCGAGCGGGATGTCGACGTCGACGTTCCGGAGGTTGTTCGCCGTCGCGCCCCGGATCTCCAGCGCGCCGCTGGCCTTGCGGACCGTCTCCTTGACGGCGGCCCGGTCGTCGAGATGACGGCCGGTGACGGTGTCCGCGGCCCGCAGCCCCTCGACCGTGCCCTCGAAGCAGACCGTGCCGCCGTCCGTGCCGGCGCCGGGGCCGAGGTCGACGACGTGGTCGGCGATCGCGATCGCCTCCGGCTTGTGCTCCACCACGAGCACCGTGTTGCCCTTGTCCCGCAGCCGCAGCAGCAGGTCGTTCATCCGCTGGATGTCGTGCGGGTGCAGGCCGATGGTCGGCTCGTCGAAGACGTAGGTGACGTCCGTGAGCGACGAGCCGAGGTGGCGGATCATCTTCACGCGCTGCGCCTCGCCGCCCGACAGCGTGCCCGCCGGCCGGTCGAGCGAGAGATAGCCCAGGCCGATCTCCACGAACGAGTCGAGCGTCCCCTGCAACGCGGTGAGCAGCGGCGCCACGGAGGGCTCCGAGAGCTTCCGGACCCACTCGGCCAGGTCCCTGATCTCCATCGCGCAGGCGTCGGCGATGCTGATGTCGTCGATCTTCGAGGATCTGGCGCCCTCGCTCAGCCGGGTGCCGTCGCACTCGGGACAGACGGTGAAGGTGACCGCCCGCTCCACGAACGCCCGGATGTGCGGCTGCATCGCCTCCTTGTCCTTGGACAGGAACGACTTCTGGATCTTGGGGATCAGTCCCTCGTAGGTGAGGTTGATGCCGTTGACCTTGATCTTGACCGGTTCCCCGTAGAGGAAGGCGTGCATCTCCTTCTTGGTGTACTCGCGGATCGGCTTGTCCGGGTCGACGAAGCCCGACTGGGCGTAGAGCTGCACGGTCCACTGGCTGTCCGACTTCCAGCCGGGGATGGTGAACGCGCCCTCGGACAGCGACTTGGAGTCGTCGTAGAGCTGGGTGAGGTCGATGTCGGAGACCTTGCCGCGGCCCTCACAGCGGTTGCACATGCCGCCGGTGCGCTCGAAGGTCGCCTTCTGGGCCTTGGTCCTGGCGCCGCGCTCGACGGTGATCGCGCCGCTCGCCCGGACCGAGGCGGTGTTGAACGAGTACGCGCTGGGCGGGCCGATGTGCGGCTTGCCGAGCCGGCTGAAGAGGATGCGCAGCATCGCGTTGGCGTCGGTGGCGGTGCCGACCGTGGAACGGGGGTCGCCGCCCATCCGCTGCTGGTCCACGGCGATCGCGGTGGTCAGCCCGTCGAGCACGTCGACCTCGGGCCGGGCCCGGTTGGGCATGAAGCCCTGGAGGAAGGCGCTGTAGGTCTCGTTGATCAGCCGCTGCGACTCCGCGGCGATCGTGTCGAACACGAGCGAGCTCTTGCCCGAGCCGGAAACGCCGGTGAACACCGTCAGCCGGCGCTTGGGGATCTCGATGCTGACGTCCTTGAGGTTGTTCTCGCGCGCGCCGTGCACACGGATCACATCGTGGCTGTCGGCGACGTGCGGCCCGGACGACTGTCTGTCCGTCCTCGTGGCCATGCTCATCGGTCTCCATCTGTCGGGCGGGGCTGCCGCGGTCGGACGATCTGGTGTCCCCGCGCCGGCCCGGAGGTGCGGCGCGGGGGTGGTGCGGGTGGATCCGTGGGCCGGCTGCTGCCGGGCCGTCACGGCTTGAGCTGCTGGATGCGGACCATGTTGCCCGCGGGGTCGCGGAAGGCGCAGTCACGAACGCCGTACGGCTGGTCCGTGGGCTCCTGGACCACCTCGGCATCGCCCGCCTGCACCCGTTCGAAGGCGGCGTCGACGTCGCGGGTGGCCAGCACGATGCTGGCGTAGGTGCCCTTGGCCATCATCTCGGCGATGGTCTTGCGCTCGTCCTCGGTGATGCCGGGGTCGGCGGCCGGCGGATGCAGCACGATGTTCGTGCCGGGCTGGCCGACGGGGCCGACCGTGATCCAGCGCATGCCCTGGTATCCGACGTCGCCCCGCACTTCGAAGCCGAGGGTGTCGCGGTAGAACGCCAGGGCGGCGTCCGGGTCGTCGTGCGGAAGGAAACTGGCGTGAATGGTGAGGTCCATGGCCATCACGCTAGTTTCGGCCCGGGGTGGGCGCTTCTCGATTCCTGATCGGTCTGGTCACCTGTTTCGCCACGCACGACGGAATTCCCGCGGTGGCGAGGACCGCCTGGCGCCGGTAAGCGCTGGGCGGCATGCCGACCAGCTCGGTGAAGCGGGTGCTGAAGGTGCCCAGCGACGAGCAGCCGACCTCGAAACACACCTCGGTGACGCTGAGGTCCCCGCGGCGCAGCAGCGTCATGGCGCGCTCGATGCGGCGCGTCATGAGATAGCTGTACGGAGACTCGCCGTAGGCGAGCTTGAACTCGCGGCTGAGATGGCCGGCCGACATGTGCACACCCCGGGCCAGCGCCTCGACGTCCAGCGGCCGTGCGTACTCCCGGTCGATCCGGTCCTTGACACGGCGCAGGAGTGCGAGGTCGCGCAGGCGCTGCGCCGGGGCGGGTCTGCTGCTCACATGCGCGATCGTGCCACATCGCACGGACATTCGGTCCCTTTCCGAGAGAAAGCCCGGTATCCCGGTCCGGCGCCCGTCAGGTGTAGTACGTGTCGAACGATCCGATCCACCACGCGGCGAGCGGCAGGAGGCACACCTGCACGCCGGCCGTGATCCAGCACCGGCCGAACACCGCGACCCCGAAGGTCCACCACGCCGTGGTGCGCAGCGCACTCACCACTCCGGCCTGGTACCCCTGCCCGGTGGGGTCGGTCATGCCGGGGTAGCCCATCCAGTCCTCGGTGAAGACACCGTCCGCCCCGAACACGATGGCTGCCGACACCAGCCACAGGTCGGCCAGCAGGGCCGTCACGGCGAGCGCCACGTCGAAGCGCAGGTACGCGCGCGCCGGCACCAGCAGCCGTGCCACGGGGTGTCCGCGGCGCCGCATCCAGTGCTCCGGCCAGACGCGCACGAGCGTGACGGCGGCGTACACCAGCGCGCCGATCGCCGCCGCCCATCCGCCCATGAAGGCGAGCCCGAAGAACAGGATTCCGACACCCACGCCGGACCAGATGGCGCCCGCGGCGGAGTGGTTCCCTCCGCATCACAACATGCCGGGCTCAGGGACGTTCCGGGCTCAGGAATGTGCCGGGCGCCGGAGAGCCCGCCTGAACGTTCCTGCCCGTTCTCACACCCCCGCCGCGGCCGCGTCCGTCCGCCTCGCCAGTGCGGCCGCCGCCGCGCCCACCAGCCCGGCGTCGGTGCCCATCTGGGCCGGGGCCACGGTCAGGTGCCGGACGAAGGACAGCGTCGCGTAGGCGCTCAGGGCCTTGCGCAGGGGGGCGAACAGGACGTCGCCGGCCTTGCCCACTCCCCCGCCGATCACGGCGATGTCGATCTCCACGAGGGTCGCCGTCGCGGCGATCCCGGCGGCCAGGGCCTGGGCGGCCCGCTCGAAGGAGGCGACGGCGACCGGGTCGCCGGTCCGGGCCGCGGCGGCCACCGCGGCGGCGGAGGTGTCGCCGTCGGGACCGGGCCGCCAGCCGTTCTCCAGGGCGCGCCGGGCGATGTTGGGGCCGCTCGCGATGCGCTCCACGCAGCCGTGCGAGCCGCACGGGCACAGATCGCCGTCGAGATCCACGCTGATGTGTCCGATGTGGCCGGCGTTACCGGTGGGCCCGGCGTGCAGCCGGCCGCCGAGCACCAGGCCGCCGCCGACGCCCGTGGAGACGACCATGCACAGCGCGTTGTCGTGGCCGCGGGCTGCGCCCTGCCAGTGTTCGGCCGCCGTGATCGCCACACCGTCACCGATCAGCTCGACGGGCAGGTCCCCGGCCGCGGCCCTGACGCGCCCGACGAGCGGGTAGTCGCGCCAGCCGGGCACGTTCACCGGGCTCACCGTGCCCGCCGACCGGTCCACCGGGCCGGCGCTGCCGATCCCGACGGCCGTGGCCCGTCCCCAGAGCGGCGACCCGGTGAGTTCACCGAGCACCTGCTCCACGGCCCGCATCACGGTGTCGCCGTCCTCGCGGGCGGGCGTCGGCCGCTGGGCGCGGACCAGGATCCGTCCCTGGCCGTCCACCAGAGCGCCGGCGATCTTGGTGCCGCCGATGTCGAGCGCGGCCACGAGGTCGGTGTGCATGAGTGTCGGAACTCCCCGTCTACGGTGAAAGGACTGGCCGGCCAGCAGCGGAGCACGGTCCGGAGATTGCGGTGGACAGTCTCCCCCGAGCCTGACAACGTTGTCCAGGCTCTATGCTCGACGCCACATCCTCATACAAATCCAGGACCGACGCACTCCAGTAGACGACAGGACAGGACACCGCACCGTGCCCGAGACCAACCTCCGATCCGCACCGCGCTACGGCACCCGGCCGACCATGAAGGACGTCGCGGCACGCGCCGGGGTCGGGCTCAAGACGGTCTCCCGCGTCGTGAACGGGGAGCCGGGCGTGACCCCGGAGACGGAGCGGCGTGTCCAGGAGGCGATCGACGCCCTCGGCTTCCGCCGCAACGACAGCGCGCGGGTGCTGCGCAAGGGCCGTACGGCGAGCATCGGACTGGTCCTGGAGGACCTCGCGGACCCGTTCTACGGACCGCTGAGCCGGTCGGTCGAGGAGGTGGCCCGCGCGCACGGCGCCCTGCTGATCAACGGCTCCAGCGCGGAGGACCCGGACCGCGAGCAGGAGCTGGTGCTGGCCCTGTGCGCACGGCGGGTGGACGGGCTGGTGGTGATCCCGGCCGGGGACGACCACCGGTATCTGGAGCCGGAGCTCAAGGCTGGTGTCGCCACGGTGTTCGTGGACCGGCCGGCCGGGCACATCGACGCCGACGTGGTCCTCTCGGACAACTTCGGCGGTGCCCGGGACGGCGTCGCCCACCTCATCGCGCACGGGCACCGCCGGATCGGCTTCATCGGCGACATGCCCCGCATCCACACCGCAGCCGAGCGGCTGCGCGGCTACCGGGCGGCGATGGAGGACGCGGACATACCGGTGGCGGACTCCTGGATGTCCCTGGGTGCCACCGACCCCGAGCGGGTGCGCAGTGCGGCCGAGGGGATGCTGTCCGGCCGGAACCCGGTCACCGCGATCTTCGCCGCCAACAACCGAGTGACGGTCACCGTGATCCGCGTGCTCGCCGAGCAGGCCCGCCGGGTCGCCCTGGTCGGCTTCGACGACATCGAGCTCGCCGACCTGCTCCAGCCGGGCGTCACCGTCGTCGCCCAGGACGCGGCGGCCATCGGCCGTACCGCCGCGGAACGCCTCTTCCGGCAGCTGGACGGCACCCTCGTCACCCCCGAGCGCATCGAGCTGCCGACCCGGCTGATCACCCGCGGCTCGGGCGAGCTGCCCCCGGCGGACTGAGCGGCCCATGGAGCATACGGAGCGCATGGAGCACCTCACCGATCGCACGCTGCGAGCCCTCGGCCTGGCCGGGGCCCCGCGCGAGCACCCCCTGACCTATCCGGGCGCGTGGCCCGCCGACTCGGGGCTCCTCGACGGGGACTGCTTCCTGCCGCTGGACCGGCTGGTGCACGAGGACCGCACCCCGGTTCTCGCCATCGGCTCGAACGCCTGCCCGGGGCAGCTGCGGCACAAGATGGAGGAGTTCGGGATCATGTCGCCGATCCCCATGGTGAAGGCCCGGGTGACGGGCGTCGACGCCGGTGTGTCGGCGCATGTGAGCCGCATGGGGTACGTGTCGGCCTCGCCCGTCAGCGCCCCCGACACCGTGCGGGAGTTGTTCGTCATCTGGCTCGACGCCGAGCAGCTCGCCGTGATCGACGCGAGCGAGGGCGTGCCGCTGCCGGCCGGCAACTACGAGCGTGCCTGGCTGCCCGCGCCCGACGTGCGCGTCGACCTCGCGGACGGCACCCGCCTGCCCGGCGCGTACGCGTACGTCAACCGGCACGGTGTCCTGCACGACGGCACCGGCGTGCCGCGCGCCCACCCGGGCCAGCGGGTGCTGCTCACCGAGCTGCTCGTCGGCCTGCCCCGCTTCCGAGAGCTGTTCGGTGTCGTGCCCGAGGAGTTCTGCGCGCGGGCCCGCTCCGACCGGCGGCTGTGCGAACGGGGCACGCGGCTGTTCGTCGAGGAGAAACTGGTGACGGCCTCGGGGCTGGAGCGGTACGCGGCGGTGTCGCTGCGCGCTCAGCAGACCGGGAGCCCGGGGACGGGCGCGTCGTTGTCGCCGCCCTTGATGTAGACGTCGCTGACCCAGACGTCCGTGTTGCCACTGTCGTCGTCCGTCTTCGCCCACCAGACGTTGGTCCACCGGCCGTCGGTCTCTCGCCGGCCCAGGTTCTGCTGGCAGTAGAAGTAGTTGGTGCCCGCCTTGAGGACGCCGGCCTCGGCGCCGGAGGCGGTGTACGACGTGGCGGTCTTCCAGACCTGGCAGTTGTACTTGCCGCCGCCGATGGCGTGGCAGACCGGGGCGGGCGTGGTGGAGCCGCCGCCTGTCGCGCCGCCCTCGCCGGAACCGCCGCCTCCGGGGGCGCCGTCCGAGGTCCCTCCGATGGTGCCGCCGGAGGACTCGGCGGGGGCCGGGGTGGTCGCCCGCCCGGTGGGCTCCGACCCCTTCCCGCCCCCGGGCTTCTTCGACGGGGCCTTCCCCTGCTCGTCGCCCTGCCCCTCGGGCCTGGGGGCGTTCGAACCGTCGTCGGTACGACCGGACCCGGACGCGGAGGCCGCGCCATCCGCACGGGCGGCGTCGGTTCGCGGGCCCGGATCGGTGCCGCCGGAATCGCTCAGCACGGCGACCGTGGCACCTGCCGCCGCGAGCACGACGGTGACGGCCGCGGCCACGAGGAGGACGCGGTTCTTACGGCGAGGCGTGGCGCGGGAGTTCATGGGGCCGGTGGGAGCGGAGGCGCCCTGGCCGGTACTGCCCGGCCCGGCCGGCCCGAAGCCCGGGGCCGATCCGGGCTGTCCCGGCGTGCCGGTGGACCGGAAGGCGGCAGCGGTGCCGAAGCCCGGTGTGCCCGCGTCCTCGGGCGGCCCGGCGGCACCCGGCTGGACCTGCTGGGGCGGTCCGAATCCCGGCGGTACCGAGGGGACACTGCGCTCCGTCTCAGGCCGCGGGGGCGAGGGAACCGGCCCTCGCAATGATGACGTCGGCGTGTCCGTGCCGCCCGAGTCCGCGACGGCCTGGAGCATCTCGCGGGCCTGGTGGGCCTTCGGGCGGCCCTCGGGGCGCTTGTCCATCAGCTGCTGGAGGACGGGGGCGAGAGGGCCGGCGCGGCGGGGCTCGGGCAACGGCTCGGTGACGATCGCGGTGAGCGTCGAGAACGTGGACGTACGGCGGAAGGGCGAGGTGCCCTCGACGGCCGCGTAGAGCGTGGCGCCCAGGGCCCAGATGTCGGAGGCGGGGCCCGGGTCGGCGCCCTGGGCCCGCTCGGGGGCCAGGTAGTCGAGGGAGCCGACGAGTTCCCCGCTGCGGGTGAGGTGCGTGGCCGAACCGTCGCCCGGGTCGTCCATGGTGGCGATGCCGAAGTCGGTGAGGACGACCCGGCCCGAGCGGTCGAGCAGGATGTTGCCGGGCTTCACGTCGCGGTGCAGGACGCCCGCGCGGTGGGCGGCGGCCAGGGCGTCCATGACCTTGGCGCCGATTCCGGCCGCCTCGCGCGCGTCCAGCGTGCCGCGGTCGCGCAGCACGTCGTCCAGGGAGGGCCCGTCGACCAGCTCCATGACGATGAGCGGGCGGCCGTCGACCTCGGCGATGTCGTGCACGGCGATGACACCGGTGTGGCGCACCCGGGCCGCCGCACGCGCCTCGCGCTGCATCCGCAGTTGCAGATCGGCCAGTTCGGGGCCGGCCGCGTCGGTGTAGGTGCGCAGTTCCTTGACGGCCACCTCACGGCCGAGGACCTCGTCGACGGCCTTCCAGACGACGCCCATGCCACCGCGCCCCAGCCGGGCCGTGACGCGGTAGCGGCCCGCCAGCAGCCGGCCGGCCCCGTCCCCCTGCACGTACTCCCCCGTAGACACCGCTGCCCCGTTCCTCCGACCCCACAGGGTCCACTGACACGTCCGTACGTGGCGTACAGACTACGGGGCGGCGGTGACGACGAGAGTCGGTGGCGACTGCTGTGACAGGGCCGGTACGTAGGGCCGGACCGTGGGAGAGGAACCGTCAGGCGGACGCCGTCAGGTCGCCCCGGCGGGGTGCCGCGAAGCTCTCCAGGTCGGCGCGGGTGAGGCCGGTCAGCCGGGCGACCTCCCCGATGTCCAGGGCGCCGCAGTCCAGGCCGCGCAGCAGGTAGCCGCTGAGGGCCTTGGCGGTGGCGGGTTCGTCCATGACGTCGCCGCCGGTGCGGTTGGCGTACCGGGCGAGGCGGGCAGCGGCCTGTTCGAAGCCCTCGCGGTAGAAGGCGAAGACGGCCGCGTACCGGGTGGGGAGGTGGCCGGGGTGCATGTCCCAGCCCTGGTAGTAGGCGCGGGCCAGGGCGCGGCGCGTGAGGCCGTAGTGCAGGCGCCAGGCGGCGTGCACCTTCTCGGTCGGGCCGACGGGCAGGACGTTGGTGGATCCGTCCGAGACGCGCACGCCGGTGCCGGCCGCGGCGACCTGCATGACGGCCTTGGCGTGGTCGGCGGCGGGGTGGTCACTGGCCTGGTGGGCGGCGGAGACGCCGAGGCAGGCGCTGTAGTCGAAGGTGCCGTAGTGCAGGCCGGTGGCGCGACCCTCGGCGGCCTGGATCATGCGGGCGACGGTGGCGGTGCCGTCGGCGGCGAGGACGGACTGGCTGGTCTCGATCTGTATCTCGAAGCCGATCCGGCCGGGCTCCAGGCCGTGCGTCTTCTCGAAGGCGTCCAGCAGCCGCGCCATCGCGGTGACCTGCTCGGCGTAGGTCACCTTGGGCAGGGTGAGCACCAGTCCGTCGGGCAGCCCCCCGGCCTCCATCAGGCCGGTGAGGAAGATGTCGAGCGTGCGGATGCCCCGGGCCCGTACGGGCGCCTCCATGCACTTCATGCGGATGCCCATGTAGGGGGCCGCGGTGCCGTCCTCGTACGCCTCGGCGACGATCCGGGCGGCGCGGGCCGCGGCTTCGTCCTCCTCGGCGTCGGGGCGGTTGCCGTAGCCGTCCTCGAAGTCGACGCGCAGGTCCTCGATCGGCTCGCGCTCCAGCTTGGCGCGCACGCGCGCGTGGACGGGCTCGGCGAGTTCGTCGGCCAGGCCGAGGACGGCGGCGAAGGAGGCGGCGTCCGGGGCGTGTTCGTCGAGGGCGGCCAGGGCACGATCGCCCCAGGAGCGGACGGTGTCGGCGACGAAGACGTCGCCGGGGACGTAGACGGTGTGGACGGGCTGGCGGGTGCCGGGGTCTCCGGGGTAGCGGCGCTCCAGTTCGGCGTCGACCGGCGCGAGGGAGGCGCTGATCTCCTCGCTGACGGCGCCCGCGAGGCTCGTCGCCACCTTCTCCTGCTGGCCCTGACCCATTCCGAGACCCTCCTGTTTTCCGCTGTACGGAATCAACAATCCGTAGAGCGAAGCTATCGGCCGACCTTCCCGCTGGTCAACACCGTCTTGCGACGGGATTCCCTATCCTTCACCCTCTGTCACTGCCGACCCGCCCGCATCTTCCGTATTCACAAGGCAAGCTTCATCCTGACGTGCAAGGGGAGGGAGAACACGTGCCGAACGAGGTCGGAGTGACGCGCCGCCACGGACTCAAGGCAGCGGCGGCCGCCGCCGTCGCAGGACCGCTGCTCACCACCGCAGGGCCCACACACCCCGCTTCCGCCGGCGAGCACGCGGGCGCCCTGAACGTCATGACGTTCAACGTGCGCTTCGCGACCGTCGTCGACGAGACACCGCGCTGGGCCGTGCGCCGGCCGGTGATGCGAGAACTGCTGCGCCGCGAGCGACCGCACGTCATCGGCACCCAGGAAGGGCTCTACCAGCAAGTGCGCATGATCGAGAGGGATCTCGGCGGGCACTACGAGTGGATCGGCACCGGACGCGGGGGCGGCAGCAAGGACGAGTTCATGGCGATCTTCTACGACACGCGCAGACTCGACCCGGTCGAGTTCGACCACTTCTGGCTGTCCGACACGCCGTACACGATCGCCTCGAACACCTGGGACGCGGACTGGCTGCGCATGGTGACCTGGGTCCGTTTTGCCGATCTCGCCGACGGGGGAAGGGAGTTCTACGTCCTCAACACCCACCTGGACAGTGTCAGCCAGTACGCCCGCGAACGCTCGGCGGGACTCATCGGCGAGACGATCGCCGGGTGGGACCGGTCGTTACCGGTCATCGTCACCGGCGACTTCAACGCGGCCGCCCACGACAACCGCGTGTACGACCTCATGCTGGACATCGGACTGGTGGACGCCTGGGACGCGGCGGCCTCACGGAGTCCGGCGTACGGGACGCACCACGGCTACCGGGAGCTCAGGCCCGGCGGGCGGCGCATCGACTGGATCCTCACCACGCCCGGGGTGACCACGCACTGGGCCGGGATGAACACCTTCAGCGTGGACGGGACGTATCCGAGCGACCATCTGCCGGTGCAGGCCTCGATGACCCTGGGATGAGAGAGGCCCCCGTGACCGTTCGTGCGGTCACGGGGGCCTTCTGCAGCCCGGGTCGATCAGCCCTTGCGGGTCTTGATCTCCTCGGTCAGCTGCGGGACGACGTCGAAGAGGTCGCCGACCACGCCGTAGTCGACCAGGTCGAAGATCGGGGCCTCGGCGTCCTTGTTGATCGCCACGATCGTCTTCGAGGTCTGCATACCGGCACGGTGCTGGATCGCGCCGGAGATGCCGGAGGCGATGTACAGCTGCGGCGAGACGGACTTGCCCGTCTGGCCGACCTGGTTGGTGTGCGGGTACCAGCCGGCGTCGACGGCGGCGCGCGAGGCACCGACGGCCGCGCCGAGGGAGTCGGCGAGGGCCTCGATGATCGCGAAGTTCTCCGCGCCGTTGACGCCACGGCCACCGGAGACCACGATCGCGGCCTCGGTCAGCTCCGGACGGCCCGTCGACTCACGCGGCGTACGGCCGGTGACCTTGGTGCCGGTGGCCTGCGCGGAGAAGGACACCGACAGCGCCTCGACCGCACCGGCGGCCGGAGCCGGCTCCACGGCCGCGCTGTTGGGCTTGACCGTGATGACCGGGGTGCCCTTGGACACACGGGACTTGGTGGTGAAGGACGCGGCGAACACCGACTGGGTCGCCACCGGGCCCTCGTCGCCGGCCTCCAGGTCGACGGCGTCGGTGATGATGCCCGAACCCAGACGCAGCGCCAGACGGGCGGCGATCTCCTTGCCCTCGGCGGAGGACGGGACCAGCACGGCGGCCGGGGAAACGGCCTCGTGGGCGGCCTGGAGGGCGTCCACCTTCGGTACGACCAGGTAGTCGGCGTACTCGGCGGCCTCGTGCGTGAGGACCTTCACCGCGCCGTGCTCGGCGAGCGTGGCGGCGGTGTCACCGGCGCCGTTGCCCAGCGCGACGGCGACCGGCTCGCCGATGCGGCGGGCCAGGGTCAGCAGCTCCAGGGTGGGCTTGCGGACGGCACCGTCCACGTGGTCGACGTAGACGAGAACTTCAGCCATGGGACTTCTTCTCTCCTGCTTGCGAAAGATGAGGGGCGGTCAGCGAATGCGGGGCTCAGATGAACTTCTGGCCCGCGAGGAACTCAGCGAGCTGCTTGCCGCCCTCGCCCTCGTCCTTGACGATCGTGCCCGCGGTACGGGCCGGACGCTCGGCCGCGTTGTCGACCGTGGTGTAGGCGCCCTCCAGGCCGACCTCCTCGGCCTCGATGTCGAGGTCGGACAGGTCCCAGGACTCCACCGGCTTCTTCTTCGCCGCCATGATGCCCTTGAAGGACGGGTAACGCGCCTCGCCCGACTGGTCGGTCACCGACACGACCGCCGGCAGGGACGCCTCCAGGTTCTCGGAAGCGGCGTCGCCGTCGCGGCGGCCCTTGACCGTGCCGTCCTCGACCGACACCTCGGAGAGCAGGGTCACCTGCGGCACGCCCAGACGCTCGGCGAGCAGCGCGGGGACGACGCCCATGGTGCCGTCGGTGGAGGCCATGCCGGAGATGACCAGGTCGTAGCCGGCCTTCTCGATCGCCTTGGCCAGGACCAGGGAGGTGCCGATGGCGTCGGTGCCGTGGATGTCGTCGTCCTCGACGTGGATCGCCTTGTCGGCGCCCATGGACAGCGCCTTGCGCAGGGCGTCCTTGGCGTCCTCGGGGCCCACCGTCAGGACGGTGATCTCCACGTCGTCGTCGGAGTTCTCGGAGATCTGCAGCGCCTGCTCGACCGCGTACTCGTCGAGCTCGGAGAGCAGACCGTCCACGTCGTCCCGGTCGACGGTCAGGTCATCGGCGAAGTGCCGGTCGCCAGTGGCGTCGGGCACGTACTTCACAGTGACAACGATCCTCAAGCTCACGCCGGCTCTCCTACTGCATCGTCATTTCCATGCTGCCTACTTGCAGGCAGCATAGGCGCCTCAAGCGGCCGATCCCGGTCGGGGCGACCCACGCTCCGAGCGGAATATTACTCGTCAGTACACCCAGTTCGTTCCCGCTAAGCAAGCGCTTTGAACTGTGACCTTCGCAACGCAGCGTAACCGGAACTCGACGGTCCCGCAGCACGGGGGACACGCGGATCAGTCGCGCAGGCGGTTGAAACGTCCCTGGTGGTAGAGGAGTGGCCGGGCGGTGCCCGTGGAGTCGCCGCGCACGACCTCCGCGATCACGATCCGGTGGTCACCGGCGGGCACGCGCGCGACGACCCGGCCCACCAGCCAGGCCAGCACGCCGTCGAGCACCGGGACACCCTCGGGCCCGTCCCGCCAGGCGGTGGGCGGCCCGAAGCGGTCGGCGCCGCTGCGGGCGAAGGTGGCCGCCAGCTCCTGCTGGTGCTCGCCGAGGATGTGCACGCCGACATGCTCGGCCACCGCGATCGCGGGCCAACTGGAGGAGCCGGTGCCGACCCCGAAGGACAGCAGGGGCGGCTCGGCGGAGACGGAGGCCAGGGAGGTGGCGGTGAAGCCCACCGGGCCGGCGTCGCCACGGGCCGTGATCACGGCGACCCCTGCCGCGTGCCGTCGGAAGACCGAGCGCAGGAGGTCGGGCGTGGCGAGAAGGTCCGCAGGCATGGGGTCAGGCTGACGATAAATGGTTGGCGCAGTCAAGTTCGTTCCCGGATGTGGGAGATGGCTCACTGACCGGGTCGCGTCCCTCACACCGCCTCCCCCAGCGCGGCGATCACATCGGCCTTGCGCGGCTGCCCGGTGGCCCGCCGCACCACCCGGCCGTCGGCGTCGAGGACCAGCACGGTCGGGGTCTTGAGGATGTCCAGCCGCCGCACGAGGTCCAGATGGGCCTCGGCGTCGATCTCGACGTGGGTGACACCCGGCACCATGCCGGCGACCTCGCCGAGGACCCGCCGGGTCGCCCGGCAGGGCGCGCAGAACGCGCTGGAGAACTGCACGAGCGTGGCCCGCTCGCCCAGTTCCGCGCCCAGCTCGGCCGGGTCCAGCCGCTTGCCGTCGTCCCGCCCGCGCACTCGCACTCTCCCGCTCCGCCGCCGTTGCAGCACTCCATAGGCGCTCGCCGCCGCGAGCACCAGTACGCACACCACCAGTCCGGTCATCACCTGCTGCAAGCGTTCACGAGACCGCAAAGATTCCCGCCCACCCAATCGGGCCGTGCTGCGGAATGCTTGGTTCCCATGGACATCGATGCACGAGGGCCGCGTTTCGGCGCGGCCGTGACGACCGTCGTCCTGGCGGTCGTCCTGGTCACGGGGAACGCGTGGCTGCTGGCCTGGCAGACGCTGGCGTTCCTGCTGGGCGCGGCGGGCGGGGTGACCCGGTCGCCCTACGGCCTGCTCTTCGCCAAGGCCGTACGGCCGCGGCTCGGGCCGCCGACCGCCTTCGAGCCGCCCGAACCGCCACGTTTCGCCCAGGCGGTGGGGCTGGTTTTCGCCGGACTAGGGCTCGTCGGCTACAGCCTGGGACCCGGCTGGCTGGGTCTCGCGGCGACCGGCGCAGCGCTCGCGGCCGCCTTCCTGAACGCCGTGTTCGGGTACTGCCTCGGGTGCGAGATGTACCTGCTCATGCGGCGGGTGACGGTACGCGCGGAGTAATGGGGGCGTAAAAGCACGAGGTGGGATCCGGCGGCGACGTGACGAGAATCTCCTCACGGGCGGGCACGGGGACTGGCTACCCGGCCGTTCTTCGGGCACGATCTGCGACAAGCCGTAAACCTACGGCTGCGTAACTTTCCACTGGGAATCCCTTCCCAGGCAGAGCAGGAAGGGTCCGACCCGCCCATGGCAGAGCTCGTCTACCGTCCCGTCGTCGGTTTCGCCCGCACGCTGTTCAAGGCGTGGGACCTCAAGATCGACTGTCAGGGTTCGGAGAACATCCCGCGCTCGGGCGGCGCCGTGCTGGTGAGCAATCACATCAGCTACCTGGACTTCGTCTTCAACGGCCTGGCGGCACTGCCGCAGAAACGTCTCGTGCGCTTCATGGCGAAGGAGTCCGTCTTCCGCCACAAGATCTCGGGCCCGCTGATGCGCGGGATGAAGCACATCCCCGTGGACCGCAAGCAGGGCGAGGCGGCCTACGCGCACGCCCTGGACTCGCTGCGGTCGGGCGAGATCGTCGGGGTCTTCCCGGAGGCGACCATCTCGCAGTCGTTCACCCTGAAGAGCTTCAAGTCGGGCGCCGCGCGCCTGGCACAGGAGGCCGGTGTCCCGCTGATCCCGATGGCGGTGTGGGGCACACAGCGGCTGTGGACCAAGGGCCACCCCCGCAATTTCAAGCGCAGCCACATCCCCATCACGATCCGGGTCGGCGAGGCGATCGAGGCCTCCCGTGACAAGTACGCGGGCGCGATCACCCGCCAGCTGCGCGAGCGCGTCCAGGAACTCCTGGAGGCCGCCCAGCGCGCCTATCCCGTACGCCCGAAGGGCCCGGACGACACCTGGTGGATGCCGGCCCACCTCGGCGGCACGGCTCCGACGCCGGAGCAGGTCCGGGAGGCCGAGGCGCACTGACACCCGGGCACGGCCGGCCCGGGCTCCGGTCCCGCCTCAGAGCGCGGTGGGGAGTGTCCTCCACAGGTGAGGCCGGTCGCCGGCCGACTTGAGGGTGTCGAGTACGACCGGGTGAGGCGCGGCGTACAGGACCGGACAGTCCGTCTCGCCGAGTTCGGGGTCGGGCGTGAAGGCGAGCCGCTCACCGTCGAGGGAGAACCGCGCGTCCACTCCCGGCTTGTTGCCCCGGGGGTCCTGCCGGTGCCACGCGCCGTTGAACCGCACGGCGACCAGACCGTGCACGACATCGAACTTCTGGTAGCACAACGCGGTCGGGATGTCCTCGGCCCGCAGCAGCGCCGCGAGCGCGTGGGCCTTGGCATAACAGATGCCGGTGCGCTGTTCCAGGACATCGGAGGCGCGCCAGGTGACGCGGAGGTCCCCCGCATCCTGCGAGTGCGGGATGGTGTCGCGCACGAACTCGAACGCATCCCGCGCATACTCATACGAGTTCGCCACACCCCTGGCCAACGTGGCCGCTGTCTCGCGCACCAGCGGATGATGATGGTCTATCGCCTCGTCAGCGGCCAAGTAGGCGGAGAGATCGGGGGTTTCCTGGATCAGCTGCATGCACGCAGAGCATAGGGACGAGATCGCCACCAGGTCAATATATTTTCCGTTTACTGCATAAACATGCATCACTGGCAAGAACGGCTGAACACCGCCGCAACCACTCGCCCCGCCGCAACCCTTCCCCCGCGCCACGGGTCTCGGCCTCAGCAGGTCCGTGACAAGGGGGAAGACATGAAGGACCCACAGCGCCTGCTCGGCGCCGCACTCGTGAGCTGCGCCCTGGCGGCCGGAGTCGGGGCCGGGCCCGCGTACGCCCAGGAGAACCAGCTGTGGATCAGTGCGCCGTACGAGACGGTACTGCCGGGCGCGGACGCGGACGGCGGCGCGCCCGAGCGCAGCCTGGCCGTGCGGGTCAGCCGTGACGTGGCCGATGACAGGGTGCCTGCGGGGCGACTGACCGTCGACGTCGGCGAGATCGCCTCTTTCGCGCGGGTGTCGTGGCCGGCGAACTGCGAGCCGGAGTCGGAGGTCAAGGCGGTCTGCGACGTCCCCGAGATGCCCGCCGGGACGGAGAGCGTGCCGGCCGCCACGTTCGGGCTGCGCGCGCTGCCCGGAGCGGACGTCGGCGCCTCGGGGTACGTGCGCTACTCGGCCGTCGCCGGAGAGGCGACGTCCCACCCGGCAGAGACACGGGTCGGCGTGGGCAACGGGCCGGACCTCGGGCTCAGCCAGGCCGACGACCAGCACGGCCTCAGGCCCGGCTCGAGGACGAGCGTGCGGGCGACGCTGTCCAACAGCGGCAACCGCACCGCGGACCGCACGCTGCTGTGGCTCGACGCCTCGTACGGGCTGCGTTTCGAACAGCGGCACGCCAACTGCGAGTACCGGGCGCACGAGACCGGTACGTCCGCTCTGTGCGTGCTGGACGAGGCGGTGGCACCCGGGCAGCGATACGCGCTGAACACCGGTCTCGGCGTGGGCCGGAATGCGCTGTACGAGCGGTTCGACCACTCCGTCCACCCGTACTCCGACGAGGCGCTGGAGGAGATGCGCGGCGACTGGACGTGGACCCGGGGCACGGGCGCCGAGCTGGACCTGCGTCCCCTGGCCGCCGCCCGGGCCGCGGCGGCGGACCCCGACCTCGACCCACAGGACAACTACCGGGCCGTCATGCTCAACGCCCGGAACACCGCCGACCTGAAACTCGGCGGCAGCAGGGTGGGCGGGGCCGCCGGTGACACCGTGACCGCCCGTGTCACCGTGCTCAACCGCGGTCCGGCCTGGGTGGCGTCGCTGGGCGCGGGCGCCGCCGTGGCGACGGTGCGGTTCCGGGCGCCGGAGGGCACCACGGTCGGCCCCCTGCCGGAGGAGGACTGCTGGACGGCGGAGGACGGGACGTCCCCCACCACCCACTTCTGCCGGACGCCTATATACCTGCACGACAAGGCGTCGTACACGTTCGAGATCCCGCTGCGGATCGACCGCGTGGTGCGCGGCGCGCACACCACCGTCGCCACGCTCAACGACGACCCAGAGCTGAGCATCAGGGAGTTCGACCCGAACCTGCGCAACAACAGCGCGCGGATCGTCGTCAACTGACGCGGTGCTCGGGAGGAGACGGTCTCAGCGGGCCATCTCCTCCTTCAGTGCCGCCACGAACGCGTCCACGTCCTCCTCGGTCGTGTCGAAGGCGCACATCCAGCGGACGACGCCGGCGGCCTCGTCCCAGAAGTAGAACCGGAACCGCTTCTGGAGGCGCTCGCTCACGTCGTGCGGCAGGCGGGCGAACACCGCGTTGGCCTGCACCGGGTAGAGGATCTCCACGCCGTGCACGGCACGTACGCCCTCGGCGAGGCGCTGGGCCATCTCGTTGGAGCGGCGGGCGTTGCGCAGCCACAGGTCCCGGGCGAGCAGGGCCTCCAACTGCACCGAGACGAAGCGCATCTTGGAGGCGAGCTGCATGGACAGCTTGCGCAGGTGCTTCATGTGGCTGACGGCGTCCTGGTTCAGGACCACGACCGCCTCGCCGAACAGGGCGCCGTTCTTCGTGCCGCCCAGGGAGAGGATGTCGACGCCGGCGGCGTTGGTGAGCGTGCGCATCGGGACGTCCAGGGTGGCGGCGGCGTTGGCCAGCCGGGAGCCGTCCAGGTGCACCTTCATACCGTGTGCGTGGGCGTGCTCGCACAGGGCGCGTATCTCGTCCGGCGTGTAGACCGTGCCCAGCTCGGTGGCCTGGGCGATGGAGACGACCTGGGGCATCGCGCGGTGCTCGTCGTCCCAGCCGTACGCCTGCCGGTCGATCAGCTCGGGCGTGAGTTTGCCGTCGGGCGTGGGCACGGTGAGCAGCTTCAGGCCGCCGACCCGCTCGGGCGCCCCGCACTCGTCGACGTTGATGTGCGCGCTCTCGGCGCAGATCACCGCGCCCCAGCGGTCGGTGACCGCCTGGAGGGCGACGACGTTGGCGCCGGTGCCGTTGAAGACCGGGAACGCCTCGGCGGTGGCCCCGAAGTGGCTGCGGACGACGCTCTGGAGGTTCTCGGTGTACGCGTCCTCGCCGTACGCGACCTGGTGCCCGCCGTTGGCCAGGGCCAGGGCGGCGAGCACCTCCGGGTGGGCGCCGGCGTAGTTGTCGCTGGCGAAACCGCGGACCTCGGGGTCGTGATGGCGACGGGCGTCGGTCTTCGGCGGGTTCACGGCTTCTCGGTGAGCCACAGACGGTTTCCGTTCACTTCGGCGGCGGGCTTCTCCCAGATGCCGGTGATGGCCTCGGCCAGGTCCTTGACGTCGGTGAAGCCCGCGAACTTCGCGTTGGGGCGGTCGGCGCGCATGGCGTCGTGCACCAGTGCCTTCACCACCAGGATCGTAGCCGCCGAGGTCGGGCCCTCGGGGCCCCCGGCCTTGCGGAAGTAGTCGGCCATGGCCAGCGTCCACGCCTCGGCCGCCGCCTTGCCGGCGGCGTACGCGGCGTTGCCCGCGGTGGGCTTGCTGGCGCCCGCCGCGCTGATCAGCACGTACCGTCCGCGGTCGCTGCGCTGGAGTGCCTCGTGGAAGGCCAGGGAGGTGTGCTGCACGGTACGCACGAGCAGCATCTCCAGGAAGTCCCAGTCGTCGAGGCTGGTCCGGGTGAAGGTCTCGCTGCCGCGCCAGCCGCCGACGAGATGGACCAGGCCGTCGACGCGGCCGAAGTCCTTCTCGATGCGGGTGGCCCAGTCGCGGGTGGCCCGCAGGTCGAGCAGGTCGACCGTGTCACCGGTGACGGTGGCGCCGCCGGTCGCGTAGCTCGCCGCGTCCACCGCCTCCGCCAGCCGCTCCGGGTCGTTGTCCGAGCCGATGACGGTGGCCCCCGCCTCGGCCAGCCTGAGCAGCGCGGCCCGGCCCGCGGGCCCGCCCGCTCCGGCCACCGCGATCACCGCGCCGCTGAGCGCCCCGTTCCCCGCCATGGTCTTCGCCTCCTGAGCAGTGTTCTGGCTTCGCCGATCGCTCACGCGGCGATCCGCTCGGCGCCGTCCGCCGTGATGCCCTTGGTGGAGGCGATCACGTTCTTCAGCTTCTTGGACAGTGCCTCATAGAACATGCTCAGCGGAAACTCGTCCGGAAGCACGTCATCGACGAGTTTCCGCGGCGGCTGCGTCACGTCCAGCGCCTCGGGTCCCTTGGCCCACTTCGAGCCCGGGTGCGGCGCGAGGTAGGTGGAGACCAGCTCGTACCCGGCGAACCAGTGGACGAGCTTGGGGCGGTCGATGCCGTCGCGGTACAGCTGCTCGATCTCGGCGCACAGCTCGTTGGTGACCTGCGGGGCGCGCTCCCAGTCGATGGACAGCTTGTTGTCGGTCCAGCGGACGACGTCGTGCTTGTGCAGGTAGGCGAAGAGGAGCTGGCCGCCGAGGCCGTCGTAGTTGCGCACGCGCTCACCGGTGACCGGGAAGCGGAACATACGGTCGAAGAGGACCGCGACCTGCACGTCACGGGCCTGCGGGACGCCGTCCTTCTCCAGCTTCACGGCCTCCTTGAAGGCGGTGAGGTCGCAGCGCAGCTCCTCCAGGCCGTACATCCAGAACGGCTGGCGCTGCTTGATCATGAACGGGTCGAACGGCAGGTCGCCGTGGCTGTGGGTGCGGTCGTGGACCATGTCCCACAGGACGAACGCCTCCTCGCAGCGCTTCTGGTCGTGGACCATCGCGGCGATGTCCTCGGGCAGCTCCAGGCCGAGGATCTCGACGGCGGCGTCGGTGACGCGGCGGAAGCGGGCGGCCTCACGGTCGCAGAAGATGCCGCCCCAGCTGAACCGCTCGGGGGCCTCGCGCACGGCGATGGTCTCGGGGAAGAGCACGGCGGAGTTGGTGTCGTAGCCCGCCGTGAAGTCCTCGAACTTGATGCCGCAGAACAGCGGGTTGTCGTAGCGGGTGCGCTCCAGCTCGGCCAGCCAGTCCGGCCAGACCATGCGCAGCACGACCGCTTCGAGGTTGCGGTCCGGATTGCCGTTCTGCGTGTACATCGGGAAGACGACCAGGTGCTGGAGGCCGTCCGCGCGGTTCGCGGCGGGCTGGAAGGCCAGCAGCGAGTCGAGGAAGTCGGGCACCTGGAAGCCGCCGTCGGCCCACCGGGTCAGGTCCTTGGCCAGGGCCTCGTGGTAGGCGCGGTCGTGCGGGAGCAGCGGGGAGAGCTCCAGGACCGCGTCCGTGACCTGGCGGACGGCGAGCTCGGCGTCGGCCGGGTCGGGCGCGCCGTCGGCGTCGAAGTCGATCGACCCGTCCTTGGACTGCCATGGCCGGATCCGCTCCACGGCATCCTTGAGCACGGGCCATGCCGGGTGGTCCGCCACCCTGGCCACGGGAGGAACCCGCTCCTCCGAACCCACCTGCACAAGAATTTCCGTCATGTCCCACCTTCCACGGGAGAATCTCGCGTAACCCGACCGTATACACACGAGGTTCCTCCCAGCAAGGGCTACCTCGGGAAAATATCCTGCCCTACCCCGGCCTTCACCGCACTTTTTCCTGTCGACCATGCTTGTGCCCGCACGCGCGCCGACCATGCCCTCACCCTCTGCACAGGGCGGGTACAGGCGATACGGTCAGGGGGGCCGTCAGGCCCCCAGTGCCGCCTGTCGACGGAAGAGAGTCGCGAATTGAACTTCCTCACCATCGGTCACCGCGGAGTCATGGGTGTGGAACCCGAGAACACCCTCCGGTCCTTCGTCGCCGCGCAGGAGGCCGGCCTCGACGCCATCGAACTCGATCTGCATTTGAGCAAGGACGGCGCGCTCGTCGTGATGCACGACACGGACGTGGACCGCACGACCGACGGCAGCGGGCCGATCGCCGAGAAGACCCTCGCCGAGCTGCGGGCCCTGGACGCGGGCCGGGGCGAGCGGGTACCGGTCTTCGAGGAGGTCCTGGAGGCCGTGCAGGCGCCGCTCCAGGCGGAGATCAAGGACGTGCAGGCGGCGCGGGCGCTGGCCGAGGTGATGAACCGGCGCGGGCTGGCCGACCGGGTGGAGGTGTCCTCGTTCCACGACGAGGCGATCGCCGAGATCAAGCCCTTGGTGCCGGGTGTGCGCACCGCGCTGATCGCCAGCCGCTACGGCACCGACATCGTGGACCGCGCCGTCGAGGCCGGTGCCGAGACCGTCTGCCTGAACATCCGCCGGCTCACCCTGGAGATCGTGGAGCGCGCCCGCAAGGCCGACCTGAGGATCATCGGCTGGGTGGTCAACACGCAGGACCATCTGCGTCTCGTCCGCGCCTTCGGCCTGGACGGCGCGACCACCGACCACCCGGACATCAAGCGCACGGGCCGCTTCACGGCGTAGTGGCCAGGGGGGACCCGGCCACGGGGTGTCCCCTAGGCGAGCTCCTTGATCAGCAGCTCGAACTTCAGGTCGTCGCGCTGCGGGATGCCGAAGCGCTCGTCGCCGTACGGGAACGGGGTCGTCCGTCCCGTACGGCGGTAGCCGCGCCGCTCGTACCAGGCGATGAGGTCCTCGCGTACGGAGATCACGGTCATGTGCATCTCCGTCGCGCCCCACGTCTCGCGGGCCTGCCGCTCCGCCTCCGCGATGATCACCTTGCCGAGGCCGGCGCCCTGGAGCCGGGGACTGACCGCGAACATCCCGAAGTAGGCGTGGTCACCCCGGTGCTCCAGCTGGCAGCAGGCGACGATCCGCCCCGCCCGCTCCACCGTCAGCAGCCGGCCGTCGGGCGACTTGATGACGGCCAGCACCCCCTCCGGGTCGGTCCGCTGCCCTTGGAGAATGTCCGCCTCGGTGGTCCACCCGACTCGGCTCGCGTCGCCCCGGTACGCCGACTCGATCAATGCGACCAGCTCGTCCACGTCGGCGTCCGTGGCATCGCGGAAGGTCAGTCCGGTGGCGTCGGTGTCCATGGGCGTACGTCTCCGTTCGGTGGCGCGCTCGGGCAGGGATGAGAGTAACTGCACCACTAGGCTCCGCTGCATGGTGCATGTACTCAGCAGCCGGATCCTGCTCCGTCCCACCGACCCCGAGCGGTCCCGTGCCTTCTACGGCGAACAGCTCGGGCTCGCCGTGTACCGGGAGTTCGGTACGGGGCCGGACCGTGGGACGGTCTATTTCCTCGGCGGTGGCTTCCTGGAGGTCTCCGGCCGGTCCGATACCCCACCGGCGCCTGTCACGCGCCTGTGGCTCCAGGTCGCCGACGCGGCGGCGGCGCAGGAGGAGCTGCGGGCGAAGGGCGTGGTGATCGTACGGCCGCCGGTGAAGGAGCCCTGGGGGCTGGTCGAGATGTGGATCGCGGATCCGGACGGGACGCCGATCGTGCTGGTGGAGGTCCCGGCGGACCACCCGATGCGCTACCGGCCGGGCATCTGAGGCCCTCCGGGGCGGTGCTCCCAGCCCCGGTCGGTGCGGGTCAGTTCGCGAAAGCCCGCGCCCGTCAGATGGTCGAGCATGGTGCTGTCGGCGGCGGATTCGTAGGCGACGAGCCGGTCCACGCCACACAGGCGGAGCCAGTCCGCGGCCCCGGCGAGCAGCCGGCGCTCCAGACCGGTGCCGTACTGCGCGGGGTCGATGTGCAGGTTGCCGATGTCGGCCAGGCCGGCGGCACGGGCGTGGCGTTCCGGGCGGGCCAGGGCCGTGTCGATCTCGACGAAGCCGAGGGCGCGGGTGCCGGCGCGGGCGGTGAAGCGGGTGCCGCACTCCCCCAGCGTGCGCTCGATCGTGACGCCCGGCCGGGGCTCGGGCTCCGGCAGGTCGGCCACCCGGGCGATCAGGATGACCTCGGTGTCCCCGACGTGCTGGAAGCCCGCGCGTTCGTAGACGGCCCGGATGTGCGGCCAGTTGCGGGGCAGCCCGTAGACGAGGGGGGCGGGCAGCGCGCCGTCGGCGTACCGGACGCGGGCGTTCCAGCGGGCGCACCGGGCCAGGCACTCACGCATCAGCAGGTCCGCGGCCTGGTCGGCGTCCGGCCAGAAGGAGGCCGCCGGACGGCACACGAACCAATTGATCTCCGCGGCGTCCCGGTAGGACTCGCCGACCGCGGCGTCGGCCCGGTAGCGCAGCAGGTGGGCCGCGGCGACGACGCAGTCGCGCTGCTCGGCCACGAGCGTCGTCCGCTCGGCCACCCACGGGTCGGTGATGAATTCTCCGGGCTGCCGTTCCAGGTCGCTGAGGACGGTGTTCACGGAGACGGAGACGCGGGGGACGACGGCCGCGACGTGCATGTTGACCAGGTCGGTCAGCTGGTCGCGGTCGGCTCGGCGGAAGGGGCGCACCTCGAGCGCGGGCATGGGAGACCTCCGGGCAGGTGAAGGAGCTGGAGGCCGCCACGCGGTGCGGTACGGGGACGAGGGTATGCCGGGGCCGGTGCGGCACACCAGTGGGTTTCCCCGGATGGCAGGGACGACGGGCTGCGGCTTAGCGTGCTGGAGGGGCTCATGCCCGGGGACTCCCTGCGGAAGGAACGCCATGAAGCTCGACGCACCGGTGACCGGCGGGCCCTGCTGGACCGAGCTGGGGACCACCGACCTGGAGGCGGCCCAGCGGTTCTACACGAGGCTGTTCGGCTGGCGGCCCGAGACGGACCCGCGTCAGGAGGCGGGCGGCTACACCGTCGCCCACCTCGGGGACGCGGCCGTCGCCGCGCTCGCCCCGCTGTACCAGCCATCGCAGCCGGTCGCGTGGAACGTGGCGTTCGCGGTGACCGACGCGGACGCCGCCGTGCGTGAAGTGACCGAGGCGGGCGGGACGGTGCTGTTCGGCCCGACGGACGTGTTCGACGCGGGCCGGTTCGCGGTGGCCGCCGACCCGACCGGTGCCGTGTTCCAGCTGTGGCAGGCGGGGACCTTCCCGGGCGCCGGGCTGTTCAACGCGCCCGGTTCGCTGGGCTGGGCCGAGCTGTACACCAGGGGCCCCGAGCAGGCCGTGGCCTTCTACGGCCGGGTGTTCGGCTGGACCGTCAAGGCCTCGGAGCGGTACACCCAGTGGGGCGTCGGCGGGGCGGACTTCGGCGGCATGGTGACGATGGACGACAAGTTCCCGCCCGAGGTCCCGGCGCACTGGCTGCCGTACTTCGCCGTGGCGGACGTGGACGCCACGACCGCCGTCGTCCAGCAGCTGGGCGACGTCCTGATGGTCCCCACCTCCCTGCCCGGCGGTCGGCGCATCGCGGTGCTGCGGGACCCGCAGGGGGCCATGTTCGGCGTGTACGGGGCGGGCGAGGAGGGCTGAGGCGACGGTGTGTGACCGCCGGGGCCGTGGTTTGCGCTGAAGTGCGCTCCAGCTTCTAGCGTCGGGCGGACGACCTGCCCGGAGGGAAGAGACCGTGCGTTACACACTGTTCGGCAAGACCGGTCTGCGCGTGAGCGAGCTGAGCCTCGGCGCGATGACCATCGGCGACGACTGGGGCTGGGGCGCCGGCAAGGAGGCCAGCGCCCGGATCGTCGACGCTTACGCGGAGGCGGGCGGCAACTTCATCGACACCGCCAACAACTACACCGACGGCAGCTCGGAACGGATCCTGGGTGAGCTGCTGCAGGGCCGGCGCGACACGTTCGTGCTGGCCAGCAAGTACACCTGCGGGATCCGCGACGGCGACGTCAACGCCGCGGGCAACCACCGCAAGAACCTGGTCCAGTCGGTGGAGGCGAGCCTTCAGCGGCTGCGCACCGACCGGCTGGACGTGCTGTGGGTGCACGCCCGGGACAACTTCACGCCCGTCGAGGAGGTCATGCGGGCCCTGGACGACCTCGTCCGCACGGGCAAGGTGCTGTACGTCGGTGTCTCGGACTGGCCGGCCTGGGAGATCGCCCAGGCCAACACGCTGGCGGAGCTGCGGGGCTGGACCGCGTTCGCCGGTTCGCAACTGCGCTACAGCCTGCTGGAGCGGACCCCGGAGCGCGAACTGCTGCCCCAGGCCCGGGCCTTCGACCTGGCGGTGCTGGCCTGGGCACCGCTCGCGGCCGGGAAGCTCACCGGCAAGTACCGCAGGGGCGAGGCGGGACGGCTGGGCGCCACGGGCGGTGACGTCGACCCGCGCGAGGAGGCGGTGATCAGTGCCGTCCTGGAGGTCGCCGAGCAGGGCGGCTGGAGTCCGGCCCAGGTGGCGCTGGCCTGGCTGCTGGCCCGGCCGGGCAACGTGGTCCCGATCATCGCGGCGACCAAGGAGAGCCAGCTCGCCGACAATCTGGGCAGCGTCGACGTCCGTCTCGACGCGGACGCCCTCGCCCGCCTCGACCAGGTGAGCGCGGTGCCGCTCGGCTTCCCGCACGACTTCGTCCGCGAGCCGGCCATCACCCGGAACATCTACGGCGACCGCTGGCCTGCCATCGAGGACCGCCGCTCCACGCACCGCCGCACGGCACACGAGGTGCTCTGACCCGTGGCCCGGGCTTGCTGCGGCCCGAGCCGGCCGCCGCCGGTGGACGGCTCAGCTCCGCAGCGCGCCCAGGCGGCCCTCCAGTTGGGCGAGCAACTCTCCGAGCAGGGCGGCCAGTTCGCCCTGCCCGGGGGCGTCCAGGCCGGACAGGGCGGCGGTCTCGTAGGCGAGCTGGGCGGGCAGGACGCCGTCCACGAGTTCGCGTCCGGCGTCGGTGAGGCGGAGGTGGGCGACACGGCGGTCGCGGGTGTCGCCGCGGCGTTCGACCAGGCCCCGTTCGGTCAGCTGCTTGAGGCGCTTGGTGACGGCGGCGCCCGAGGAGAAGGTCTCCCGGGCCAGCTCCCCGGGCGTCAGCTCGTGCCCGGTGCGGCGCAGCGCGCCGAGCAGATCGAACTCGGGCCGGCTGAGCCCCGCCCTGCGCAGCGGCGCGTCCTCGGCCTGCTGAAGGAGGGCGGCGCAACGGTTGATCCGCCCGATGATCTCCATCGGCCCGGTGTCGAGCCCGGGATGAACGGCCTGCCACTGCCGGACGACGGCGGCGACGGTGTCGCCCTGCCGGTGACCGCCGGGGTCCGCACCGATCGGGGCCCCTCCGGCAGCAGGGGTCTCACCGCCCGGGCTCCCTCCGGCCGCAGAGGCCCCGTAAGCCCCCGTCGTCGGCTCCGGGCCGTCCCCCGGCCCGCCCCCGTTGGGCGATGGTCCATCCGTCGCCGTCATGGCCGTGCGTCCTCCGTCTGCGTGTCCGTGCCCCGGTCCGGGAGCAGCCCCTGGCGTCGTGCCGTCGCGGCGAGCGTACGGTGTCCTGACTGTTCGGCGAGTACGACCCGCTCCTGGGGCAGGGCGCGCTGCCACCATTCGCCGGCCGCCGCGTCGGCGGTGGCGCGCAGATCGGCCAGGGCGACGGCGAGGCCGCGACGGGCGGCTCCCAGGGCGGCGGCGTCGGGGTGCGGCTCGGCCAGGAGGCGGGCGGTGCGCTCGCGGGCCCGGTCGGCGGCGGTGAGGGCGCGCTCGACGCGGTCGCCCGCACGCCGGTTGGTGACGGCCACTGCGGCGACGAAGCCGACCAGGGCGCCGACGACCGTGTCCACGAGCCGCTCGGTCATCAGCTCGCCGGGCTCCCGGTACCCGGCGAACTCGGTGACGAGCAGGGCCATGGGGGTCACGCAGACGCTGCCCAGCCAGTAGTTGCGGCTGATGAGCAGCTCGGCGCCGAAGCTGAACGCGAGGCAGCACACCACGAGGGCCGCCTGGCCCAGGTGCGCGAGCGGCACGACGGCCGCGAAGACGAGCACTCCGGCGACGTTGCCCACCACGCGCTGGACGGCCCGGCTCCAGGTCAGGGCGATGTTCGCCTGGTAGAGCGAGGCGGCGGTGACCAGGGCCCAGTAGGGGCGGCCGATACCGAGGGCCAGGGAGGCGTAGCCGGCGAGCGCGCAGCCGAGTGCGGTGCGTACGGCGAGCGGAGTCAGCGGGCCGAGCCGCGCCCAGAGCCCGCGGGCCGTGTCGACACCGAGCAGTTCGTCGGCGGCGGCCCGCGGCAGCCCGGCCTGCGGGACGGGCCCGGTACCGCGCAGCGCGCCGGCCCACGCCCGCAGACGGCCGGCGTCCGCCTCCGCCGGCGCGGCGAGGGCCACCTCGGCACGGACGACGAGCCGTTCGAGCGCGCGCCGGGTGCGGGAACGGGCGCTGGTGGACGACAGCGACTGCCAGGCGGCCTGTACGGCGGCGTAGCCCGCGGCGCGGGCCCGGGCCTGGCCCTCGCCGGTGCCGCCCGTGTCGGCGTACGCGGCGGCGGCCTTCAGCGCGGCGGCGGTGGCGCGGCGCTCCGGCCCGTGCGGGCGGACCAGCGCGGGGGCCATGCAGACCAGCCAGGCCCAGACACCCGTCGCGGCGGCCAACGCCAGATGGCCGGGGACCTGGGCGAGGGTCTGCGGCACGAACAGCGAGGCGGAGCTGACGAACGTGAGGACGACATGGCCGGGTGGCCCGACACGGGTCGCGTCGCACAGCACCTTCTGCGCGGCGGCCAGCAGAGCGCCGACGGTGACCAGGACCACGGCGCTGCCCGTGAGCGAGGCCGCGACCAGGGCGACGGCGAGCCCGCCGAGCATGCCGAGCACCACCCACACCAGGGCTCCGGCCCGGGCGGCGTAGGGCCGGTTGTGCGCGTACAGCGCGCACAGGGATCCGGCCATCGTGTACATCGCCAGGTCGAGCCGGCCGAGCGCCAGCAGGGTGAGGTTGGGAGGGGCGATCGCCGCGACCACGCTCAGCGCGGGCTTGAACCAGATGTCCGAGGGACGGCCGACGCGCAGCACGCCCGCCAGCGGGAGACGCCGGGCAGGTGGGGAGACGGGGACGGGGGTCGCACTGCTCATAGGAGACAAGGTTAGCAGGTGTTTTACTCATAAAAGACATGCTGTCACCTCGCGTGCTCCCTCGAATGCTCCCCGTGTACACCCTTGCGCTTGCGTGCGCGCCGCATGGCCCGGGCATCGATGGACCGACTGCCGAGCTGACCGACCGTCGAGCGGGGAGGGTGCGCGTGCACGGACCGGCTTCGTCCGGCTGGCTACTGGTGGTGCTCTGCGCGGTGACCGGCGCCTACTGCCTGGTGCGGATGCGCGGCAGCGCCGGGGAGCAGCGCAGCACCGCGGGCGGTGAGGCGCTGATGGGTTTCGGGATGGCCGCGATGGCGGTGCCGGCGGCGGTGTTCACTCCGCCGCCGTGGGCCTGGCCCGCCTACGCGGTGGTGTTCGGGGCGGCCGCGGTCCCCGCGCTGTGGGCGGCGCGGGCCGGCGCGCACCACCTCCACCACCTGGTGGGGGCCGGGGCCATGGTCTACATGTCCGTCGTCATGGCCGGCGCTCCCGCCCACGCGCACGGTCAGGGGGGATCTGGGGTCCCGCTGCTGACCGGTGCGCTGCTGCTCTACTTCGCCGGGTACGTGCTGCTGACCGGCGTCCGGCTGGTGCCGGTGGCCGCCGTGGCGGGCAGCGGGGCCGGGGGAGGCGGGTCCGCCGGGTGGGGCGACCGGCCGGAACTGGCGCGGGCCTGCCGGCTGTCCATGGGGATCGCGATGGTGGCGATGCTGCTGACGCTGTGAGCAGGACCGTCCCGGCGGGCCGTACGGATCCGTTGCCTGCGTCACTTTGGCGCCACAAGTCGTACCCCTGAGCCGTGCCTCACTCGTAGGCTGCGCCTCATGATGCTCCCCGCGGCACTGTTGCTGCTCGGCGCCCTGATCGCAGTGGCCGCTCCCCGGCTGCTCGCCCGGGCGGACTGGCCGGATCGTGAGCCGGTCGTGGCGCTGTGGGTGTGGCAGTGCGTGGTGGTGGCCCTGCTCGTGTGCTGTGCGCTGTCGATGACGCTCAGCGCGGCAGCCGCCTGGCACGCGGTCGGCGGGCACGTCTTCGCGACGGCGCCGGGCCCGGTCGTCGAGGCCTACGCCCTCGGTACGGCCGGCCCCTGGGCGGCGACCACCGCCGTGGCTTTGGCCGGCGGCGGGCTGTGGAGCGCGGCGATGCTGGTCCGCGAGATCGGCGGGGCACGCGCCCGGCGCCGCCGCCGACGTGCCGATCTGCTGGTCAGGGCGCCGCTGCTGCCGGGCGAGGTGGCCGTGTCCGGCCGACTCGTCGTCCTGGAGAGCGAGCGGCCCGACGCCTGGTGGCAGCCCGGCGCTCCGCCGCAACTGGTCGTCACCACGGCCGCGTTGCGCCGGCTGAAGGGCCGGCAACTGGACGCCGTGCTCGCCCATGAGCAGGGGCACGCGCGGGCGCGGCACGACTGGCTGCTGAACTGCTCCTCCGCGCTGGCGGGCGGCTTTCCGCAGGTGCCGGTGTTCGCCGCGTTCCGCGACGAGATGCACCGCCTGGTCGAACTCGCCGCCGACGACACGGCGTCCCGCCGCTTCGGCCGCCTGACCACGGCCCTGGCCCTGGTCGAACTCAACGAGCACCGCGGCGTGTTCGGCCCCTGCCCGACGCCGCAGGCACATGTCCCGGCGCGGGTGCACCGGTTGCTCACTCCCCCGGACCGGCTGTCCCCGGCACGCCGGCTGCGGCTGACGGCGGCTGCCGCCCTGGTGCCCGTGGTGCCGGTGCTGGTGGCGTTCGTACCGGGGCTGCGGGCGCTGGGATAGCCCGAATGCATGGTCCGGGGCGCCGGTGAAATCCGTGCCGATGCCAAAGGCGTGACGATCGCGTCCCGATGGCCGGAGTGTGCGGTTCGGGTAGCGAAGATCGGCTCCGTACTGGATCCGGAGCCCCCGGTTCGGCGAGGATCGCATCATGCACACCCGGTCCCTCGACTCCCCGCCCCGCCCGCAGCACGGCACCGCCGCCCGGTCGGCCGGCGTACTGGCCTTGTGCTCCGCTCTGCTGCTGACCCTCGTCGCGGCCAGATGGAGCCCGTTGATCAACGCGGACGGAGACATCTCCGCCACCACCCACCGCTGGGCGGTCGAGGAATCCGGCATCACCCAGGCGTGCCGCATCCTCACGGACTGGGTGTGGGACCCGTGGACCATGCGCGCGCTGTGCGCGGTCGTGGTCGTGTGGCTGGTGGTGCGCCTCGCGGCGCACTGGACGGCGGCGTGGCTGGCGCTGGCCGTCACGCTGGGCACGCTGTTCCAGCAGGCCCTCAAGGCCCTGGTGGACCGCCCCCGCCCGGTCTGGCCCGACCCCGTCGACTCGGCCCACTACTCGGCCTTCCCGTCGGGCCACGCCATGACCGCCACGGTGGTGTGCGGCCTCTTCCTGTGGCTCCTGCACCGGCACGGCGTCGGCCGTGCCGTGTGGCGTACGGCCGTGACCGTGGCCGTCGTGTCCGTGATCGGTGTCGGACTCACCCGTGTCTGGCTGGGCGTCCACTGGCCGACGGACGTGGTGGGCGGCTGGCTGCTGGGCGCGCTGGTGGTGGCTCTGGCGGTGTGGACGCACGAGCACCGGCAGCCGCGTACCCACCCGGACACCGCCTCGTAGGATCGCCCCCATGACGGCTGTGCTGTTCGACTTCTCCGGAACGCTCTTCCGCGTCGAGTCCACCGAATCCTGGCTGCGCGGTGTCGTGGCCGATGCCGAAGTCCCCTTCACAGAGGCCGAGTTCACCGTCACCGCGCAGGCGCTGGAGGCAGTCGGGGCGCTGCCGGGCGGTGGCGATCCCGCTCGGGTGCCGGAGGAACTGGCCGACGCCTGGCTGATCCGCGACCAGAGTGCCGCACTGCACCGGGCCGCCTACACCGGCCTCTCCCGCCAGGTCACGCTGCCCGACCCGGCGTGGCACGACGCGCTGTACGACCGCCACATGACACCGGCGGCGTGGACCCCGTACCCGGACGCCGTCGAGGTGCTGCGCACGCTGCGGGAGCGGGGCGTCCCCGTCGGGGTGGTCAGCAACATCGGCTGGGACCTGCGCCCGGTGTTCCGCGAGCACGGCCTGGACCGCTACGTCGACGCGTACGTCCTGTCGTACGAGCACGGCATCCAGAAGCCCGACCCGCGGCTGTTCGCCACCGCCTGCGAGGCGCTCGGCGCGGATCCGCGCCGGACGCTCATGGTCGGCGACGACCGCAGGGCGGACGGCGGGGCCGCCGCCCTGGGGTGTGAAGTGCACTTCGTGGACCACCTGCCGGTGACCGACCGGCCGGACGGGCTGCGGCCGGTCCTGGACCTGGTGAGCTGACCCCGCGGAAACCAGTAGCCCGAGGCCACCACCAGGTCGTCTGCTCGCCCGCCTCGGACGATCCCCCGTGTCGCCCGAGGCAGACGGCATCGCCGGTCCGGACCTCACGGTCCTGGCCGGACGCCTACGAGTATAGTTGGCTGGCAGCCAGTCAACGCAGGAGTTACAGCATGTCCCCGCGCAGCGCCTCGGTCAATGAAGAGTTGCGGAGGCGTTCGAAGGAGCGGCTTCTCCAGGCGGCGGTCGAGCTGGTCGGCGAGCGCGGCTTCGAGGCCACGACGCTCGGCGACATCGCCGACCGGGCGGGTTCGGCCCGCGGTCTGGTCTCGTACTACTTCCCGGGCAAGCGCCAGCTCGTGCAGTCCGCCGTGCACCGGCTGATGCACCGCACGCTGGAGGAGGCGCTGGAGCGCGAGCCGCGTACCGAGGACGGCCGGGAGCGGATGGCGCGGGCCATCGACGCGATCCTGGGGCTGGCCAGGGACCGGCCCGTGCTGATGCGCCAGCACATGGCCGGGCTGTTGCAGGCCGAGGGCTTCATGCCCTGCCCGGAACAGCGGCGCCTGGCCGAACTGCTGCGGGACACCGTCGCCCGGCACGGGTCACGGGACGTCGACAGCGACTACCCGATGCTGCGGGCCCTGCTGATGGGTGCCGTGTACGCCGCCCTGGTGCCGGGTGTTCCGATGCCGGTCCCGGTGCTGCGGGCCGAGTTGTTCAAGCGCTACCGGCTCGACTGGGAGCTGGGTGTCCCGCCGGAGGCCGGAGCCTCCGGCGGGAGGAGCGACAGGGATCTGTCGCGGTTCTTCGCGACCGGGGACGCACCGGGGTGCGGTCCGCAGGGTCAGCCGAAGTAGTCCGGCTGTGTCTGCACGTTGAGCTCACGCAGGTGGACCCACCGTGCCGGGTCCGTGCGCCGGTCCTTGATCTTCAGGACGTCGAAGCCCTTGGTGATCTCGTTCGAGTAGATGTAGCCGTTGTAGTAGTACGCCGACCACGAGCCGCCGAAGGTCAGCCGGTCGGTGCTCATCGGGCCGCGTTCGAAGTAGGCGATCTCCCTGGGCTTCGACGAGTCGGTGAACTCCCAGACGGAGACACCGCCCTGGTACCAGGCCTGGACCATCAGGTCCCTGCCCTTCACCGGGATCAGCGAGCCGTTGTGGGCCACGCAGTTCTCGGTGTCCGCCTGGTGGCGGGGGATCTTGAAGTAGCTGCGGAAGACGAGCTTGCGCTCGTCACCCTTGCCGACGATGTCGTAGATGCCGTCGGCACCGCGGTTCGGCCCGGTCGCCGCGTTGCAGGTGGCCGCGGGGCCGCCGCCCAGCTCGTCGGTGAACACGACCTTGTTCGCCTTCTGGTTGAACGTCGCCGAGTGCCAGAAGGAGAAGTTGACGTTGTCCTGCACGCGGTCGATGACCTTCGGGTGCTCCGGGTCCTCGACGGAGAACAGGATGCCGTCCCCCATGCAGGCGCCCGCGGCCAGGTCCTTCGAGGGCAGCACGGTGATGTCGTGGCAGCCGGTGGTCTTGGAGACGCCCGGGTTTGTGGGCCCGCCCGGATTGCCGCCGCCGTCCGGTCCCTCACCGGGGAACAGCACGGGGAAGCCCACGACCGCCGCCTTCTCGGGGGCGTTGCGCGGCACCTTGATGACGGAGATGCCGTCGTGCGGTGGCCGGCAGTCGGGGTAGGCCGCGCTCGGCGAGTACGACGAGACGTACACGTAGACGTTCCGCCGCTGAGGCACCAGCGTGTGGGTGTGCGAGCCGCAGGCGGTCTCGACGGCGGCGACGTACCTCGGGTTCCGCTTGTCGCTGATGTCGAAGACCTTCATGCCCTCCCACGAGGACTTCTCGGTCGCCGGCTGCGTGGTGCTGCTGCAACTGCTGTCGCTGCGTGAGGAGTCGGTGGACAGGAACAGCAGGTCGCCGGAGACGGAGACGTCGTTCTGCGAGCCCGGGCACAGCACCTGGGCGACCGTCTTCGGCGACTTCGGGTTGCTGATGTCGAAGATGCGGAAGCCGTCGTAGTTGCCGGCGATGGCGTATCTGCCCTGGAAGGCCAGGTCCGTGTTGGTGCCGGGCAGCACGTCCTTGGGGATGTTGGCGAGGTGCTCGATGTTGGCGGAGTGGACGATCACGTCCTGGCCGGGTATCTCGCCGCTTTCGATGGCCTCGCGCGCCTCGGCCTGCGCGCTCTTGGAGACTTCCTTCGGCGTGGGCGGCACGTCCCCCGGGTCGGGGGTGGCCCCTGCCGGCGCCGCCACGAGGAGCGCGGCCAGCAGTCCGCCGGCGATCGCACAGGCTCCCAGGCGTCTGCGGCGTGTTCTGCGGTCGTTCAACAGGATCACTGTTTTCCTCCCTGGTGCCGTTCGCTGCGGAACGGTTCACGCACCACGCAGTATCGTCCTCGTCATGCACATACCAACAGGCGCCAACAGGATCGTAAAGAAGCCACTCGGTCAATGACCCGCGGAGCATGCCCGAACGGTCGTCAGCATCACGAGGTATCCACCAACCCGCCTGCCACAGGAGGTCGTTGTGCTCTTCCGCCGCGCGTCCCGTACGTCCGTCGTCGCGACGGGGCTGGTCGCCCTGGCCGTGCTCATGACCGGGGGCTGCGACTCCGGCCCGGACCGGAAGCCTGCCGCGGCGGACGGGCCCGCCGTGATCGCACCGGGCGAGCCCGGCGAGCCGAACCGCACCCTGTCCGCCGAGGAGGCCGGCCGGCGCTCGGAGAACGACTCCCCCAACGCGGCGGACGTCTCCTACGCCCGCATGATGATCGAACACCACGCCCAGGCCCTGGTGATGACCGAACTCGCCCCGCAGCGCGCCGAGTCGGCGAAGGTGAAACGGATCGCCGCTCGGATCGCCGCCGCCCAGAAGCCGGAGATCGAGGCCATGAAGGGCTGGTTGAAGTCGTACGGCAAGCCGCTGGAGGCGGAGCGGCACGAGCACTCCGTGATGCCCGGCATGGCGACCGAGGCACAGCTGAAGAAGCTCCGAGCGGCCGACGGGAGGGCGTTCGACCAGCTCTTCCTGACGCTGATGACGACCCATCACCAGGGCGCGATCACGATGGCCACCGACGTGAAGGGGCAGGGCAACAACATCCGTATCGAGGAGATGGCCGACGAGGTGATCGCCCAGCAGACGAGCGAGATCACACGGATGCGGGACATGCTCCAGCGGACTCTGGCGGCACCCGGCGCCGGCCCGTTCAGCGCCGGGCGCGGCGCGGTGCCAGGAGCCCGGCGTCCCGGGCCTGGCCGATCAGCCTGAGGGACGTCCGACGGCTGTGTCCGGTCGCGCACATCACGGCGAGGACCGGATCTGCACCGTCCTGCTGGGCAGCGCGGTACTCCTGCGCCACCAGCCACCGCCCCTGCGCACCGCGCGGCCAGGCCGGCCGGGCCCGCCGCCCCTGGCCTGCGCGGCCTCCGGGAGCCGTCCCGGCACCGGCGTCGCACGCCTCGGCCAGCGAGTCCTCGATCCAGTCGGCGAGCACCGCCAGGTCGTCGAGGGACAGCGCGGGCTGTGCGCGTACGTCCTCCACGCCGACGCATCCCCCGGCCACGACGGCCAGTGCCTCGACGTGGGCGCCGTCCGTGAAGGCCAGCCGGACGTCGAACCATCGCGTGGCGTTCTCGTTCTCCCGCACCTCCCACGCGGGCCGCACGGACACCGCGCTGTCCACCGGAGAGCGATCAGACAGATTAAGAAAGGATGCTTCCAGCACACACAGAACGTAACCGAATGATCACATTCCATACAGATCGGACACGCGCCCGAGCGGAGCACAGCACCCTGTCAGCGGAGCCCGGCCGGTGCGATGCTGGAGGCATGAGCGCTCTCGTGAGAGCCTTCGGAATCCCCGGGTAAGGAGTTCCGCCGTGCTGCGAGTCGCCGTCGTAGGCTCCGGGCCGAGCGGGTGCTACACCGCCCAGAGCCTGGTCCAGCAGGACCCCGAGGTGCGCGTCGACGTCCTGGACCGGCTGCCGTGCCCGTACGGCCTGGTCCGCTACGGCGTGGCCCCGGACCACGAGAAGATCAAGTCGCTCCAGAACAACCTGCGCACGATCCTGGAGCACGACCGGGTCCGGTTCCTCGGAGGCGTCCATGCCGGCCCCGGTGGCGTGCCGGTCACCCGGCTGCGGGAGCTCTACCACGCGGTCGTGTACTGCGTGGGCGCCGCCACCGACCGGCATCTCGGCATCCCCGGGGAGGACCTGCCGGGCAGCTGGTCGGCGACACAGTTCGTGTCCTGGTACAGCGCCCACCCGGACGCCGTGGACGCCGGGTTCCTGCGCGACGCCCGGTCGGCCGTGGTGATCGGCGTGGGGAACGTCGCCGTGGACGTCACCCGGATGCTGGCCCGCGGCCTGGCCGAGCTCAGCCCGACCGACATGCCTCAGGCGGCCCTGACGACACTGGCGGCGAGCCGGGTGACCGAGATCCACATGGTGGGCCGGCGCGGCCCGTCGCAGGCCCGCTTCACCACCAAGGAACTGCGCGAGCTGGGCACCCTCCCGGAGACCGACGTCACCGTGGACCCGGCGGAGCTGGCCCTGGACCCCGGATACGCCGACCCGTCCACCCTGCCCGCCCCGCAGCGCCGCAACGTGGAGGTACTGCGCGGCTGGTCCGAGACACCGCCGAGCGGCGCCCCGCGCCGGATCCGGCCGCGCTTCTTCCTCCGCCCGGTCGAACTGCTCGCAGAGCAGGGCCACGTGGGTGCGGTGCGCTTCGAGCGGACGGCGCCGGACGGGCACGGCGGCGTGGCGGGCACGGGTCGGTTCGAGGACATCGAGGCCCAGCTGGTGCTGCGCTCGGTGGGTTATCGCGGGGTGCCGCTGGAGGGGCTGCCGTTCGACGCGGACAGCGGCACGGTGCCGAATCTGGCCGGGCGCGTCCTGCGCGAGGGCGTCGTCACACCGGGCGAGTACGTGGCCGGCTGGATCAAGCGGGGCCCGACAGGCGTCATCGGCACGAACCGCCCCTGCGCGAAGGAGACGGCGACGTCCCTGCTGGAGGACGCCCCGGTCCTCATCCACAAGGACGTCCCCGAGGACCCGCTCGCGGCACTGCGCGCAGCGGGAGCCGACCCGATCGAGTGGACGGGCTGGCAGTCGATCGAACAGGCAGAGGCAGTGCTGGGAGCGTCACTCGGCAGGAACGTGGTGAAGCTTCCGGACTGGCAGTCCCTCATGACCGCCGCGCACGGCGACGTGGGTTAGCCACCACGGACGGCCTGCCGAGCCGCGGCGTCGAGAAGCGCGTCCAGAAGCCCCGGGAACAGCGCATCCAGATCATCGCGCCGCAGCCCGTTCATCTTGGCCGTGCCCCGGTACACCTGCCGGATCACCCCGCTCTCCCGCAACACCCGGAAGTGATGCGTGGTCGTGGACTTCGTGACCGGCAGGTCGAAGTGCGAACAGGACAGCTCCCCGCCGACCCCGGCAAGCTCCCGCACGATCCGCAACCGCATCGGGTCGGACAGCGCATGCAGCACCCCCTCCAGCCGAATCTCGTCACACACGGGATGCGGCAGGTCGCGGCTGCTGACGGCGGGAGAGGTCACGGCGGCTCCACTTTCCTTCGGGGATCCCATAGTACGAGAACCCTCGTAGTTTGACATCCTCCGTACTACGATGCCTATCGTACGAGTCGACATCGGCCCCGTGACGAATGGAGTCCGCCGTGACCGCGCTCTTCGAGCCCTACACCCTGCGCGATGTGACGATCCCGAACCGCGTGTGGATGCCCCCGATGTGCCAGTACTCGGCCGCACCGGAGGGCCCGGAGACCGGCGTCCCCACCGACTGGCACTTCGCTCACTACGCCGCCCGCGCCACCGGCGGCACGGGCCTGATCATCGTCGAGGCCACCGCGGTGTCCCCGGAGGGCCGCATCTCGCCGTACGACGTCGGCATCTGGAACGACACGCAGGTCGAGGCGTTCCGCCGCATCACCCGCTTCCTCGTCTCACAGGGCACGGTGCCGGCGATCCAGCTGGCCCACGCCGGCCGCAAGGCCTCGACCGACCGCCCCTGGAAGGGCGGCGCGCCGGTCGGCCCGGACGCCCACGGCTGGGAGTCCGTCGCGCCGAGCCCGATCGCCTTCGACGACCGGCACCCCGTCCCGGCCGAGCTGACCGTCGACCAGATCAAGGACGTGGTCGGCCAGTTCGCGGCCGCGGCCCGCCGCGCGCTCGCCGCCGGATTCGAGATCGCGGAGATCCACGGTGCCCACGGCTACCTGATCAACGAGTTCCTCTCTCCGCACTCCAACCACCGCACCGACGCCTACGGCGGCTCGTACGAGAACCGCACCCGCTTCGCACTGGAAGTCGTCGACGCCGTACGGGAGGTGTGGCCGCAGGACAAGCCGCTGTTCTTCCGTGTCTCGGCGACCGAATGGCTCGACGAGGGCGGCTGGACCGCGGACGACACCGTCCGTTTCGCCGCCGACCTGCGGGCTCACGGCGTCGACCTGCTGGACGTCTCCACCGGCGGCAACGCCTCCGGCGTCCGCATCCCCACCGGCCCCGGCTACCAGGTGCCCTTCGCCGCCCGGGTGAAGCAGGAGACGACGCTGCCGGTCGCCGCGGTGGGGCTGATCACCGATGTCGAGCAGGCCGAGAAGATCCTCGCCAACGGTGAGGCCGACGCGGTCCTGCTCGGCCGCGAACTGCTGCGCAACCCGTCGTGGGCCCGGCAGGCGGCGCGGGAGCTCGGCGGTGAGGTGCGGGTGCCGGACCAGTACCACCGGTCGGTCTGAGCCGGCACCCGCACTTCGAGGCATAGCGCCCGCGTCAACCGGTCGCGCACGCCGTCCCGTTGAGGGTGAACGCGGCCGGAGCGGCGCTGTTGCCGCCGTGACCGGCCTGATAGCCGATGGTCACGCTCGTGCCCGGCGCGATGGTGCCGTTGTAGGACACGTTGGCCGCGGTCACCGACCCGGACGAGGGCGTGTACGTGGCGCCCCAGCCGCCCGTGACCGTCTGCCCCGCCGGGAGCGTGAAGCCGAGTTTCCAGCCGTTGACCGTCGTCGTACCGGTGTTGGTGATGGTCACGGAGGCGGTCAGGCCGGTGTTCCAGGCGTTCACCGCGGTCGTCACCTTGCAGGCGCCGGGCTGGGGCTGGGGAGCCGGGCCCGACTTGTCGAGGCCGAAGAAGGTGAGCACGCGGGATGCCATGCCCTGGGCGTACACGTTGTGGCCGATGCCCTGGAGGCTGACGGCCTCCACGGGGGCCTGGTCACCGGTGCCGCCGTAGCGCGTGCGGGTCCAGCCGGACTGGGGCGTGTCGGTGACGGCCGGAGTCTGGCTCACGCCCTGTACGTTCGTCCACTGTTTGATCTGCTCCCCGAAGTTGGGGTAGCGCAGCACGTCGTCCTCGGTGCCGTGCCAGATCTGCATCCGCGGACGGGGCCCGCTGTAGCCGGGGTACGCGCCCCGGACCAGGTCGCCCCACTCCTTCGGGGTGTGGGTGACGGTGCCGCCCGAGCAGTTGCTGTTCCACTCGGAGCCGTCGGTGGTGGCGAAGCAGGCGAACGGCACCCCGGAGAAGGCGGCGCCCGCCGCGAACACGTCGGGGTAGTCGCCGAGCAGGACGTTCGTCATCATCGCGCCGGAGGAGATGCCCGTGGCGAACACCCGGCGGGTGTCGGCGTCGTAGGTGCGGGTCACCCAGTCGATCATCGACTTGATGCCGACCGGGTCGCTGCCGCCGCCGCGGCGCAGTGCCTGGGGCGAGGAGACGTCGAAGCACTTGCTGCTGCGCGTCACGGACGGGTAGAGCACGATGAACCCGTACCGGTCGGCCAGGGTGTCGTACTCGGTGCCGTTGTACATGTCCGGGCCCGAGCCGGTGCACCAGTGCACGGCGACGACGACCGCCGGGTTCGACGTGACGCTCTCCGGCACGTACAGGTACATCCGCAGGTTGCTGGGGTTCGTACCGAAGTTGGTGACCTCGGTGAGGGTCGCGGTGGGTACGGCCTTCTCACGGGACGATTCGGGGGCGGGTTCGCGGGCGGCGGCCGTCGGCGCGGTGAGCGCGGTGGCCGCGAGCAGCGGCAGCAGCGCGGCGAGGAGCGCGAGGAGCATCGACCGCAGCGGTCTCCTCGTCATGGGCTGGGGGGTGGCAGGCACGTCCGGGTCCCTTCGGTTGTCGGGTGCGGCTCGCAGGACGTCGTGCGGCGGTTCAGCAGGTGGAGTTCGTCCGGGTCAGCAGGGCCGGCCGCCAGGGCAGCCGGCGGTACTCGCCGCTCGCGGCGGGGCCCATCCCCTGGAGAGGACCGGCGGCCCGGAGCATGAACACGAGCGCGTTGACGAACGTACGCATGCGCGGAGTCCCCATCGACCCGCCCTCTCGTGAAGGGAAGCGTCCGATCGGCATGGTGACATGGGCATGGCTCTCATGGAAGCGCTCCCACGCTTCTTCCCCGCAGCGCCGTCGCTCCGACCAGGTCCGGCCGAATGTGTTCTGCGCGAGGCGTTGACTAGAAAGCGCTTGCCCCCTACGTTCCGTTCAGCAGTGTGACCCGGAAGCGCCTCCGCCAGGGCGCCCGCCGGACCCCGCCGGGCCAGGGGAAGTGCACCCCCGAGGCATGGCAGGACCTCCGGACCGGCCGCACACAGCGCGCACGGTGAGCAACATGGCGAACGTCATTCATGTACATGACCGACCTGGCACCATGAAGGCACCACGAAGGGACGCACCCCACATGCGTACTCATCCCCCACGTACACGTGTCCGCAGATCCACCCTGGCGCTCGCCGCCGCATCCGCACTGGCGACCGTGACGGTCCTGGCCGTTCCCCAGCCGGCCGGGGCCGCCGACACCTCGCCGGTCGGGTTCGGCGCGGGGACGACCGGCGGCGGCAGCGCTTCCGCGGTCACCGTCTCCACGCTGAGCGCCTTCAAGTCGGCCGTGACCGGCAACTCGGCCAAGGTCGTCCGGGTCAACGGCCTGATCTCGCTCAGCGGTCAGGTCGACGTCGGGTCCAACACGACCGTCCTGGGCGTGGGTTCGGCGTCCGGGTTCACCGGTGGCGGGCTCCGGCTGAAGAAGGTCTCGAACGTCGTCATCCGCAACCTCAACATCAGCAAGCCGGTGGCGCCCGCCGACGGCATCACCGTCGAGGCGTCCAGCAAGGTCTGGATCGACCACAACTCCTTCTCGGCCGACCGCGATCACGACAAGGACCACTACGACGGCCTGCTGGACGTCAACCACGGCGCGGACGACGTCACGGTGTCCTGGAACACCTTCAAGAACCACTTCAAGGGCTCGCTCGTCGGCCACAGCGACAACAACGCGAGCCAGGACACCGGCCGGCTGAAGGTGACGTACCACCACAACCACTTCGCCGACGTGTACTCGCGCATCCCCAGCCTGCGCTTCGGCACCGGGCACTTCTACAACAACTACGTCGAAGGCGCCGACACCGCCTGCCACTCGCGCATGGGCGCCCAGATGCTGGTCGAGAACAACGTCTTCCGCTCGACGAAGGTCGCGGTCACCACGAACCGCAGCAGCGACGTCGACGGATACGCCAACCTGCGCGGCAACGATCTCGGAGGAGCCGCCACCGAGATCTCGCGGGTCGGCAGCTTCACCAGCCCGCCGTACGCCTACACGGCGGAGCCGGCCTCGTCCGTCGTCGCCTCGGTGACGTCGGGTGCGGGCGCCGGAAAGCTCTGACACCCCATCCGCTCGGCAACCCCCATTCGCTCAGACGACAGAAGGAATCGGGACATGACTTCTGCGACACGTCCGCGCACCCGCAGGCGCGCGCTGACCGGCGCGCTGGCCACCCTCGGCCTGTCGGTTGGCATGATCATGACTACACAGGCGCCGACCGCCAGCGCCGCCACCTGGCCGACCCCCAACGGCAGCCAGGGGACCTCCTCCACCATCTCCGTGTCCGGCACCAAGGACTACGGGATGAAGCGGTTCTACGGCACCGGAGACCTGGCCGGTGACGGCCAGGAGGAGGGCCAGGACCCGATCTTCAAGCTCGCGGACGGCGCGGTGCTGAAGAACGTCATCCTCGGCGCCCCCGCCGCCGACGGCATTCACTGCGAGGGCAGCTGCACGCTCCAGAACGTCTGGTGGGAGGACGTCGGCGAGGACGCCGCCACCTTCCGCGGCGGTACCGGGGCCACGTACCACGTGATCGGCGGCGGCGCCAAGAAGGCGGCGGACAAGGTCTTCCAGCACAACGGCGGCGGCACCCTGAACATCTCCAACTTCGCTGTGCAGGAGTTCAAGACGCTCTACCGCTCCTGCGGCGACTGCTCCACGCAGTACACCCGCAAGGTCAACCTCAACACCATCGACGTGACCGGCACGGGCACCACCGCCCGGCTCGTCGGCATCAACGTCAACCGCAACGACGTGGCGACGCTGCGGGGCATCACGATCCGCAACGACTCCGGCCGCAAGGTCGTCCCCTGCCAGAAGTACAACAACAACACCGCCGTCGGGTCGGGACCCGACAGCAAGAACTGCCTCTACTCCACCTCGGACATCACCTACAGGTAGTCCCTCAGGCCCCCCCACGGTGAAGGCGGCCGTGCGCAGCGCCCGGCGGGCGCTGCGCACGGCCGCTCGCGTCATGCGCCCCGCACGCGCGCGCGTACCTCTCCGATCAGCTCCCGCTGGTAGTCGGCGTAGGCGGCGCGCAGCCCGGCTCCCGGCCAGTCGGCGGGCAGCAGTCCGGGCGGCAGGACCGGGTCGGCCAGCAGGTGCCGCACGACGGCGGCGAAGGCGGTCAGGCGGTCGGCCGGGCGGGGCACCCCGGCGATGTGGGCGAGCAGCGCGCGGGCCGTGGCGGACCAGGCGTCCAGCGGCCACAGGCTCCGGGCCAGCTCGCGGGCCGGCCGGCCCGGGCGGGCCGTGTAGCGCTGGGCCACCCGGTCCAGGTCGCCGGGGAGGGTGCGGGCCAGGTTGGCGGGGCGGAGCCAGACGCCCTCGCGGAGTTCGGCGAGCCGGAGGGCGGTCAGCCGGGCGCGCAGGTCGGCGCGTTCGCCGGGGCCGCGTCCCGTCGCGGTGACCACGACCATCTCCCATTCGCCGTCCCACGGGCGCGTGCGCGGGTGCACGGCGTCGTCCTGGCGGCGCTGGCGCTCCAGCAGCCGGTCGCTGAGGCGGTAGCCGGTGTCCGTGCGCCGCAGATCACCGGCGGCCACCATCCGGCTGAGCGCCGCCCGCAGCGTGGAGCCGCCGACGTCGAACCCCTCCACGAGCCGCACGAGCTGCCTGACCGGCAGTTCGGGCGGATGCGTGCCGAGCAGCAGGCTCAGCACCACCGACCGCGCGGACAGCGGCCGCAGATCGAGCGCGCCGGGCCGCGCCGGGACGTTCATCGGCATGGTCACGTACTGTACGCCGCGGAATTCCGCGTTGCAGGATTGCTGCGGCCGTAGAGATAGTGCAACACTCGACGCATGGTCTCGACACTCGACGCACAGCAGGCGTACGGCGGACCCGCCACGCACGAGGTCACCAACCAGGCCCCGCCGCTCACCCCGTACGACGCCTCCGAGGACCCTGCCCTGCTGGAAGCGTTGCGGCGGGAGGGTGCCGGGTGGGCCGAGGAGGACCTGCGGCGGCTCGGCAGGAAGGCCGGCAGTGTCCAGGCGCAGGAATGGGCCGATCTGGCCAATCGCCACGAGCCGGAGCTGCGGACGCACGACCGGTACGGCCACCGCGTCGACGAGGTCGAGTTCCACCCGAGCTGGCACCACCTGATGCGCACCGCGGTCGCCGAAGGACTGGCCGCGTCCCCCTGGGCGGACGACCGGCCGGGCGCCCATGTCGCCCGGACCGCGGGCGGACTGGTGTGGGGGCACACGGAGGCGGGGCACGGCTGCCCGACGTCGATGACGTACGCGGCCGTCCCCGCGCTGCGCAGGCAGCCGGAGCTGGCGAAGGTCTACGAGCCGCTGCTGACGAGCCGGGAGTACGAGCCCGGGCTCCGGGTGCCCACTCAGAAGCGCGGGCTGCTGGCGGGCATGGGGATGACCGAGAAGCAGGGCGGCTCCGACGTCCGGACGAACACCACGACGGCCACGCCCACGTCCGAACCCGGGGTGTACACCCTGCGCGGGCACAAGTGGTTCACCTCGGCGCCGATGTGCGACGTCTTCCTGGTCCTCGCGCAGGGCCCGGGCGGGCTGTCCTGCTTCCTGGTGCCGCGCGTGCTGCCCGACGGCACCCGCAACACGTTCCGCATCCAGCGGCTGAAGGACAAGCTGGGAAACCGGTCCAACGCCTCCTCGGAGCCCGAGTTCGACGGGACCGTCGCCTGGCTCGTCGGTCCCGAGGGCCAGGGCGTCAAGACCATCATCGAGATGGTCAACTGCACGCGACTGGACTGCGTGATGATGTCGGCCGCGCTGATGCGCAAGTCCCTCGTCGAGGCAGGGCACCACGCGCGGCACCGCAGCGCGTTCGGCGCACGGCTGGTGGACCAGCCGCTGATGCGCAACGTTCTGGCCGATCTCGCGCTGGAGTCCGAGGCCGCCACGACGCTCACCCTGCGGCTGGCCGGGGCGGCCGACCGGGCGATCCGCGGGGACGCCCAGGAGACCGCGTTCCGCCGGATCGCCACGGCCGTGGGCAAGTACTGGGTGACCAAGCGGGGCCCGGCCTTCACCGCCGAGGCCCTGGAGTGCCTCGGCGGCAACGGCTACGTCGAGGACTCGGGCATGCCCCGGCACTACCGCGAGGCTCCCCTGCTGTCGATCTGGGAGGGCTCGGGGAACGTCAACGCCCTCGACGTGCTGCGGGCGCTGAGCCGTGAACCGGGCACGTCCGAGGCCCTGTTCAGCGAGTTCGCTCTCGCCCGAGGGGCGGACGCCCGGCTGGACGCGGCCGTGACGCGGCTCGGGAACCGGCTGTCCGAGGCGTCGCCGACGACGGCCCGCCGGCTCGTGGAGGAGATGGCCCTGACGCTCCAGGCCTCCCTCCTCGTCCGGTACGCCCCGCCGGCGGTCGCCGACGCGTTCTGCGCTAGCCGGCTCGGGGGCGACTGGGGGTACGCGTTCGGGACGCTGCCGGAGGGCGCGGGCCTCGGCGCGATCGTGGAGCGCGCGCTGCCCGGCGGCGACTGAGCCCCCTTGCCCGGGGCGACCGAGCCGCCGTCGGCCAACGGGCGCACAGTTCGCGCACAGTCATCTCCCGATTCCGCTTCATTGTCAGTGCCGTGGTGCAGACTCCCCGTCAGTTGGCACTTCGCCTGGGGAGGACAACGTGTTCAGGGGGATCGACGAGGTCGACTGGGCCTCGCTGCGGCACGCCTGCGGCAGCGCGGAGGACGTGCCCGGACTGCTCCGGGCACTGGCCTCCGCCGACCCGGCCGAGCGGGAGACCGCGCTCGACCGGATGTACGGCGCCGTGCACCACCAGGGAGGCGTCTACGACTCGACGCTCGCCTGTGTTCCGTTTCTCCTCGCGCTCGCCGTCCGTGAGGAGGTGTGCGACCGGGCGGGAGTCGTGGAACTCCTCGTCAGCATCGGTGGGCCTGACGGGGACGAGGGCGGGGCCGACGGGGGCGGAGGTGGGTCGGAGGATCTCGCGGCGAGGGCCCGTGCCGTCCTGCGCGCGGGTGCCGAGGTCTTCGTCCGGCTGGCCGGGGACGCGGACGCAGGAGTGCGCCGGGCGGCTCCCGCGGCCCTCGTGCGGTTCCTCGACCGGCCGGAGCGTGTGCTCGCCCTGCTGCGGGAGCGGATCACCGTGGAGCGGGACGACCGGGTCCTGCTCGCCCTGGCCGAGGGCCTCGGCCTGTTCGCCCGGCGGCACCTGCCGGCCGGCGACGCCCACGCCGCCGAGGCCGTGGGCCTGCTGGCGGCGCTGAGCGGGCCGCCTCACGGGCCCGGGCTGCGGCTGGCCGCGCTCGGGCAGCTGGCGCGGTGCGCACCGGAGTCGCTTCCCGCGGATCTCGTGCCGACCGTGGTCCGGCTGCTCCGGGACAGGTCCGGGCAGCGCGTATGCGGAGGACGCGCACAGGGCGGTCCCGGTGTGGACACCCTCGCCGGGCGGCTGCGACGGCTGCGTCCCTCGGACGAGGAGGGCTCCCGGCTGCTGCGGACCCTGCACTCCGCGCTCGGCGGCCGGGTGGCCGACCGGGTCGCCCTGCTGTGCGGGCAGTTGACCAGCCCGGATCCGCTGGACCGGTGCAACGCCGTGTGGATGTCGGCCGGGCTGTTCCGCGAGTGGCGCACCGGCGTGGCGGAGCCGGTCGCCCTCATAGGTGCCCAACTGGGCGCCGAGGAAGGCCGGTTGCACGACGCGGCGGTCGCCGTCCTGGTGGAGCTCTGCGAACTGGCCCTGCCCGCCGCGGACCACCTCCACGCCCTGGTGACCCGCCGTCCCGAGCTTCGGATACGTCACGGGGAGCGGGGAGCACCGACGCTGGGCGGCCCGCTCAAGGCGCTGGCCAGGGCCGGGGACGCGCGGGCCACGCCCCTGCTGGCCGAGGTGCTGGCGGGCCCGGTCGTACCACACGACCTGGGCCTGGTGATACCCCACCTGGGCCGCGCCGCCGCGCCGCTCACACCCGCCCTGCGGCGACGCCTCGCCCGCGTTCCGCTCGACCGGCCCGACACGCACGAGCGGGCCGTGCCCCTCCTTTCTGCGCTCACCGCACTGGGCGACGCCCGGTCCCTGCCGTCGGTGCTGCGCCTGCTGCGTGGCATGCCGGACGGGCTGCGGCTGCGCGACGCCGTCACGGGGGCGGCGGTCCGTGCCCTCGGGGCGTTCGGCAGCGCCGCGCGCGAGGCGATACCGGACCTGCGCGGGCTGCTGGAGACCGACTGCGCCGTCGCGGCCGCGGACGCGCTGTGGTCGGTCACGGGGGAGGCGGAAGCCGTCGCGCCCGTACTGCTCCGGAGGCTGACGGACCCCGGGAGTGGCCGGTATCGCCCCCCGGCGGCCGCGGAGGTGCTCGGACGGATGGGGCCGGCGGCCCGCGCGGCCCTGCCCGGGCTGCGGCGGATGATCGGCTCCGGGGAAGCGTCGGAACAGGCCGCGGCGGCGTGCGCGGTGTGGCGCATCACCGGGGAGCCGGAGCAGGAGCAGGTCCTTCCCGTCCTCCGGGCCGCGTGGACGGAGCACCCGCGCACCCGCACGACGATCGCCGGGTGCGTGGCGGCGCTGGGCCCCAGGGGAGCGCCCCTGCACGACCTGCTCCGAGCGGAGCTCACGTCGCCCCGACGGCATCGCGCCGACTCCGGCGGCTACGACAGTCACGACATCCATGAGGACGAGGGGCTGCTGCGGTTGTGTCGGGAGGCGCTGGCCCGGCAGGGCGGTGGGTAAAGGCGGCCGGGCGGGACGGGCCCGGACTCGTCGGGGTGGGACCGGCCTTGCCCGTCGGGACGGGAACGGTCCGCTCCCCTCGTGACGCAATCGCCTGTCCAGTCGGCAGGGGACCGACTGTCCCGTCGGGATGGGATCGGCCCCTTCCGTCGCGACCGCCGGCCCGATGGACCGCCGCCCGGTGAAACAGGCCTGCGCCGTCGGAAGGGGGCCGGCCGCCTCGTCAGGCTGGGATCGACCTGCCCCGTAGGACTTGGCCGACCCGCCCCACCGGAAAGGGCCGGCCGCCCCGCGAGGAGGGGACAGGCCTGCCCACCGCAAGGGAACCGGTCGCCCCGTCACGGTGGGACAAGCCTGCCCACCGCAAGGGAACCAGCCGCCCCGTCACGATGAGACAAGCCTGCCCACCGCAAGGGAACCAGCCGCCCCGTCACGATGAGACAAGCCTGCCCACCGCAAGGGAACCAGCCGCCCCGTCACGATGAGACAAGCCTGCCCACCGCAAGGGAACCAGTCGCCCGTCAGCAGGTGACCGCCTTCCCCGGTCACCCCGCCGTGCGCCCCCACAGCGGGCCGAAGCGGGACCACTCGGCGTCCCACTGGTCCATGCGGCGGCGTTCCATGCGGCGGCGCAGCGCGCGGCCACCGGCGAGTGGCACGGTCGCCGCGCAGACGCCCGCCACCCCGCCGATGAGCAAGGCGCGTACGCGGGCCTGGAACTCGGAGACGGGGCGGGTCACCTGGCGGCCCTCGCGGTCCGTCCACACGGTGATCGGCGAACCGGCCCGGCTGCCCGCCAGGACCCGCACCTGGCCGGAGTGCGAGGAACCGTCCGCGGCGGTCCACCGTGCCTCCGCCCACACGTGCTCGGCGCGCGAGACGTCGCCGTTCTCGGAGGCCGTCCCGGGAGCCCGCTCGGCGAGCCGGGCCACGAGGGGGCGCCACTCGACGCGCTCGCGGGCCAGGCCGTTCTCGACGGACCGGCTCACCGTCATGCCGGCGAGCACCCCGACGAACAAGGTCAGCAGCCACACGCCCAGCACGACCCAGGCCTCCACCCTGTCGGCGCGCCGCTTGAGCGGATTGCGCCGCCAGCGCCACAGCCACACCTTCGGACCACGTAACGCCATCGAAGGCATCCTCCTCACGAGCGCACGACCATCCCGCCGCCCTCCCCATACGGAAGAGGGCCGCTGGATGCTCACTGCACGTACCCGGGGAGGGCGCCGGGGCCGGTGGCGGCACCCTCGGCGGCCGGGGCGACAGGCGCCCACACGTGCCGCCGACACGGCCCTGACCTGCGCCGGAGTCCGCTCCGGGGGTGACTGTCAGTGGTGGGGTGCAGACTGGCCCGTGTCTGAGACGAGGGCGTCGACGACGACGCCGCGGAGGTGATCGGCATGACCGAGGTACTGCTCGCCGTGGGCACGCGCAAAGGCCTGTTCATCGGGCGCCGGCGGGACGGCGGCGCCTGGGAGTTCGACGAGAGTCCCTACTTCAACGCGCAGGCCGTGTACTCGGTCGCCATCGACACCCGCACCGCGACCCCGCGGCTGCTGGCCGGCGGCGACAGCGCGCACTGGGGCCCGTCCGTGTTCCACTCCGACGACCTGGGCCGGACCTGGACGGAACCGGCCCGGCCGGCTGTCAAGTTCCCCAAGGAGACGGGGGCGTCCCTGGAGCGGGTGTGGCAGCTGCACCCGGCCGCCGCCGAGCCGGACGTGGTGTACGCGGGCACGGAACCGGCCGCGCTGTACCGCTCGGCGGACCGCGGGGAGACGTTCGAGCTCGTCCGGCCCCTGTGGGAGCACCCCACCCGGTCGAAGTGGGTGCCGGGCGGCGGCGGTGAGGGCCTGCACACCGTGCTCACGGACGCGCGCGACCCCAAGGCGGTGACGGTCGCCGTCTCGACCGCCGGTGTGTTCCGCACACTGGACGGCGGCGCGACCTGGGCGCCCTCCAACTCGGGCGTCTCCGCGGTGTTCCTGCCCGACCCGAACCCGGAGTTCGGCCAGTGCGTGCACAAGGTGACGCGGGACGCGGTGAACCCGGACCGGCTCTACCTCCAGAACCACTGGGGTGTCTACCGCAGCGACGACGCGGGCGCGCAGTGGACGGACATCGGCGAGGGCCTGCCGTCCACGTTCGGCTTCGCGGCGGCCGCGCATCCGCACAGAGGCGACACCGCGTACGTTTTCCCGATCAACGCCGACGCCGACCGGGTCCCGGCCGACCACCGGTGCCGGGTCTACCGGACGGCGGACGCGGGCAAGAGCTGGGAGCCGCTCTCGGCGGGTCTGCCCCAGGAGGACCACTACGGCACGGTGCTGCGCGACGCGATGTGCACGGACGACGCGGACCCGGCGGGCGTCTACTTCGGCAACCGCAACGGCGAGGTGTTCGCCTCGGCGGACGACGGCGACAGCTGGCAGCAGCTCGCCTCGCATCTGCCGGATGTGCTGTGCGTGCGGGCCGCGGTCGTCGGCTGAGGGGGAGGACGAGACAGGGGATGAGGCGGGGGACGGGGCGGGGATGAGCTTACGAGCGGCCCTTGGCCACCGGTTGATCGCCGCTGCCCGTACGGCAGTAGGGTGACGCCCGTGGCACCACGACCCTTGCATGAAATCGTCGAAGCGGGCTGGGCGAAGGCCCTGGAACCGGTGGCCGAACGCGTCGCCGCGATGGGGGACTTCCTCCGCGGAGATCGCCGCGGGGCGCACCTACCTCCCGGCCGGGCCGAACGTGTTGCGGGCCTTCCAGCAGCCCTTCGACGACGTACGGGTCCTGATCGTCGGTCAGGACCCGTATCCGACCCCGGGACACGCTGTGGGGCTGTCGTTCTCGGTCGCGCCCGAGGTGCGGCCGCTGCCCGGCAGTCTCATCAACATCTTCCGGGAACTGAACGCCGATCTGGGCCTGCCGCAGCCGTCCAGCGGTGACCTCACGCCGTGGACGCGGCAAGGGGTGCTGCTGCTCAACAGGGCGCTCACCACCGCCCCGCGCAAGCCCGGCGCCCACCGGGGCAAGGGCTGGGAGGAGGTCACCGAGCAGGCGATCCGGGCCCTGGCGGCGCGCGGCAAGCCGCTGGTGTCCATCCTGTGGGGCCGTGACGCCCGCAACCTGCGCCCGCTGCTCGGCGACCTGCCCTCCGTGGAATCCGCCCACCCCTCCCCCATGTCGGCGGACCGGGGCTTCTTCGGCTCCCGTCCGTTCAGCCGGGCCAACGACCTGCTGATCCGCCAGGGCGGCCAACCGGTGGACTGGCGCCTGCCGTGACCAGGGCGCCGGAAGGCTCCGGCTTCCTCGCCGTGGACTCCGGCGGGTCCGGACTGCGAGTGGTGGTGGGAACCGCCGAGCGCGGACCGCTCGCCCGGCGGGCGTCCGACGAGCCGGTGCGCACGGGAGACCGGGGCATCGACCCCGAGCACTTCATGGCGCGGCTCGTGCCCCTGGTGCGCGCCCTGACCGCCGAGGCCGGTCCGGTGCGACTGACCGCCGCCGTCGTCGGCGCGGCCGGGCTCGCGTCCCTCGGTGACGGTCTGCGCGCCGAACTGCCGGGCGCCCTGGCCCGGGAGTTCGGTGTACGGAGGGTCGCGCTGGCCGCCGACGCGGTGACCGCGTACGTGGGTGCCCTCGGGCCCCGGCCGGGTGCCGTGATCGCCGGCGGTACGGGACTGATCGCGATCGGCACCGACCTGGCGGGCTGGCGTCGGGCGGACGGCTGGGGGCATCTGCTCGGCGACTGCGGCGGCGGTGCCTGGATCGGGCGGGCCGGGCTGGAGGCCGCGCTGCGGGCCCACGACGGGCGGGAGGACGGCTCGGCCCGGCTGCTGGCCTGCGCCGAGGAGGTGTTCGGTCCCGTGGCGGGGCTGCCCGGCGCGTTGTATCCGCGGCCGGACCGACCCGCCGTCCTCGCCTCGTTCGCGCCTCAGGTGGCCGCCTGCGCGGACGGGGACCCCGTGGCGGCGGGCATCCTGCGCGCGGCAGCCCGGCACATGGCCGACTCCGCGGCTGCCGTGTGCCCGTCCGGCGGCGAGCCGCGCGTCGCCGTCACCGGCGGCCTGTTCAGGATGGGCGCCCCGCTCCTCGTACCCCTCGACGAGGAACTGGCGCAGCGGCTCCCCCACGCGCGGCGGCTGCCGGCCGAGGGCGATCCGCTGCACGGCTCGGTGCGCATGGCGGCCGAGCTGAGCGCCGGTCCGCTCACCCTGCCGGGTGACGGGACCATGCTCAGCGTGACAACCCTCTCGGGTGACTGATCCGGTCGCACACCATCAGCACGTCATTCCATCCGTACGTAACTCATCAGACAAAACCGGACGGATACCGCTCACCTGCCCCCTCCCCGAACAAGGGAGCCCAAGAAGCCAGTAACATGCGGCGCCATGAGTTCCCCCACTGGACCCGAGTCCGGCCTGCCAGTACGAATGCCGCGACCCCGCCAGCCCGGACGGCACCGCCGTCCGGAGCCGCTGGTGGCTCCCGAGGGCGCGCCCGCGCTCGTCCTCGCCGTGCCGGGCACGCCCAGTAGCGCCACCCGCAGCCTCGCCGAAGAGGTCGTGAGCATCGCCCGCTCCGAGCTGCCCGGCCTCGACGCCCGCATCGGGTACCTCGACGGGGACAACGCGGAGTTCCCCTCGCTTCAGGCCGTGCTCACGTATGCCGCCGAGGAGCGCACCGCCCGCTTCGAGCAGGCGCGGGCCGCCGGCATGGACGTCAGGGAGCCCGACGGGCCCGTCGCCGTCGTCGTGCCGCTGCTCGCCGGCCCGGACAGCGCGCTGCTGCGCCGGGTCCGCCAGGCCGTCATGGAGAGCCGGATCGCCGCCGAGCTGACCGATGTCCTCGGCCCGCACCCGCTGCTCGCCGAGGCGCTGCACGTGCGGCTCTCGGAGGCCGGTCTGGCCCGCGCGGACCGGGCCCGGCTGTTCACCGTGGCGACCGCCGCCGACGGCATCATCCTGGCGTCCGTGGGCGGTGACGAGGCCGTGCAGGCGGCCGGGATCACCGGCATGCTGCTCGCCGCGCGCCTCGCCGTGCCGGTGATGGCGGCGGCCCTGGACCAGGAGGGATCCATCGCGTCCGTCGCCGAGCAGCTTCGTTCCTCGGGTTCGCAGCAGCTGGCCCTCGCGCCGTATCTGATCGGCCCGGAGATCGAGCCGGGGCTGGTCGAGGAGGCCGCGAAGGAGGCGGAGTGCTCCGCAGCGGAGTCGCTCGGGCCGTACCCGGCGATCGGGAAGCTGGCGCTGGCCAAGTACACGACGGCGTTGGGGATCACGCCGCAGCAGGCTCAGGGCACGCCGGTTCGCTGACGTTCCCCGGTACGACCGAGAAGGCCCGCCCCGGTTCGGGGCGGGCCTTCGTCGTCGCGGGGACCCCACACCCCGGTCACCCGAGGATCACGCAGGATGCCGCCGTCACCCCGATCGTGCCGGCCCGTCGCGGGATGCCCGTGCGCGGATCGGTGGAAAACCAGGTCACGTCGCCGGAGCGTTCGTTGGCGACGTAGAGGAAGCCGTCGGACGCGGTGAGGGCGCGTGGCCAGCGGCCGCCGCAGGGCACCGTGGCGATCAGCCGCAGCTCCTCGCCCTCGACGGCGAGCACGGACAGGACGTCCTCGCCGCGGGTGGCGGTCCACACGAAGCGGCCGTCGGGCGAGGTGACGATGCCCGAGGGGTAGGCGTCGCGCGCCGGTGCGCCGGACAGCACCGGGGTTTCGGTCAGCGGTGTCAGCACGCCCTCGGCCGCGTCCCAGCGGCAGACGGTGACGGAGGGGGTGAGTTCGTTGACGACGTACGCGTACGACCCGTCCGGGTGGAAGGCGAGGTGCCGCGGGCCCGAGCCGGGCCGCAGGGCGGTCTCCCGGTGCAGGGCGAGGGTGCCGTCCGTCAGCGTGCACACCCGCACGGAGTCGGTGCCGAGGTCGACGCTGACGGCCCAGCGGCCGCTCGGGTCGGGCTGCACGTGGTGGGCGTGCGGCCCGTGCTGGCGCGGGGTGTGCGGGCCCGCGCCGGTGTGCTGGAGCACGTGGGCGGCGGACCGGGCGAGGGTGCCGTCGGAGCGGACGGGGATGGCGGTGACGCTGCCGGAGCCGTAGTTGGCGGTCAGGAGGTGTCCGGCGAACAGGCTGAGGTGGGTCGGCCCGTTCCCGTCGACCGGCACGGGCGGCCCGGCCGGCTCGGGCTTCTCCCCGTCGACGCGGTACGCGGCCACGGCGCCCTCGGCCGTCTCACTGACCGCGTACAGGATGTCGGCGTCGGCGGACAGAGCCAGGTAGGCGGGGTCGGGGACGGCGTTGACGCTGCTCAGGACGGTCAGTGCGCCGCTGTCGGCATCGCGGGCCGCCGTGAACGACCCGATGTACGCCCGCCGCCTGCCGTCGTCAGCCACCGCTGTCCCCTCTCGCCCCGCACTCGTCCCTCGACCGTCCGGAATGACCGCGCAGTCGATCATGCGCGGTCTAGACCAAACGGTCAAGGACTGGGCCGGACCTGCCAGGGGCGCGCAGCGCTCAGGCCCCGACCAAGGGCGAACCCGACGGGGTGCGGAGCGGTCGGGCGAGTTCCGCCAGGGCCCGTTCCAGACCGTGGAGGTGGGCCAGGGCGGGTTCCGTCGTGGCGGGGTCGTTCGCCTGGACCGAGACGTCTCCGCCGTCGGTGAGCGCCTCGACCGCGGCCTGCACGCGGTAGCAGGCGGCGGCCAGACGGGCGTCGTGGGAGGCCTCGGGGTCGGCGGCGACGGCGACCAGGCCCCGGATCTCCCGGGCGCAGTCGTCGAGGAGGGCGAGCACGTGCCGGGCGCGTCGCTTGCGGCCGAGCATCGGGTTCAGCGGGTGCACCAGCGGGGCGACCGAGAGCCGTACCCGGGCGAGCAACTGTTCCAGTTCGGCCACCCGCGGGGCCGGGTCGGCGTCGGCCGCGCCCGCCAGGCGCCGGGCGGTCTCTGCGGTGCAGGCGTGGACACAGCGCAGGGCCCGCTGGATCCAGGCGTCGGTGACGCTGTGGGTGGTGACGGGCAGGACGAGGATCACTGCCAGCGCGGCGCCGAGCGCGCCGACGCCGGTCTCGGCGAGGCGCAGGGCGAGCAGGCCGGGGCCGAGCACGCCGAGGAGGCCGTAGAGCAGCCCGGCGAGGAGGGTCACCCAGAGCATCATCCAGGTGTAGGACACGGCGGCCGTGTAGAAGATGCCGAAGACGCAGGAGGCGGCGAGGACGGCCGTGACGGTCGGATCGCCGTGCACGGGTACGGCGACGAGCAGACCGAGGGCGATGCCGATGACCGTGCCGAGGAGCCGGCGGAAACCGCGGACCAGGGTCTCGCCGCGCGAGGTGGTGTTGACGAAGATCCACCAGGTGGCGCCGACGGCCCAGTACCAGCGCTGCCCGGACACCAGCTGGCCCACGAGCAGGGCGAAACCCGCGCCGACGGTCGCCTGGACCGCCTGCCGGGTGGTCACCCGGGCCAGGCCGGTGCCGCCCGGCGGTGCGGGCGCGGCGGGCGGGGGCAGGCGGCGCTCGTAGCACCACAGCCCGAAGCGCACGACGGCGGCGGCGAGGACGGACAGCAGGACGGCGGCGTACACCTCGGGCAGCTGGTCCGTGGTGGCGTGCAGGAACTGCGCCACGAAGAAGGTCATGAACGCGAACACGCCGAGGCTGTGCCCGCGCGGCCCCCAGCGGCGCGCGTACACGCCCGCGCCGACCACGGCGAGGAAGGTGAGGTCGCGGGCCACCGGATGGTCGTGCAGTTCGGCCGCGGCGGTGAGCACGGGCAGTCCGACGGCGGGCAGCAGCGCGGTGGTGACCGCCTGCCCGCGGACCGTGGCGTCGGTGACGGTGAACAGGGCGAGCAGGGCGGCGAGACCGCCGGTGACGGCCCCCGTGAGGGAGTGCCCGGCGCTGCCGCACACGGCGACCGCGAGCGCGATGCCGAGCACGGCACGCGCGGCGAACCGCAACCGCGTCCGCCCCGGATCCGGAGCCACGAACACCCTCTTCAGCACCACTTACCGCCTCCTTCGACACACCGGATCGGAACGCCGGATGAGAAAGCATGAAAAAGGCGCCGCGGGGTCCGCAGCGCCATCGACGCATCCATATCAGCATCCCGGACGCCACTGGCTCAACAGGCTCCTTCTAGACTGGGCCATTGGCACACCCGAGGGGACCGGAGAGCGGCCGTAGCAGGACCAACGGACGAGGAGGGCGCGGCGTGGCCGTGGACGAGCTCGACACCCGCATCCTGCGGCTGCTGCTGGAGCAGCCGGGCACGAGCGTGCGCGAGTACGCCCGTATCCTCGGCGTCGCCCGGGGCACGTTGCAGGCCCGGCTCGACCGTCTGGAGCGCGACGGCGTGATCACGGGCACCGCACCGGCCCTCTCCCCGGCCGCGCTCGGGCATCCGGTGCTCGCGTTCGTGCACATCGAGGTCACCCAGGGTCATCTCGACGAGGTGGGCGACGCGCTGGCGGCAGTGCCCGAGATCGTGGAGGCGTTCTCCATCACGGGCGGCGGGGATCTGCTCACCCGGGTCGTGGCGCGGGACAACGCGCATCTGGAGGACGTCGTCCAGAAGCTGATCAGCCTGCCCGGGGTCGTCCGCACCCGCACCGAGATCGCCCTGCGCGAGCGCGTCCCCCACCGGCTGCTTCCGTTGGTGGAGTCGATCGGCCGCGCGGTCCGGCCCTGACCCCCTGGAGGTCTGTGGATCATGGTCTTTGACATGCTGGAACCATGAGCAATCTCGGCGGCACTTCGGTCATCTTCGATCTCGACGGAACGCTCGTGGACAGCGAGCCGAACTACTACGAGGCGGGCCGGCAGACCCTCGCGGAGCACGGCGTCACCGACTTCAGCTGGACGGACCACGAGCGGTACGTCGGCATCAGCACGCGGGAGACGGTCGCGGACTGGATCGAGCGGTACGGCCTGCGGGCCTCCGTCGAGGAGCTGTTCACCGCCAAGAACCGCCGCTATCTGGAACTGGCGCGCAGCTCCACGCGGGCCTACCCCGAGATGCGCAAGTTCGTCGAGCTGCTGGCGGCCGAGGACGTTCCCATGGCCGTGGCCTCGGGGTCCTCGCCCGAGGCCATCGAGGCGGTCCTGGCGGGCACGGGTCTGGACGCCCACCTGCGGACCGTCGTCTCGGCGGACGAGGTCGCGCACGGCAAGCCGGCACCCGACGTCTTCCTGGAGGCTGCCCGCCGGCTCGGCGCGGACCCGGCGGCCTGCGTGGTACTGGAGGACGCCGCCCCGGGCGCCGCCGCCGCGCACGCGGCGGGGATGCGCTGCATCGCCCTCCCTTACGTCGCCGCCCAGGCCGACGCCCCGGAGTTCGCCACCGCCGGTCTGCTGCTGCGGGGCGGCCAGGAGGAGTTCACAGCGCGGGCGGCGTACGACTGGCTGTGCCGGACGCCGTAGCCGTGCGACGTTTTCACCGCCGGCCCCGTCGAGTCACTGACCAGCGGTTGCCCATTCGGCCGAAACCGGCCACACCCGAGCGGCTCTCCTCATAGATTCTTCGCCAAGCGCCAGAAGGGAGCGGCAGGTTGACGGAGGGTGGCACCCGTAACGTCGTGAGCGGCGACACGGTGGCGGGCGCGGTCGTCCAGGCCGGGTCGATCCGCGAACTGCACGTGCACGCGGCCGCCCCGCCCACGGGGTCCACACCCGGATCCGTCGCCATGGACGCGTGGGAACGCCGGGCCGGCGACTCCTGCGTCTGGCAGCATGTGCCGGCCGGCCGGGACACCGGCCACCACCGGCGGCACGTCACCGCCCTCGCGGCCCGGCTGGCCCGCATGCGGGACGAGCTGGAAGGCGCGCTGGAGCAGGATCCCTGGTGCGACGCGCGAATCGCCACCGCGTTCCTGGACCACGTCGAATGGCTGCTCGGTGAGCCCGCCCAGGACGGGGCGGCCGGCCTCGACCTCTATCCGGCCGAGGCGTCTCTCCTCGTCCTGCTCCCCTTCCTCCACCGGGTCCACTATCTGCGGCGGGCGGTGCGGCTCGCGGAGGTCCGTCCCTGGTCCCTGCGCCCGGAGAGCAACGCCGGGCCGGACAGGGAGGCGTTCGAGATCTTCGCGGAGGAGAGTGAGGCGCTCGTCCAGCGGGCGCTGCGGGACCCGGAGGCCGAACCGCTCGTCGGCTGGTGGCTCTGCCACCGCCGGCTCACGCAGCACGAGGAGTTCTCGGAAGCCGATTCCGTCCCCGGGCTTCTCGAGGAACTGGGCGAGTCCGCCGCCGAGCTGGGCGCTGCGCTCACCGCCGACAGGGTGACCGTGCTGCTGCACGGTCTCCGCAGGGGGCCCGACATCTGTCACCCCGAGTTCCTGGGTCTGCTGCCCGCCGACGAACGCGTCCGCTGCGGCCCCGGTCACCAGCAGATCCGCTACCAGCGCGTCGGCCTCCTCGCCGCCCTCGCCCACGGCATGTCCGTCGAGATGACGACGCTGCCGGACATCGTCGCCGAGCACCTCGCCATCCCGTATCCGGTGGATGTGCCCCTGTTGCGCCACACCCTCACCCAGGCGCACTGGGGAGGGTCACGCGACTTGCCGGTGCTCCGTGCGGAGTGCCGTCACGAGGCGGTCGTCGAGGGGCTGCGCGAGTACACCGCCCGGGCCGACACCGTGCTGCACGCGATACGGCGCACCGTCAGGGAACGGGTCAACCAGCCCATGCCGGACCTCCCCACCCGGCTCTCCGCCGACGGCGTGGTTCCGAGCCGCGGCACCTTCGACGGCTACGCGAGGTTCCGGAGCGACGGGCGACGGGTCCTCGATCTCGCGATGGGGATCGAGCTGTACAAGGACCGCGACCTGGCCGTGCGGGAGCTGTACCAGAACGCGCTCGACGCCTGCCGCTACCGGCGTGCCCGGCAGGAGTGCCTCGACCGCACGACGGAACCGTTCGGCGCGCCGTACACCGGCCGCATCTCCTTCGTGCAGGACACCGACGAGGACGGCCGGGCGTATCTGGACTGCCAGGACGACGGCATCGGCATGGGCGAGGCCGAACTGCGCGGGGTGTTCTCCCATGCCGGCGCACGCTTCGCGGAGCAGCTGGAGTTCAAGCTGGAGCGGGCCCGCTGGGAGTCGCTGGATCCGCCGGTGACGCTGTACCCGAACAGCCGGTTCGGGATCGGCGTGCTGAGTTACTTCATGCTCGCCGAGGAGATCCGGGTCACGACGTGCCGCATGGATGCCGACGGCGTTCCCGGGCCCGTGTACGAGGTCTCCATCTGCGGTCCGGGCCACCTCTTCCGGATCGTGCAGAAGGCCGCCCGGGGGCGCGAGCCGGGCACCCGGGTCCGGCTGTACCTGCGTGCCGACGTCGCCCCGGAGAACTGGTCCGTGATCGACGTCCTGGAACGCGTGCTCGCCATCGCGGAGTTCCCGACGTCGGCCCGGAAGGGCGGGCTGAGCAGCGCATGGGAGCCCGGGCGGCTCAAGGAGCGGCAGAGACCCGACCGGTCCGACACCGGCCTCAACGCGTACGGAGCCCAGTTGGACTGGGACGACGGACCGCAGGACGCTCAGGTCGTGTGGTGCGAGCACGGTGGCGCGCTGCTGGTGGACGGCGTGGTGGTGGAACCGACGGTGCGCAAGGGGGTCTTCCCGGCGACGGGTCCCGGGCTGACCGGTGCGGTGGTGAATCTGCGGGGCCCGTCGGCTCCGGCGCGTCTGTCGGTGGATCGCAGACATGTGCTGGACGATGTCACGGCCGTGGTGCGGGAGCTGCTGGAGAAGGCGAGCGGTGTCCTGGCGGAGGGCGAGGAAGACGATCTGCCGGGTGTCCAGTGGCTGAACAGGGTGGCCGACGACAGCGCGGCACTGGCGGACATCGTGGACTCCGCGCTGTTCTCGCGGGGGCGGGAACCCGCTTTGCGGGGAGTGAAGTTCGGCGGTCCGCGAGCCGGGTACTTCGCGGGGGACCTCACCCTCGTCCCGGGCGAGCCCCGCGACGCGAACCGCTACGGCGGTGGGGCCTGGGGCCATGTGGAAGGCCACGCGCCGGACCACGTGTACCTCTGGCGGCTCCTCGCCCGCCGAGGGGCTCTGGGCAAGCTCGCGGAGGTGTGTCCGGAGATCGACGACCCGCGTCCGGTCCTGCGGCCGGTTCCCTCCGACCAGTGGCTGCTCATGCACGACCGTCAGAGCGGTCACTCACGCAGGTGGCGCCGCGGGCCCTTCGACCTGAGCGACATCGCCCGGGCCGCCGACGCGCTTCAGCGTCCCTCGCGCGAGGTGGCCGCGCGGTTGGCCGCGCTCGGCTTTCCCGAGGCCGACCCCCGGCACTGGTCCCCCGGGGCGGAGCTCACCACGGCCGACAGCGCCACCTTCACTTCGCAGTACGGGGAAGTCCTCACCAGGCACGAACCACTGACGTCCGCCGACCTCATGGGGAGAGCGGCACGCGCGAACGACTCCGTCGCCGCGACGGCCGAACGCCTGCGGGGCTTCGGCTTCCAGCTGTCGGACACGACCGTGACGCTATGTCAGGCGGCTGAGAAGGACGAACTGCTGTGGCTGAACAGGGAGAAGCCCGAGGATGGCTGTCTGGACCCCGGCGCCGAGGTCCCGCCGGGGCACATCGCGCAGGCGAGCCTCCGGCTCGGATTGTCCGTGCAGGACGTGTGCCGACGGCTTGCCGCCCACGGCCTGCGCGCGGATCCCGCCGGGTTGCCGGACCGTCCGACGCTGCAGACCGTCCTCCTGCTGAGCAGCAATGTGGACGGTGAACCGCCGTGGCTGGACCGGGCGCGGACGCCACCGCCCGGACACGCTCTGCATGCGGCGGAGGAACTGGGCCTGGCGCCGGCGGAGGTCCTGGCCAGGCTCTGCGCGCTCGGCTTCGCCCGTCCCGATCCGTTCCCCGCCGACGCCTCCACGGACGACCTCTGGGCGCTCGACGACGAGCTCTACGGTGACTTCCTCGTCCCGCCGGGGCCGATTCCCTACGGAAACGTCTTCAGCAGTGTCCAGGACCTCGACGGTCTCCGCCTCAAGATCCGCCGCATGCGCAGCTACGGGTTCGACATCGCCCTGGAGGTGCCGCGCCGGCCCACCTCACTGGACCGGGAACTGCTGTGCGAGAGCGGCCCGTTCAACTGGTGGTTCACCCGCACGGACGAGGCCGTGCCGTTCGCCCAGATCCTCATGGCCTCACGGGAGCTGGGAGCCCAGCCCGCGACGATCGCGAAGCGCCTGCGCGCCTGCAACATCGCCACCTCGCACGACGGTCTCCCCCGTGGCCTCTCGTTCAGCGAGGCGCGCAGACTCATCCGCGCGGACGAGCTCGACGAAGGCGAGGTGCCCGCGGTCGAGGACTTCCCGCTCCAGTACCTGCACCGGACGGCCCTCCGCAAGCGCACCGGCCTCCGGCAGATCGTCTCCCTGCTCAACGACCTCGGCATCCCCGTCCCCGACCCCGCCGAGACCATCAGAGCCGCCCTGGCCCGCGTGCCCCGCGCCGACCCCTGAGCACCAATCCCGTCCACACCGTTGACGCCTCCTCACCCCACGCATAACGTCTGGCCGACCCCCCGCACGTCGTTCGCAATCTCGAACCATGCCCCTTCGTGGAGGAGCACATGGCCCCGCCCCTCTCCAGACGATCCCTTCTCCAGGCCGCGGCACTGGCGGCGTCGACTCCCGCGGTCTCCCTCACCACGACCGGCCGAGCCGCGGCCACCGTTCAGGAGGCAACAGCCGTGGCCGCCGCCCCGTCCGCCTGGACCGTCCAGCCGTTCGCCCTCGAAGACGTGGCTCTCAGGCCCGGGCTGTTCGCCGAAAAGCGGCGGTTGATGCTCGATCACGCCCGCGGCTACGACGTGAACCGGCTGCTCCAGGTGTTCCGCGCCAACGCCGGTCTCCCCACCGGCGGTGCGGTCGCCCCCGGCGGTTGGGAGGGGCTGGACGGTGAGGCCAACGGCAACCTGCGGGGTCACTACACCGGCCACTTCCTGACGATGCTGGCGCAGGCGTACCGCGGTACGAAGGAGCGGGTGTTCGCCGACCGGATAGGCACCATGGTGGGGGCGCTGACCGAGGTGCGCGCGGCGCTGCGGCGGGACCCGGCGGTGCTGAGCGTTCCCGGGAAGTTCGGGACCGCCGCGGATCAGGTGCGTGGCTCCTACCAGTACGTGGATCTTCCGGCGGACGTACTCGGCGGGGCCTCGGCGATCACCCTCTCCGTCTGGGTGCGGCCCACGCACGACGCCAACTGGACCCGGGTCTTCGACTTCGGCGACGACACCACCCGCTACCTGTACCTGGCCGCCCGCAACCAGGCCGGAGTGCCGCGCTTCGCCATCACCACGTCGGGCGCCGGCGGCGAGCAGGGTCTCGACGGCACGGCCGCGCTGCCGCTGAACCAGTGGAGCCACCTGGCGGTCACGATCGCGGGCGGCACCGGCGCTCTCTACGTCAACGGCACCGCCGTCGCGCGCAACACCGCGATGAGCCTCACCCCGGCGGCCCTCGGCGCGCTGAAGAACAACTGGCTGGGCCGCTCGAACTACTCCGCCGACCCGGTCTTCGCGGGAGCCTACGAGGAGTTCAACGTGTTCTCGCGGGCGCTGACCGCCGCCGAGATCACCGAGTTGCAGAGCCGCCGGGCCGCCGACGCCTCGACGGGCCGGGGCGATCTCGCGTCGTACGCCTTCGACGAGACGGCCGGCGGGACGTTCACGGACGTCTCCGGCCGGAACCTGACCGCCACCCTGCGCCGCACCTGGGGCGGGCCCAGCCACCCCGGGTTCCTCGCGGCCTACCCGGAGACGCAGTTCATCGACCTGGAGTCGCGGACCACCTCCGACTACACCAAGGTGTGGGCGCCGTACTACACCGCGCACAAGATCCTCAGGGGGCTGCTCGACGCGTACGGCGCCACGGACGACGACCGGGCCCTCGACCTGGCGTCCGGCATGTGCGACTGGATGCACTCCCGGCTGTCCAAGCTGCCGGAGTCCACGCTCCAGCGCATGTGGGGGATCTTCTCCAGTGGCGAGTTCGGCGGCATCGTCGAGGCGGTCTGCGACCTGCACACGATCACCGGCAAGGCCGAACACCTCGCGCTGGCCCAGCTGTTCGACCTGGACCGGCTGATCGACGCGTGCGCGGCGAACACCGACATCCTCGACGGACTGCACGCCAACCAGCACATCCCGATCTTCACCGGGTACGTTCGGCTCTACGACGAGACGGGCGAGGAGCGCTACCTCACGTCGGCGAAGAACTTCTGGGACATGGTCGTGCCCCACCGCATGTACGGCATCGGCGGCACCAGTACCCAGGAGTTCTGGAAGGCCCGGGACGTGATCGCGGGCACGATCAGCGCGACCACCGCGGAGACGTGCTGCGCGTACAACATGCTCAAGCTGAGCCGGACCCTGTTCTTCCACGAGCAGGACCCGAAGTACATGGACTACTACGAGCGGGCCCTGTACAACCAGGTGCTCGGTTCGAAGCAGGACAAGCCGGATGCGGAGAAGCCGCTCGTCACGTACTTCATCGGGCTGACGCCCGGTCACGTCCGGGACTACACGCCCAAGCAGGGCACGACCTGCTGCGAGGGCACCGGCATGGAGAGCGCCACGAAGTACCAGGACTCGGTGTACTTCGCGAAGGCCGACGGCAGCGCCCTGTACGTCAACCTGTACAGCCCGTCCACGCTGACCTGGGCCGAGAAGGGCGTCACGGTCACGCAGACCACCGGCTTCCCCGAGGAGCAGGGCAGCACGCTGGCCTTCGGGGGCGGCCGGGCCTCCTTCACGCTGCGGCTGCGCGTGCCGTCGTGGGCGACCGCAGGGTTCCGGGTGACCGTCAACGGGCGGGCGGTGTCCGGGACTCCGAAGCCCGGGAACTACTTCGAGGTGTCCCGGACCTGGCGGGCCGGCGATACCGTCCGGATCGCCATGCCGTTCCGGACGCGGGTGGAGAAGGCCCTCGACGACCCGTCCCTGCAGACCCTCTTCCACGGCCCGGTCAACCTGGTCGCACGCGACGCCGCCACGGAGTACCTGAAGGTCGGGCTGTACCGCGATGCCGGACTGTCCGGCGACCTCTCGCACTCCCTCACGCCGGTTCCGGGCGAGCCACTGCACTTCACGCTGGACGGGACGGAGTGGGCGCCGTTCTTCGAGGGGACGGAGGATCCGACGCACGCCTACTTCCGGCGCTCGGAGCCGAAGGTCGTCTTCGGCGGCCGGGACTCGGGCGTGGCCAACCCGGCGAAGGCCGACGGCACCACGCTGCTGGACGAGGTGTGGGCCGGGGCCCCGTTCCGCAACAAGGGGGCGCTGGTGGCGCGGGTGCGTTCCACGGTGGACGCGTGGGTGGCGGCCGGGCTGCTGAGCAGGGCCGACGGCGACAAGGTGGTGAGCACGGCGGGCACGGCCTCGTACCGGCCCTGAGCCCTTCCGACCGGGTCCGGTGCCGTGCCGCACTCGGCACCGGGCCCGGTCGGTTCACCAAATTCTTTGCGTCAGCGGTGATTGTTTCGCCCCTGGCATACGTACCTCCTGGCGTTGGGCCGTTCATATCCCAGGAGGCACGATGCGCATCTCGCGCAGCACGGCAGGAACCGCGTTCGTGGGCGGTGCGATGATCCTGACGCTCACCGCGCTCGCCTACCCGAGCATGCTGGGCGTGCAGAACACGGCTTCCGGCCAGGACCGCATCATCGCCAACACCCAGTACGGTCCGCTGACCGAGGCGGACCGCGACTTCGTGGTGAAGGTGCGCGCGGCCGGGCTGTGGGAGCATCCGCTGGGTCTGCTGGTGATGCAGCGCGGAGGGTCGGCCGCGATGAAGGAGGCCGGCGAGCACCTCGTCGTCGGACACGGGCGGCTGGACGCCGCCTGCCGCAAGGTCGCCCCGGAGCTGGGCATCACGCTGCCGAACCAGGCGTCGCCCCAGCAGCAGCAGTTCGTGGCGACGGTGGAGGGCGCCCAGGGCCAGGAGTTCGACTCGACCGCGGTGAGCATCATGCGGGTCACCCACGGCCAGATCTTCTCGACGATCGCCAAGATCCGTGCCAACACACGGAACACGCTGGTGCGTCAGCTCGCCGACCAGGCCAACTCCACGGTGCTGGACCACATCACGATCCTGGAGAAGACCGGCCTGGTCAATCACGAGCAGGTCAACCTCCAGCAGACGAGCCCGCCCAAGATGCCGGAGGACCAGACCACGCCGCCGCCCCCGCAGCCGGGCGCGCCGGTGCTGACGCTGAACATCCCCAAGGGGCTGGAGGACCTGCGCACGGAGGCTCCGAACGCAATCCAGCCGTCGCCGTCGGCCGGGTGAGCGAGGCCCGGGAACCGCGTGGCAGGAGGGTCTCCTAGGAGCGCCGGCGGGGCTTGCCCCGCTTGGCGCCGCCCTTGCCGCCCTTGGGGGTGGCGGTGGAGGACCCGCGGCGATTCGCGCCCGACGGCCTGGCCGGCTGCTTGCGGTGGTCGTCCCGCTTGGGCTTCTCCTGCGCCGAAGGCTGCCGGCGGCCGCGGGTGCTGTTGACCGTGCGTCCGCGGACGATGCCGATGAAGTCCTCCACCAGGTCCGTCGTCGCGTCCTCGGGCCAGACGAGCGCCACGCTCGACTCGGGGGCGTCCCCGAGGGGACGGTGGGTGAGGTCCTTGCGGTGGTGGAGGCGGGCGAGCGACAGGGGGACGATGAGCACGCCGATCCCCGCCGCGACCAGTTCGACGGCGTCGGCCGTGGTCGCGGGGCGTTCGAGGGCGGGCCGCCCGGGCATGTCCTCCCAGTCGAGGACGTCGTCGAGAGGGTGCAGCACGATGTCGTCGGACAGGTCCTCGGGGGACACCTCGTCGACCGCCGTGACCAGGTGGTCCGCGGGCACGACGACGACCGTCTGCTCGGTGTAGAGGGGGATCGCGCTGAACACCGTACGGTCGACGGGGAGGCGCACGAGGCCCGCGTCGGCGTCCCCGCCCAGCAGCCGCCCGGCCGCAGCGGCGGCCGGCACCTGCGTCAGGGCCAGCGGGACATCGGGCTGCCGCTCGTTCCAGATGCGCACCCACTTGTCGGGCATCACCCCGGGGACGTACACGAGCCGGAACGAGGGAGATTCATCCGAGCCTGTCACCTGGCCAGGTTACCGGCCGTGGTCGGGGGTCGTGCACACGCTCGATACGCTGGGTGCCATGACGTCGCACCAGAGCACCCAGACCATGAAGCCCGCGACCGCGGCGAAGAAGCTGGGTGTGTACCTCGAGGCCACACCCGCAGAGTTCCGGGAGGGTGTCGTCTCGCGCGCCGAGCTGAACGAGCTCCAGGCGAACCCGCCGCAGTGGCTTCAGGACCTGCGGAGCAACGGCCCGCACCCTCGCCCGGTGGTCGCGGCGAAGCTCGGCGTCTCCATCGCGGGTCTCGCCCGCGGCGGCCTCACCGAGCCCCTCACCACCGAGCAGATCGAGACGCTGAAGCAGGAGAACCCCGCCTGGCTGGAGCGGGAGCGCGCAACGCAGGCGGAGGTCCGCAAGGAGGCGGCCCGCATCAAGAAGAAGAACGCCGAGCGCGCCGAGCACCGCGGCTGACCTCGGCCCTTCTCTCAGACGGCCCCAACCGGTCCATCCGGTTGGGGCCGCTGTCGTTCTCCGGGCCGGCGCACGGCCTCGTGTGGCCTCGTGTGACCTCGGTGAAACATTTCAGCCATGTATTGACAGGGTGATGAAACGATCCTAGCTTGGCCGATCATTTAGATTCGTGAAGTTGGTTCACGAATATGAACGGAGAACCATCCATGCGGGATCGCCGACGCCTGGCCGCCGCGCTCGCCGTCTCGGGTCTCCTGTTCGGAACGGCCGCCTGCGGCTCCGGTTCCGGCAGCGCCCGGGCCGGTGATCCGAACACGCTGGAGGTGTGGACCCGGAGCGATCCGGAGTCCGCCCAGACCTACGAGCGGGTGTTCGCCGCCTTCACCAAGAAGACCGGTATCAAGATCGATTACCAGCCGGTCATGAACTTCGACCAGCAGCTGCAGAGCCGGGCGTCCACCAAGGACCTGCCGGACGTCATGATCAACGACACTGCGCTGATGGGCAGTTACCAGGCCCAGGGGCTGCTCAAGCCCATCACCCCGGCCTCGATCGCCGGACACGACGAGATCACCGCCCAGTCCTGGTCGTCCACCGTGGGCCGCGACGGCAGGCACTACGGCATCCCCTACTCCCGTCAGGCCATGACGCTGTTCGTCCGCAAGGACTGGCGCGAGAAGCTCGGCCTGCCGCAGCCGAAGACCTGGCAGGACACACTCGCCCTCGCCAAGGCCTTCGCCACCCGCGACCCGGACGGGGACGGCAAGAAGGACACGTACGGCATGGTCGTGCCCGGCAGCGCGCAGAACGGCTATGTCGCCTGGTGGGGCGCCAGCTGGCTGTGGCAGGGCGGCGTGCGGATCATCGAGAAGGACGGCACGGGCTACCGGCCCGCCATGGACTCGGCGGCCGCCCTGCGCACCGTCACCTGGATGAAGGACAACCTCTTCTGCGGTGACAACGGTGTCATACAGCCCAGCGCCCTCACCTCCGTCACCGCCAACACCACCAACTTCCAGGACGGCAACGCCGGGATGTACCTCACCGGCCCGTACAACATCTCCACCTTCGACAAGGCGCTCGGCAAGGACAAGTACGAGGTCCTGCCCGCGCCGTCGGGCCCGGCCGGCAACAACGACGTGCTCGCCGACGGCGAGAACATCTACTTCGGCGCGAAGACCGGCAAGGCCAGGCTGGAGCAGACCCTCGCGGCCTTCCTGATCTCTCCCGAGGGCCAGGAGCTCGCCATGACCGGCGACCACCAGCCCGTCGTGCGCATCCCCGTCAACTCCACGCTGGACGCGGCGAAGGTGCGCGACGATCCGCGCTGGAGCGTGGTGCAGAAGGCGTACGAGACGGCCTCCGTGCAGTTCCCCAACGCCCCCGACTTCGCACCGATCAAGCAGGACACCGCCGACGCACTCAACGCGCTCTTCACGTACTGCGGCAGTGACGTCAAGGCCGGCCTCAAGGAACTCAACGACACCCTCGCCGGTGACCTCAAGGACCAGGACCTGTTGAAATGACCGCGACCGTGACGACGCCCGGGCCACGCAGAGCCCGGTTCCTCGGCAAGAAGTCCGTACTTCCCTGGCTGTTCCTCGCGCCGGGTCTGCTGCTCGCCCTGGTCTTCAAGTTCCTCCCCATGGGCAAGGGCGTCTGGCTCAGCTTCTTCGACGTGCGGCCCTTCCTCGGTGACAAGTGGGTCGGCCTCGACAACTACACACGGGTCCTGACCGACCACCGGTTCCAGGACGCGATCAGCCACACGCTGGTCCTGGGCATCGGCATGTCCCTCGGCGGCATCGTCGCCGGCTTCCTGCTGGCCCTGCTGCTCGAAGGTCAGGCCCGCTCGCTGAGGATCATCCGTACCGCCGTCTTCCTGCCCGTCGTCACCGCCACCGCGGTGGTCGGCGAGATGTGGCGGCTGATGTACTACCCGACCTCCGACGGCCTCATCAACAGCGGTCTCGGGCTCCTCGGCCTGGGGCCCGTGCCCTACCTCGACAACCCCGACACGGCGCTGTGGGCGACCATGGCCATGGGCATCTGGATGCTCGCCCCCTACAACATGGTGATCATCCTCGCGGGACTGGCGGGTGTGGACCGCTCGCTGTACGAGGCCGCCGCGATGGACGGGGTCTCGCTGTGGCAGCGACTGCGGCACATCACCCTGCCCGCCATCCGCCCGGCCCTCGGCATCGTCCTCACCCTCGCCGCCATCCGCGGACTGCGCGTCTTCACCGAGGTGTACGTCCTCACCGGCGGCGGCCCGGCCGGGTCCACCGACGTCTGGATGACCCGCGCCTACACCCTCGGCTTCTCCCGCAACGACATCGGCGGCGCCTCGGCCGCCTCCGTGCTCCTGCTGTGCGTGACGCTGCTGCTCACCGTCACGGTCAACTACTTCCGCAAGAGGGGAGACGTGAGATGAGCGCGCCCGCCATCGATCCCGTCCGGACCCCGGTGACCGCCTCGCCCGCGGGGAAGTCCGCCGGGAAGCAGCGCACCACCCCCGCCCGTTTCGACACCGCCCTCGGCTGGAGCGACCGGCCGGGCCCCGCCTGGGCGCTGCGCGTCCTGCTCTGCGCACTCGCCCTGGGCGTCTTCGCGGCGCCGTTCCTGACCGTCTTCTCCGGTTCGTTCAGCGAGAAGGCCAGCGGCTCCACCCTGTCGTTCCTCCCCCACCGCCCGACCCTGCTGAACTTCCAGGTGGCGGGAGAGCGCGGCATCTGGGACTACTTCGGCAACTCCCTGGTCATCGCGGGCGGCGGACTGCTGCTCCAGCTCGTCGTCTGCACGCTCGCCGCGTACGCGCTGGCCCGGCACAAGTTCCGCGGGCAGGCGCTGATCCTGACCCTGTTCATGCTGACGATGATGCTCCCGGAGGAGGTCATCGCCATCCCGCTGTCGCTGGTCCTCGGCCATGTGCCCGTGGTCGGCCTCGATCTGAAGGGCACCGTCTGGGGCGTCATCCTGCCGCTCGGTGCCTGGGGCTTCTCGGTGATGGTGCTCACCGAGTTCATGAAGGACATCCCCGCCGAGATCGAGGAGGCCGCCCGGATCGACGGCGTCGGTGAGCTGCGGATGCTGTGGCAGGTCATCCTGCCGCTGTGCAAGCCCGCGCTCGGGGTGGCCGGGGTGCTCGGTTTCATCATGATCTGGGACCAGTACCTGCTGCCCCTGATCGCCGCCAAGGACCCCACCGACTACACGGTCACCGTCGCCCTGTCCATCCTGCGCACCGACCCCGAGGTCGGCTCGGGGGTGGTGCTGGCCGGTGCGGTGATCGCCCTCGTCCCCAGCCTGATCGTCTATCTGCTCCTCCAGCGCTCGCTGGTCACCGGCATCGCCGCCGGTGCCACCAAGGGCTGACCACCCACCCCCCACGTATGAGGGAGACATGAAGTTCCACGGAGTGCTGTTCTTCCCGGTCACGCCGTTCGCGGCGGACGGCTCACTGGACGAGGAACGGCTCGCCCAGCACATCGAGTCGGGTGTCACCGCGGGCGCGGGAGGTGTGTTCGTCGCCTGTGGCACCGGCGAGTTCCACGCCCTGTCGGCCGATGAGATCGAGCGGGCCACCAGGGTGGCTGTGCGGACCACGGCCGGACGCGTCCCGGTCTTCGCCGCCGCCGGCGGTCCTGTGCCGGTCGCCCGGGACCAGGCCGCCCGCGTCGAACGCGCCGGCGCCGACGGCATCCTGCTGCTGCCGCCCTACCTGGTCGGCGCCCCGCAGCAGGGCCTGCTGCGCTACGTCCGGGAGGTCACCGCGGCCACCCATCTGCCCGTCGTCTTCTACCAGCGGGGTACCGCCCGGCTCACCGCGGACACGGCCGCCGAGATCGCCGCCCTGCCCGGGGTCGTCGGACTCAAGGACGGCGTCGGGGACATCGAACGGATGCACCGCGTCGTCCGCGCGGTGCGTGCCGTGCCGGGCACGGAGGACTTCCAGTTCTTCAACGGCCTGCCCACCGCCGAGATGACCGCGCCCGCCTACCGGGACATCGGCGTCGACCTGTACTCCTCGGCGGTGTTCGCCTTCGCCCCGGAGATCGCCCTGGCCTTCCACCGGGCCCTGGCCGAGGGCGACGAGCCGCTGGTCTCCCGGCTCCTCGACGAGTTCTACGGCCCGCTGGTCGCCCTGCGCGACGAGGTTCCCGGGTACGCCGTGTCGCTCGTCAAGGCCGGGGTGACGCTGCGCGGCCTGGACGTCGGAGGCGTACGGGCTCCGCTGCTGGATCCGACGGCGGAGCACATCGCCCGGCTGTCCAAACTCATCGACCGTGGTCTGGAGGTCGTCGGCGCATGAGCCACACGCGCATCCGGGAGCTGATCGTCACCCCGATCGCCTTCGGCGACCCGCCGCTGCTCAACTCCAACGGCGTGCACGAGCCGCTCGCCTTGCGGATCATCCTGCAACTCGTCCTGGAGGACGGCACGGTGGGGCTCGGCGAGTCCCCCGGCGGCACCGCCCGGCTGGAGCGGCTTCAGGCCGCGGCGAAGGTGGTCGCCGGGATGGACGTCTTCGACACCACCACCGTCGCCGCCGCGATCGACGCGGCCCTGCTGCAGACCGTGCCCAGCTCCCACGAGCGCGGCTGGACCACGTCGGCGGTGGAGGTGGCCTGCCTCGACGCGCAGGGCAAGCTGCTCGGCCGTCCGGTCAGCGATCTGCTGGGCGGCAGGGTCCGCGACGCGGTGCCGTTCGCCGCGTACCTCTTCTACAAGTGGGCCGAGCATCCCGCTCTCGACGGCCGTCCGGCGATCGGCGACGACTGGGGCGAGGCCCTCGACCCGGCCGGGATCGTCGAGCAGGCCCGGCTGATGCAGGAGCGGTACGGATTCAGGTCGTTCAAGCTCAAGGGCGGCGTGTTCCCGCCCGACGAGGAGATCGCCGCGATCCGGGCACTGGCGGAGGCCTTCCCCGGGCAGCCGCTGCGGCTGGACCCGAACGTGGCTTGGACGGTGGAGACGTCGACGTACGTCGCCCGGGAACTCGACGGCGTCCTCGAGTACCTGGAGGACCCGACCAAGGGCATCGGCGGCATGGCGGAGGTGGCGAAGGAGTCGCCCCTGCCGCTCGCGACGAACATGTGCGTGATCGCCTGGGACCACCTGAAGCCGGCGATCGAGCAGAACGCGATCCAGGTCCTGCTCACCGACCACCACTACTGGGGCGGGCTGCGCCGCACCCGGGAACTGGCCGCCGTGTGCGAGGCGTTCGGGATCGCCCTGTCGATGCACTCCAACTCGCACCTGGGCATCAGCCTCGCCGCGATGACCCATGTCGCCGCGGCCATCCCGAACCTGGACCACTCCTGCGACACGCACTACCCGTGGAACTCGGCGGACGACGTGATCGTCCCCGGTGTACTGGAGTTGCGCGACGGGGAGGTCCGGGTGCCGACCGGGCCGGGGCTGGGTGTCGAGCTCGACCACGACAAGCTGGAGCAGCTGCACCGGCGTTACGTCGACTCCGGGATGCGCAGCAGGGACGACACCGGCTACATGCGGCGGTTCCGGCCGGAGTACGAGCTGAGGCTCCCCCGCTGGTGACGGGCGGGCGCCCCTCCCGAGCGGAGGGGCGCATCCGGTCACGTGGACTTCGGCACCTTCAGCCGGTCCCAGGTGAGCTTGCCGGGGATGCCGTCGGCGTCCTTGCCGGAGAAGCCCTGCTTCTGCTGCCAGAGCGCGTAGGACCGGCGGTCGGACTCGGTCCAGTCGGGGCTCGGCCCCTCCTCGTAGCGGCTGCACCCCTCGGCGACCAGGCGGCGGCCCATCGCCGTGATGATCGGGGAGCGCTGCCCGACGTGGAAGAACGCGGCGCCGGGGAACGGCTCGTAGGACGGCTTGGGCGCCGGCTTCGGATCGGGGTCCGGCTCGGCACCGCCCCCGCCGCCGCGCTTCAGCCGCCGGGCTATGCGCGACCGCATGCTGTCCATGGTGAAACCGCGCGGGTCCACCTTGCCCGGCTGCCACTCCTTGTGGCCGATGACGGAGCGCTCGGACCAGCCGTGGTGGCGGCAGATCGCCGCGGCCACCTTCTCGATGGCTTCCATCTGCGCCTTTGGCCAGGGGTCCTTGCCGTTGCCGAGGTTGATGCACTCGAAGCCGTAGAAGTGCCGGTTGCCGTCGGTGTCGGCCTCGTTGTCGTGCGGCAGCTTCGACTCGTTGATCACGGCGCGCAGGACGTCGCTGTCGCCGAGGCCCGCGTGGTTGGCGCGGCCGTTGCCGACCAGGTGGACATGGCCCTTCTTGTCGATGACGCCGTGGCAGAGCGGGCCGGGCAGGCTGGAGTAGCCGTCGTAGCAGATGTCGACGGAGGCGGCGGTGCCGGAGGTGACGGTGTGGTGGATCATCACGCCGTTCACGGGACCCCAGGGCCCCTTGCTGTTGCGGTTGTGGGTGCGCCAGTTGCGGACCTCGTGGACGGTCAGGCCCTCGGCCCGGAGGATCTCCACCAGCTTGGACGCGCTCAGCGGCTTGGCCATCAGTTGTCTCCGTCCACGGCGGCTTCCGCCTCCGCTGTGGTCTGGGACCGCCCGTGGGAGGGGTCCTCGGCGGCCAGTTCCTCGCGGTGGGCCTGCTCCTCGGCGGCGAGCGTCGCCTCGTCCGCGGGGGGCATGCTGCTCGCCAGCGGGCCGAACGCCAGGCGCAGGTCGACGGCGCTGCCCTCGCCCTTGATCAGGGCCAGCGGGGCGAAGTGCCGGGCGATGCCGGCGGGTCCCCTCAGCAGGGGGCGCCGGGCCGCGTCGACGGGCCACTCGACGCTGCCGGTGGCGGTGCGGGCGGGGACGATCCAGTGGTCGCCGGTGCGGTAGGCGCCGCCCTTGGCGAAGTACACCTCGACGCCGTCCTCCAGGGGCAGCCACTCCCCCTCGGTGACGGGGACCGCGCCGCCGCGCAGGGCGGTGGTGCGGCCCTTGCGCTTCGGGCCGCCGTGGTGGTCCCAGCGGCGCAGGTACGGGTTCAGGTGCGCGAGCCGTCCGACGCCCGGGGCGGGTTCGGCGGACAGGCGGACGCGGCGGCCCGGCAGGTCGAGTTCCTCGACCCGCAGCAGCGGCAGGGGCTCCAGGCGGGAGGCGTAGGCGGTGTCGACGAACTCCACGTGGTCGCCGACGTCCAGGTCCAGCTTGTCGTCGTGGCCGAGGGATGCCAACTGCACCCAGGTGCCGTCGAGTTCGTCGACGGGGAAGACGACTGAGCCGTTCTCGCGGGACCACTTGAAGGTGGCGTCCTTCGCCTCGCCGCCCTCGTGCACCTCCACCCGGTACAGCTGGTTCTCCGGACCGCGGTAGCGGGCGTCGGGCTTGACCAGGCACGGGTCCTCGTCGGCGTGGTCGGGCCGCTCGCTGCGGGCGGCGAGCCGGGCCGAGGGGGCCGACCGGCGCTGCGCCCAGCGGGTGAACGCGGCGCGGACGACCTCCTTGGAGGGGTCGGTCTCCTCGATCTCCAGCGCGGCCAGGGACAGCGGCAGCACCTGCCAGACGACCTTCACGCGCGCGGCGGTGTCGGGCATGGCCGCGCCGAGGGCGACCTCGCGCAGCGCGGGGTCCTCGGCCGCGGTGACCGAGCGCTCCCACACGTTCAGATAGACGACGAACGGCGTCTGGGCGGGCGAGGGCAGCCGGTCGCCGGGCTTCTCCGGGTCGCGGAAGCCGTCGGGCTGGTCCCAGTAGGTCCAGTGCGCGGGCGGCTGTGGCGCCGACTCCTCGCCGTCCTCGTCGGCGACGGGGACCCCGGGCGCCGGGCGGTCGGCGTCGCACAGGATGCCGTCGACGTAGTAACGGCCGCCGTGGATCAGGAGGGTGTCGATCTCGTGCTTGCCGCCGACGTACTCGATGCGGAAGCCGGCGGCGTCGCGCGGCCCGCCGTGCGGTCCGATCAGGTCGGCGGCGAGGCTGCGGGCCTGGTGCAGCTGGATCGCGGTCTGTTCGTTGAGGTCCGCGTCGAGCTGGACGCGGCCCTGCTGGGCGACGACCGCGGAGTAGTGCCGCTCCGGGCGGAACGTGGAGCGGGAGAGGTCTGCGTGCATGAAGGGTGTCCCCCTGGTTCAGAAGTGCGGGTTCACAAGATCGGTGGCGGGTGTGCGCCTCACGTCACGAAGAAGATCCCGGCGTCGGTGCCCGCGGGCGTGTACTCGGCGAGCCGGGCCCGCAGGCCGTCCTCGCGCTGCGGCCGGTACAGGTCGTGGAAGGCGCCCATCTCGGCGCCGTCGTCCGCACCGCGCCGGATCTCCTCGGGGCAGCGGTCGGCCGGCAGGCCGTACCAGGGCGTGCCGTAGCGCAGCGACGTGAACAACGGCTTGGTGTCCGGGCAGCGGTGGCGGCGGGGGGTGCGCGAGCCGGTGGGGACGTAGGAGTGGCGCAGGCAGCCGATGCCGCGCCGGGCCACGTGCAGCCGGCCCGTGAGGACGCTGTTCTCGGCGATCTGCACCGCGTGCGTGTGGATCTCGCCGATGACGGTGGTGCGGTGCAGGTGCAGCACGGCGTGGGCGTGGCGGCAGTCCGGGGCGGACAGGGCCTCGCGGTCGTCGGCGGTGGCGTCGAGGACGCTGTCGCGGAGGTGGATGTCGAGGGGGTCCTCGCCCACCTCGTCGCCGATGACCTCGATGGTGCCGAGGATGCTGTGCTCGATCTGGAGGCAGGCGGTGGTGCGGTCCAGGACGATGCTCGGCTCCTCCGGCGAGTGCGGCTCGCACTCGGGCTCCAGGGACCAGCCGGGCGCGAGCGTGCTGTGCCGTACGACGACGGCTCCCATCGCCCCCGCCACGTTGATGCCGCGCCCGGCGACGAGCAGCCCGTCGAGCACGACCCGCGGCCGCTCGTGCGGGGCGCAGTCGTCGGACACCGCACGGATGTTGAGGGCGTCGGGGCGGTTGCTGTACCAGTCGAGCAGGCGGATGACCGGGCGGGTGCCCTCGGCCGCGCGCAGTTCGAGCCGGTCGCCCGGGTCGAGGTCGAAGTCCAGCTGCTCCTGGTAGGCGCCGCTGTGCGTGATCTCGATGATGCCGGCGGGCCCGGTGCGGTCGGCCCGGCGGTCGTGCTGCCAGGCCCGGTAGGCGTCCATGATCTGCCGGTACGGCTGCCCCGGCCCGACCCGGTAGAACTCCGCGTCCGGCCGCGGTTCGCGGTCGCGCTCGTACTCGCCGCCGCCCATGTCGGCGGCGGACGCGTAGTGGTAGTCCACCCACACGCCCTGCCGGGGCGCGGAGCGCGAGCCGAACGCCATCCTGCCCAGCTCGGGGTCGACCGCCACCTGGCCCCGCTTGGGTCGGTAGCGCCAGTCCGACAGGTCGGCGACCACGATGTCCGAGGGCGGTACGGGGTTGTCCTCGCCGTCGAGGCGGATCACGAAGCTCTTGCCGGGGCCGTAGTAGTCGAGCAGCCGGTCGTGCAGGAGGCGGCGGGTGATGAACGCCGGCACGTTGTCGACGGTGGCGATGTGCGCCGGTGAGGGCTCCGGGAACGGCTTGGTGACCAGCGGGGTGTCGTTGCCGAGGATCGAGAAGGTGTAGAGGTTGCGGGCCCGGTCGATGCAGTAGGCCGGGGTCCGGGTCAGTGCGTACGCCTTCAGCCGCCACACGAACAGCGCGACGCCGGCCGGGCTCCAGCCGCCCTGCCGGTGCCGTGACTCGGCGCGGCGGACGTCGACCGTACGGGCCGAGTTCGCGAACGGGCCGCTGCCGAGGGCGAGTTCGGCGCCGTCGCGCAGGTCGGCCAGGCGGCCGCGCTCGCCCCGGTGCGGGCCGGTGCCGTACAGCTTCACCGGCTGGGTGTGGGCGACCTGCCGGGACAGTTCGACGGCCCGCGCGGGCCAGCCCGCGACCCGCTCGGACAGTTCCTCCAGGAGGTGCAGGGTGCCCTTGCGGCGGCGGTTGCCGACCGTGGCGGCCACGTCCCGGCGCGGGGCGACCGCCTCGGCCAGGGCCGCCCGGCCGCCGCCGTGCAGGCCGGTCGTCAGGACGCGCTCGTAGCCGGGCAGGGTGCGGTAGCCGACCAGGTCGCCGAGGTACGGCAGCACCCAGGGGGCCGCCGTCTCCACGAACAGGTCCTCGTAGCCCTGCTGGACGCCGTCGCGGACGCGGTCGAGCTGCTCGGCGATCACCGCGAGCAGGGCGCGCAGCGGCTCGCCCTCCTCGGCGTCGCGCAGCAGGTGCCAGCGGGGCAGCAGTTCGGCGAGCCCGTCCGGTTCCCTGGGCACCACCGGGGCCGGCGTCTCCAACTGGGTGTCCGGGGACATCACTTGACCTCCGTCAGAATCAGGGTGTCCGCGGCCCGGGGCGACAGCAGTGCGAGCTGGGCCGGGCGGATGCCGCGGAAGACGTACACCGACCGGCCCCTGGGCAGGCGCCGGGTGTCGGTGATGTCGGGGTTGAGGCGCAGCAGTTCGGCGAGCGGGACGCCGTGGCGGGCGCAGATCTCCGACAGTGTCTCGCCGTTGTCGGCGCGGACCGTGTGGGTCTTCTCGTCGTACGTCGCCGGGTGCGCCGGGACGGAGGCCCTGGGCGGGCCTGGCCGGGTGAGCAGTTCGGTGAGCTCCTGCGGGGTGGCGGAGGCGGGCACGCCGGTGAAGACGTCGACGTCCACGTAGTCGACGCCGGGCACGGTGTGGGCGGTGGCCAGGACCTCGGAGAGGCGGGCGGGGCGGCCCAGCTCCCGGCCTTCGAAGCCGAGCCGGTTCAGCAGGGCCTGCCGCAGTCGCGGCTCGACCGTCTGCCAGGCGTGGTCGGGGGCCACCTTCACCTTGGCGGCGATCAGCAGCAGGACCAGCTCGCGGCCGTCCACACGGACGGGGAGACTGGCGTCGCCGTACTCGGTGAGGGCGCCGCGCAGGGCGCGCAGGGTGTCAGAGTCGGGCGCGATGGGCACGTCGTCGGTGCCGGCGACCGTCACGTGCAGTACGCGCCGCCGCCCGTCGAAGAGTTCGCGCGCCGAGGCCCGGCCGATGCCGGCCCGGGAGCGGGCGAAGTCCTCGTAGTCGGACTCGGAGACCAGCCGGTCCAGGGCCGAGACGGCCAGCGGGACCGTGCGGCGGGTCAGGGCCGGGCCGTCGGCGTCCGCGCCGCCGGTGGCGGGGCGCGGGTTGGTGACCGCGGTGACGCCGAGGGGCCGGGTGAGCGGCTGGGTGACGCGGTCCGCTGGGACGTTCGCGGCCTTGCCGGTGCCGAAGCGGTAGCGGGCGCGGACGTTCTCGTGGCCGGAGGGCAGCCGGGCGCCGTGCACACCGTCGCCGAACGTCACCGTGGTCCGGCCGCCGGCGGTGGAGCCGGTGATGTAGACCCGCTCGGTCGGGCCGCGTCCGGCGAGGCTGTCCACCTCGTGCCACAGCACACCGTCGACCCGGACCTCCAGCACCGGGGTGGCGCCGAGGGGGTTGTCGTCGGCGAGCCAGGTCAGCGGGGACTGCCAGAGGGCGAAGGTCTGGTTGACGCGGTCCGAGTCGCCGCTGCCGATGGCCTCCTCGCGACTCTCGCCGTGGGTGGCCTCGACCACATTGCCGAGGACGCGGACCGTCTCGCGGCGGTAGCGGTGGGCGAGGTCGGCGGTGAGGGTGAGCCGGGTGTGGACGTGGTCGCCGGGGAGCCGGGGGTCCGCGGCGGGGTCGGCGGCGGCGACGGTGACCACCTCGGTGGCCCGGACGCCCGCCGTGCCCGGGATGTCGCTGCGTTCCCCCTCGACGATGAGCGTGCGGCCCGGGCGCAGCCCGTCGTACAGCTCGGCGAGTTCGATCTCGTTGCCGTGCACGTCCTCGCCGAGCGGTTCGTCGGCGAGGCGCAGGGGCTCGCCCGCCGCGTGCACGGTGGTGTCGCGGATGTGCGACAGGAGCACGTCGAACTCGTCCAGCCAGGGGTCGGCGAGGGTGAGTTCGGTGCCGCGGCCGGTGATGCCGTAGTTGGTGTACGCGGCCGTGCGCACGGCCGTCACCTGGGTGGTGACGAACGCCAGCTTCGGATCGCCGGGGACGCCCCCCTCGGAGCCCTTGGCGGGCCGCCGGATCGCCACCCAGCTGCCGACGGTGACGCCCTCGTGCACGGTGTCCAGCTGGAGCGTGCGGCGGTTGACGGGCTCCGGCTTGGTGGCGATGACGATCTCGACGTTGGGTTCGGTGCCGCCCACCGTGTACCTGAGGCCGACCTCGTGCTCGCCGTGCGTGAACTGCTCACTGGCGCCCGGCCGGAGGGCGATCTGCTCGGACGTGCCGTTGTGGACGCCGACGTGGATCAGGCCCTCGTCGTCGGGCCGGGACACGAACAGGGTGCGCTCGGGCAGGCCGGAGTGGAGGCGGGCGGTGACGCCGGGCTCCTGGGAGTCGGCGGGCCGCCGGTTGAGCCAGCTGAGGTCGCGGTCCTGGCCGGAGCGCACGGACAGCTCGACCTGTCCGGGGCCGAGCGTGAAGGTGACCGGCTGGGTGACGGGCAGGTTCTCGGCGCGCTGGTCGGAGCTGCTGCCCTCGACATACTGGAACTCGGCCCGGACCGGGGTCCTGCCCGCCGTGTCGTACACGACGCGCAGGGTCGCCAGCACCGCTCCGGTCAGCGGCCAGTCAGCCGTGCGGACGACCCGGCCGCGGTCGTCCTGGACCGGCTTGAGCGGGGCCGTGGCGCCGAACGGGGCCGCGGTGACGCGCAGGGCGAGCAGTTCGCGCAGGAGCTGCGGGGCGCCGGGGGCGGCGGCCGTGCGCCAGGCCGGGTAGAGGCTGCCGAGGCCGGGGTTGAGTACGGACAGGAGGCGGGCGGTGTCGGTGCCGGGGAGCTGACGGGCGGTGGTGGCGCCCCGGGTGGCGGTGGCGCGCAGGGCGGGAAGTATGGCGCCCAGGGCTTCCAGAGCGGCAGCCCGCGAGTCGCCCTCCAGGGGCGCGGGGAACTGCGCGACCAGCCCAGACGGCGCCGCAGACGCTCGACGGCCCGTCGAGGCACCCACCGCATCCGTCTGCGCCGGAGCCAATTCCAGTGCCCGCTCGGCGAGTTCCGCCAACACCGCCTCCAACTGCCCGAACCACTCCGCCACGTCCTCATACGGCTCGGCCAGCACCTGAGCCTCACCGAGCCGGGCGAGGGGTTCCGCGAGGCGGGCCGCGAGCCGCTCGGGGGTCTTGACGCCGTCCAGGTCGTCACGCAAGGGCTCCAGGACCTGGTCCTCGAGGTCCTCGATGAGCCTGCTGACAGGCCGCGGGTTGGGGACCTCCGGCGTGGGAGGCTCCTCACCGGGCTCGCCTGGGGCTGCAGGCGGAGCCGTCCAGCGCCGTACCTCGTCGACGAGTTCCTTCAGGCTCGGCGGCGCCGACTTCGGCAGGGAGATCGCCGTGACGTCGTCGTCCCGGTCGACGCGCGTGTCCGCCACCGCCAGCAGCTTGCGCTCGCCGCCGGCGCCTTCCCCGAAGACGAACAGCAACTGGTCGCCGGTCCGCAGGGAGTGCGCGGTGCCCTCGACGAAGAGCTCCGAGCGCTTCTCGAGGTCCTTCGGCGTGAGGAGCGAGGGACGGCGGCGGCGGACCTTCAGTTCGTTGAAGTCCCAGCGGGCCGTCAGGTCCCGGCTGGTCTCGAAGGTCAGCGACTCCTCGTCGGCGGAGGCGGGCACGCTGTGGCTGCGCGCTCCGCGCGGGATCAGCACGTTGTGGGCCTCGGCACGCGGGTCGCGTTCGAGGGTGTACGCCAGGTGCGTGGCGGCGGCGACGCCGGGGCGCGGCCGGTGCCCGACGAGCCGGCCGAGCAGCACCAGGGAACGGTGCTCGTTCGCGGTGCGGACGTAGGCCTCGTCGGCGATGCGCTCGGAGTGGAAGGTGAGCAGGTCGCCGAGGACGGCGGTGGCGTCGAGCAGGCCGATCGCCGGGTCGTCCGGGGTGCGGACGGTGAGCCGGTTCAGCGCCGGGTAGGCGGGTGAGGCGAGCCGGTCGAGCTGGGCGGCCAGGAAGGAGCCGTACTCGCCGACGCGGTAGTCCAGCGCGGTGCGGCCGGGCGGGTTGTGCAACGGGGCCGGCGCGAGGCGCTCGTCGTGGCCGCCGCGGCAGGCGCCGCCGCAGCCGCACTCGTCGGTCGCGGTGACCGGGTGCGGGTCCGTCATCGGGCACCTCCCAGGGATATCGCCAGCAGGCCGTTCTCCGGCCGGTCCGGGTCGTTGTCGCAGGTGGCGATCTCCAGCGGGCCGAGCCGCAGCACGCCGTCCTCCCTCTCTCCTCGGTCCTGTCCGTACAGCCGCCGCAGCCGGGTGACCTCAACGCTCTCCACTCCGGGCACTGCCGCGGCGACGGCGACCAGGCGGCTGAGCCGGACCGGTTCGCCGAAGGTGAGCGCGTCGGGGTGGAAGAAGCCGAGCCGTCCGCCCGGCAGCCGCCCGCTGCCGAGCACGCGGTACAGCTCGGCCAGGATCTGCCCGTGCTGGTGGCCCGGCCGGGCGCACACGGTCAGCGCGATGTCGAGCGGTACCAGGCGGGCGGGGCCCACGACGAGGTCGTGGCCGATGCGCCGGTACGTCTCCAGCACCTGGGCGACCGAGTCGAGCAGGTCCGGCGACGGGGCGGCGGTGCCGTAGGCGTCGATCGCGATGTGCGCCTCCTGGAGGCTGCCCGTCCAGCGGAGTTCGGCCGCCGCGCGCTGCACGCCCGGCAGTTCACCCGCGAGGGCCGCATAATCCTCGGCGGTCACGGCGCGCAGCCGGGTGCGGCGCAGGTCGAGCGGGGCCAGCTGGCGTACCTGCTCGACGGGTTCGGGCTGGGTGCCGCCGGCTGCGGGCAGGGGGTTGCGCACGACGACGGCCGGTGCTTCGCAACCGCTTTGCACGACGAGGTGGTTGATGGCCTCGGCGCCGACGTTGCCGGCGGTGCCGCCGCCGAGCCGGTAGCGCAGTGTGAGACGGGAACCGGGCGTGGGCCTGGCGCCGTGCCGGCCGTCGCCGAACCGCAGGGCAAGGCGGCCGTCGTCCTCCAGTTCGCCCACGAAGTGCCGCTCGCGCGGTCCGCTGTCGAGCAGGTCACGGCGCGGCACCCAGGTCTCGTCGTCGCCGTGGACGCGCACGGCGGGCAGAGCCCGGCGCGGATCCTGGGCGAGGGCGGCGGTCGCCGAGCCGCGCAGCACGGTCTCCTCGGGGTGGAGGCCGGCCGCGTAGGCCGGGCCCCAGCTGTGCGCGATCTCCCAGGCGATGTGCCCGTCGAGGACCGTGCCCGCGCGGGCCCGGGCGGCGAGGACCTCGACGCGGCGCAGTTTGGTGTCGAGCAACTGGTCGCTGTGGTACAGCAGTTCGCGCAGGGCGCGGACCGGGTGGCGGCGTAGTTCGAAGCGTTCCAGCACGGTCAGGCCGTAGACCACGGCGAGTTCGGCGATCTCCTGCTCGCCGAGCCCGTCCCGGTCGCGGGCGCTGCGCCACAGCTCGACGAGCCGCTGCCGGATCCGGCCCGGGACGGCCGCGATCCGCTCGGCCTGCCCGGCGGCGACGGTGCCGGGGTCGGGGAAGGGCACCGCCTGAGTGACGGGCGTACGGCCGAGGACCGGGCGGAAGCGGGGCGCGATGCCGGGGTAGACGGACTGGGCGAGCAGGGTGCGCAGCGCGGCGGCCTGGGCGTACGCCGTGCCGGGGACGACCTGTTCGTGCCGCTGCCCGGCGCTCTCCAGGCCGAGGCCGGCGCGGACGGTGGCGCGCTCGCCGACGACCTCGAAGAGTTCCCGGACGTCGTCGGGGACGAGCGCCCGGCCCGACTGCGTCTTGTCCGTCAGGGAGTTGATCAGGCGCGCGGGCGCGTTGCCCTCCTCGGTGTCCCGGCAGCCGAAGGCCGGAGGGTCGCAGGGGGCGGTCACGGCGGGCGCGGGCGGCACGGTGACCGTCTCGGGCAGCCCGGTCAGCGTCCGGCCGTGGTCGACGAGGACGACGTTGCCGCGGGCGAGCGTGACGTCCTCGACGGGCAGGCAGTCGCGTCCGCCGCGTGTGGTGAGGCAGAGCGGGAAACGCAGCGCGTCCTCGGCGGCCCAGGTGACCTCCAGGACCGGCTGGTCCTCGATCCGGTCGAGGCCGGGGGTGACGGAGGTGAGACGGACGGCCTGGCGGTGGGCGGGGTCGGCGTCGCCGGGGGTGCCGGTGCGCGGGCCCTTCACCTCCTCCAGGACGATGACGTCGCCGGGCTTGAGGTCGAGACGGCGCTCGCGGCAGGTCTCGGGGTCCACCCAGGCGTCCCGCAGGGTCGCGGCGGTGGCGCCCTGCGGCAGGGCGCACACCTCGCCGCCCCACGTCCACAGCCGGATCGCGTTGTGCGCGACCCGCAGCTCCAGCGGGTCGGTGGCGACGACCGGTTCGAACACCTCCACCGAGCCGCGCTCGTCGAGGTCGCCGAGTTCGGTCTCGTCGATGACGGTGCCCGGCTCGGGGCGGTCGTGCGGGTCGAGGCTGCGCACGTCGACGGAGGCGAAGCGGAAGGTGCCCGGGGCGAGCGTCCGGTCGTCCGCGGTGCGGACGGTGACGTAGGCGCGGGCGTTGCAGCCGTCGTGCATCGCGTAGTCGATGAGCCGGACGTGGCGGCGTACGGAGACGCGGCGGCGGGCGGTGTCGAGGTAGGCCTCGGTGGCGACCGCGTCCTGCTGGTAGCTGATCTGGTCGCCGGTGTACGCGAGCAGCTCGACGAGGGTCGTGCCCAGGTCGGCGGGGTTGCGCTCCACCCAGTCGGGGGTGGTGAGCGCGAGCCGGTCCAGGAGCAGCTTGCGGATGGTGTCGTAGTCGCGGGCCGTGTAGTCGATGACGGGCGCGGCGGGGAAGTCCGGCTCGGCCCGGTCGTCGTCCTTGCAGTCGAAGGGGGTGGGGCGGTCGGGCCGGAAGGAGAACGTGGCGCTGTGGTAGCGCTGGTCGAAGCCGCGGTACGGCTCGGTGCCGGGCCGTCCGTACGGGTCGGTCTCGACGAGGGAGAACCGGTAGCGGGAGGTGTCGCCGGCCTGGTCGAGGGTGACGTAGAGCCGGTCGTCGAGCTCGGGGTCCTCCTCGCGTTCGACGCTGACGTCCACGGCGGTGATGCCGGTGATGCGGCGGCCGCCGTCGATGCGGACGTTCTCGGGGCCCAGGCCGTGCGGGGCCTTGCCGAGGAAGGTGACGGTGAGCAGCAGACCGTCGTCGCCGGCCTCGACGGTGTCGACTCCGTTGAGTTGAGCGGCCCGTACACGGGCCCGGCGGGACGTGGTGGTGCCGGTGGTCATGCGGCCCTCCCTTCGAAGACGTCCTCGTGCCGGGTGCCGGTGGCGCGGAGGGCGTACGACAGGTACACGCGCACGACGTGGTCGTCGCTGACGACGTCGAGGGCCTCCACGTCGATGAGGTCGCCGAGCCAGCTCTGGAGCGAGGCCTGCACGGAGAGTTCGAGCGTGCTGATCAGTTCCGGGCTGTTGGGGGTGAACACCAGGTCGAGGAGCCCGCAGCCGAAGTCGGGGCGCATCACGCGCTCTCCGGGGCTGGTGAACAGCAACTGCTCGATCAGGTCGTGGACGTGTTCGCCGTGGGTGGCGTGCGCGGTGCGTCCGCGGCGGTCCGCGCGGAACGGGAAGGCGATGTCGCTGCGGGGGCGTGTGCCGCGGCTCGTGGGACTCATCGGACGGTGACCTTTCGCTGCGTGCCCTGGACGACGGGCGGCCCCTGCGGGACGAAGGCCGCGGTGAAGCACTGGGCGGCGGAGACGTCGAGCAGCACGGGCGCGCCGTCGACGGTGATGCCGCTGCTGCCCGCGGTCCAGCGGACCGTGACGCACGGCACGGGCACACGGTCGACGGTGTGCGGGCAGCCGGTGACCACGTAGCTGTGCGCGGTGGTGGCGACGGCGGCGCCCGCGACGCGTACGCCGCCGGCCGGTGGGGTGGCCGCCGTGACGCGCCCGCCGTGCGGGCAGCCGATCACGGCGGCGGTGTCCAGCAGACTCCCGGATGTTCCGGACACGTTCTTCGTTCCCCCGTATCTATCGCTTGGACGCGACGGTCAACTGGCCCTCGTTCACGTCGACCTGGTCGCCGCGCAGGGTGATCTCCGCGCCCAGGCCGTTGGAGATCACGATGGCTTCCTTGGTGATGCGGATGTACGCCCCGCCCTGGGCCTGGAGCAGGATCCCCTGGTCGGTGCCGGGGGGATCGCTCATCACGATCTTGTGCGCCTCGGGTGTCTGGACCACGAGGGGCTTGGCCTGGGACGCCGGCTGGACGAGCCGGCGGGCGTCCGGCGGCAGCTCGGCCTGCTCCCCGTACCAGCACCCCGTCCACACCGGGAAGCTGGGGTCGCCCTGCTCGAACTCGACCCACACCCCGGCCCCGGGCGACGGCACCACGAACTGCCCGGCCTCGGGCCCCGTGAACGGCAGACAGGGCAGCGCCCAGGTCGACGGCTCGTCGCCCAGGACGTCCGGGACCTCGACGGTGATGCGGCCGATGTGCAGCGGGTCGTTGTTGTCCACGACTCGGCCGCGGAACTTGCCGAGGTAGCGATTGCCGGATGCCGCCATGTGTACTGCTCCTGGTCGTGATGTTCGGTTCGGGGTGGATCAGGGCCTGACGTGGGCGCTGCGGGCTTCGAGTCCCTCTCGGGAGAGCGTGAAGTTCTGCCGGAAGGAGCCCGGGCGCAGGGTGTGCGTGACGGACTTGACGTAGTAGTCGCCGTCGTACGTACGGCCCGAGCCGCGCACGCCGACCAGTTGGCGCGGCTGGAGGATGTAGCCGTGCCGGTTCACGTCGAGCGAGCCGGAACCGGAGATGACGTCGGCGGACACGGCGGCCCGGGCGAGCAGTTCCGCCTCGGCCTGCTCCCGCTGCTGTTTGGCGGTGCCGGAGAGCGTCTTGCGCTTCAGGGCGGGGGTGGGCCGCTTGCCGAGGGGCGGCCGCAGCGGGCTGATCGGCGGTTGCGGCAGCAGGGTCGACTGCCGGGTCCCCGGGTCCTGCCAGCGGGCCTGCGGTTCCTCCCGCGCCGTCCCGTCGTAGGCGAAGGTCAGCTGGTCGACGGTGGAGTGGGCGTCCATGTTGACGTTGAGGGCGTGCTGACGGATGCCGAGGCGGACCTCGGGTCCCCAGCGTGCGCTGGACTGTCCTGGGGTCGGGCCGGGCTCCAGGTAGAAGGTGTAGCCGTTCGCCCTGGCGAGCTCGTTGATGTACTGGAGGTCGGTGCCCGTCTGGTAGTGGACGCGGAGGTCCTGGTGCGGGGGCTGAGTGACCTTCTCGGTGTACACGTCGGGCCGGATGCCGTAGTCGGAGTAGCGGCGCAGGAGGGTGAGGACGCGCTGCGACGGCGGCATGTTCGGGTACCGGTCCGTGCGCTCCTCCAGGTCCATGACGAGGGCCAGGTCCTCTCCGGTGACGGTCAGGGTGGAGTGGCCCGGCTGGTTGCTGGCCCCGACCTCCTGGCGGACGATCAGGCCGTCGAACAGCACCTCGGGCGTGCCGCGCACGGTGACGGTCACGACGAGACGCGTCTTCGGATCGAAGAAGCCCTCGGGCAGCAGGGTGCGGTTGATCAGGCCGTTCTTGGTGAGGTCGAAGGCCAGCTGGAAACCGCTGCGTTCACCCGCGGTGGCGGTGATCTGGGCGGACAGCAGGGCCTCGGTCACCTCGGCGGGCACGGGACGCACCAGCTGCGGTCCCATGTGCAGCGTGATGTGAACGGGGCCGCGGCCCACGGGCAGTTCAGCCACGCCGGTCCCCCCGCGGGAAGTGCCCGGCGAGCGGGATGTCGACCTCGCTGCCCGGTTCGGCGGTCAGCTCGCGCGGGTCCAGCACGGGGTTGGCGTCGGCGATCCGCCACCACTGGCCGGGGTCGCCGAAGTAGCGCCGGGCGAGGAGGTCGGGGCGCTCGCCCGTGCGGACGGTATGAGCCTGCGTGTCCTCGCTCTCCTCGAGGGGCGGCAGCAACCGGCGCTTGGTGTAGCGCACTTCGGTCCCGTCGGGCTGTCGGTGCACCCCGATCTCGGCGTCGTGGTAGCGGCTGGTGCGCGGGTACGGGTGCGCCCCGGGTATCGCGTCGAGTGCGTTCTCGTACGGTTCGATGCCGGCCATGTCCGGTACTCAGCCCCTTCCCACCGTGATGTCGCCGGGCCTGAGCCCCAGCGATCCGAGTCCTGCGGTGCGTGCCGCGCCGGCGAGGCGTTCCTTCTGCGCGAGGTGCGCGTAGTACAGCTCGGCGCCAGGGTGGCCGAGCGGCAGATCGCTGACGGTCAGCACCTTGAGGCCGATGCTCAGGGAGGCCCGGATGGGGTTGAGGTCGACGTCGAAGGCGGACTCGTTGATGGACAGCTCGGTCAGCCGCACGGGCATGACGCGCTTGCTGCCCCAGGTGAACAGGGTCAGCGGCATCTCGATCGGACTGATCTCGATGGTCCCCTTCTTCGACAGCCGGCTCGCTTCCCTGAGCTGCGCGGAAGTCGGCTGCACGAGCATTTCGAGCACGGCGAGCTGGGGGTGGATACCGTCGGGCGCGGCGATCTCGAACTGGTCGGTGGCGTCGATCTCGGCGGTGAACTTCCAGGTCTCCTGCGCGGGGCCCTTCAGGCGGAGGGCCTCGTTCCTGTCCCCGTTGCCACTGCCGCCTCCTGCGGAGTCACCGCTGCCTCCTGCGGACTGGGGCGAGAGGCTGCGTTCCAGGGTGTCGGGGTTGAACTGGAGGACGATGATGCGTTGGGGGGTGCCGCGTTCGGGGTCCACGAGGACTATGCCGGAGCGGATGGGTTTGGGGATGTCTGCGTAGCGGGTCACTCTTCGCCCCCCGTTTTCTCAGAGGTCGCGGCGCGAGTTGCACGGCTTCGGATGATGTCGAGCACTTGAGCCGCTTCGGCGCGGACCGTCTCGTCCAGGTCGTGGTCGCGCACGTACTGCACGAGCGGATCGATTTCAGCCCAGCTGATCGTGGAAGCGGCCAGCAGGGTGACTCGCCGAACAATCGGTGACGGGTCATTCACTGCCCAACGCAACAGGGCGAACAACTGCGGGTCGTAGTCCCCCTGACATTGAATGCTGAGCATCCTCACGGAGTTCATAAGGGAATCAGCATCGCGCGCACTGTCGAAAAGGTCGGTCATGGAGTTCGGAGAATGGACGTCCAAGACGTCGCGCAGCAGTACTTCCGTGTGCGCGCGAGAAGGCCCGGTGATCCCGATGTAGTTCACCTGCAGCAGATGGTCCTCGATCCAGTGAATCGCTGACTTCTGGTCGACGGAAATCCAGATCATCTCGAACGGCACGCCCTCGGGCGCGTCGGGTTCCCCCTCCTGGACAGCATGCAGGGTCCACCCCAAGCGCTCGGCGAGTTGCTTCATCTCGTCCCTGCCGAAGGGCATCCTGGGCACGAGGCGAACGAGGTCAGTCATTTCCTGTCTTCCTTGGTTCGAGATCACTGCGGGACCCACAGACCGTCACCCGTCTGCACCCAGCCGGGCCCTGGGGCGCTGGAAGCCTTGAGGCCGCCTTCGGGTGAAAGATACGGCACGGAATTCTTCAGGACCCAGTCCGGGAACTCGTCGATGAGCTGCTGCTTACCCAGGTAAATGTTTTCGGCCTTGTACTGGGCAAAGCTGTGGATGAGCAGACTGGTCATCCTGGCCTGCATCTTCGGAGTTGCGGTGTTTATCTTTCGGCCATGACTCGTCAGTCCGGGTTCCGTCTTCTTCGAGTGGTCCCTGGCGAGCTGCTCAGGGTCATACATGTAGTCGGCCGATTTCGGGGCATCCTTGGGCGCCATGTAGTTCATGTCGTTTACGACGTTCTCCCAGGTTACGTCCGGAATCGTGGAGGCCTTCCACGCCATTATGCCGGTGAGGGACGCCGTTATGTGTCGCCCACCTTCCACGACGCCCATGAGTCGCGCAGCGCCCGCGATGGTCTTTACAGCCTCGGGGTCTTGACGGAAGAACTTGTCCGAAGGTATGCGGCCTTGCAGGATCTCGAAATATGCCTTCTGTATCCGTTCCCTTGCCGTGGCGTGTTTCTGGGTGCTGCTGAGCGTGGTGCCCTGCATGTCCCGGACGATGGCGTCCTCAAGCTTCTGCAGTTTTTGCGGAATGGCATCCCGCGGCGTACCCCCGGCCTTTGCAGGCTTCTGGTGGTAGTGGCCACTGCCCAGACCTGTCTGCACCTGGGTGTTGGCCGGATTCGACTTCCCGCGAGCTCCTCTGTGCAGCTCCCCGACGATGGCGGCCATGTGGGAACGCGCCGCCATGTCGATGGTCTCGTAGCCAATGGGGCGAGCACCCGTCCGCATGGCCACGGATTCGACGATGGGTGCGGCTGCCGGGCGCGGCGGGACGGTGGCAGCTGCCTGGCGCTCCCGATCCTTGATCTGCTTGTCCGAAAGGCCGTCCCGTTCCCCTTGCTCACGTGCGGCCTTGCGCGCTGCATCCCGCGCGCTCTGCCCTTGGGCCTGGGCCGCGTTGACGGCGGCCGCCAGTCCGGCGACACGTGGGTCGGTGGCAACCCTGTTGGCCTGGCTACCGATGGCTCGAGCGAAATCAGGCTCATTGCCCTCGATGATGTTGCGAGCGTGCTCGAGGTGGTCACGCGCATCCTTCTGCGGGTTCAGGACAGCGGTGATCTTCTCCTGCTCGCCGGTCTTCTGCTGCTGGAGAGCGGTGAGCCGGTACCAGGAGCGCAACGTCTTGAGCAGTGCCCGCAGAGGCAGGTTCCCGATACCGCGTTGAGTGACACCGGTGAGCTTGGGGCGAAGGCGTGCGACGATCTTCTCGAGTCGGGCGTCCTTGGACTCTTTCGAGTCCTCTTCCTTCTTGCGCTCGTCCTTCTTTTTCTGCTTCTCCTCAGCCGGACCCTTTTCCTTGGGCTTGCCGTCCGTCGGCTTCTTCGGCCCCTTGTCCCGGTCCTCGGGCTTCGGCTTCCTGCCGCCGTCCTTCTCACCCTTGGACGCGGGCTTCTTCGGGTCCCGGTCGGCGCCCTTGTGCTTGGGCTCGTCCGACTTGGGCTCGTCCGACGTGGGCTTGGCCGGGTCCTGGTCCTTGGGGGGAGTCTTGCCGTCGTCCTTCGGCCTGGTCGTGTCCTTGTCGTCCCTGGGCTTGCCCGAGGCGTCGTCCTTGGGCTTCGGCTTCGCGTCCGGCTCGGGCTTCGGCTTCGGCTTGGGTTCGGGCTTCGGCTTCGGCTTCGGGGCCGGAGTCGGGCGAGTGTCCGGCTTGCCCGGGGCGTCCTTGTCCGTTGCGGGCCGGCCCGGCCCGTCCTTGCCCGTGGGCCTCTTGTCACCGCCGGTAATGTCGTCCTTGGGCTTGCCCGCAGTCGTGTCCTGGTCCTTGCCGGGGCCCCTGTTCCTGCCCGGCGCCTGCCTCGTCGGCCTGTTCGGATCGGCCTTCGGCTCCGGCTTCGCGTTCGGCTTCGTGCCGGGGCCCGTGGCCTTGCCCGGCTTGGGCAAGGTGTCGGTGGAAGCGGGCCGGGCCGGCTTCGTGTCGGCCGGCTTCGGGTCGTCGCCCCGGGCGGGCTTCGGCTTGTCGCCGCCCCTGTCCGGCTTGCCGAGCTTCGCCGCCACACCCTTCAGGCGGCGGCCGACCTTCGCGACGTACTTGCCGATGCCGCTCAGGAGCGCCTCGTAGGCCAGTTCGAGGAGGGCGACGATGCCCGCCGCGACCGCCTTGGCGAAGAGGACGCCCGCGCCGCCCTGGCGGACCGCCTTCAGCCAGTCGAGGACCGCGCCCATCGCGCGCAGGATCTCGCCCAGGGCACCGATGGCCGTGCGGATCGCGTCGATGACCGCCATGACCCAGCCGGCGCCGGGGATCAGCTTGGCGACGACTTTGGTGATGACGATCTCGCCGATGATGAAGGGGAGCTGCGGGACGATGGCGTCCCACGTCTCCTTCACGATCTTCTCCAGGGTGTAGCCACCCTTGATCAGCTTGTCGAGGATCGCCCTCGGGATGCCGATGATCTCTTCGATCTTGGACTGGAACCATGACTTCACCGCCGCCTGGACCTCACGGAACAGGTGGTTCTTCGCACCGTCCACGGCGGAGTTCCTCGCGCCGCCCAGCCAGCCGCCCGGGTCGGAGAGGAAGTCGACGGCGATCATCATGAACTCGCCTAGCCCCGCCAGGAGTTTCGAGGCGTAGTCGAGCACCGTCTTGACGGCGTCCACGACCGCCCTGACGACGTCCATGAGCATCTTCTTGAGGACGTTCAGGATGTCGCTCAGCAGTTTCGCGATGGCGTTCAGCAGGTCGGAGACGATCTGCTTCAGCTGTGCCGCGAGCTTCGTGACGAACGCGATCGCCGCCGCGATGAGGTCGGTGATGAACTTCCTGACGCGGTTGGCCAGTTCGATGACGGCCCGGACCATCGCCTTGGCGAACTCGATCAGATCGTTGATCAGGTTCTTGACCGTGTCGACGATGAACGCGCGGGCCTCGTTGATCCAGCGTTCGGCGTTCTCCTTGAAGTTCTTGATGAAGCCGACGACCGCGTCACGCGCCGCCCGGATGATCCGGACGATCGCGTTCTTGATCTCGATGACCTTCTCTTTGAGCCATTCGAAGGCCTTCGTGACCCAGTTGCCGGACTCCTTGGCGGCCGTGTCGGTCTTGTTCTTCGCGTCCGACTCCGCCGTGGTGGCCTTGTCCTGGATCTTCTTGTCGCTGTCCTTCTTCTCCTGCTCGACGTCGTCGTCGGTCTTCTTCTCCCGCTCCTTGACGTCCTTGCGTACCTTCTCGTGCTTCTCGGTCTTCTTCGTACCGAGCTTCTTGAGCTCCTCGTCCTGCTCGGTGCGCCAGTCGGCGCGCTGCGAGGTGACCTCGTCGAGGGTCTTCCCGCGCTCGCTCGCCTGGGCGTCGGTGTTCTTGCCGACCTCGCTGTCGACCTGCTGCTTGTGCTTCTGCTGCGAGTCGCGGAAGTCCCTGTCCTTGACCTGGCGGCCCTCGGACATGCCCTTCTGGCCGTGGGTGAAAGCCCGTTGGAACTCCGGGCCGCGGTCGTGCTCCGCCACCTCGGACGCCGCCTCGGCCGGCACGGCGCCGGTGCCCGCGCCCTCGCCCCCGGGCACACCGCCCTTGCCGCCCTGCTGCCCCGGGACCTTCCCCTTCAACTGCTCCTCGGGAGCGTTGGGGTAGACCTGGTTCTCCCCCATCGGGCGGGCGGCGTCGTCCTTGCCCGTCGCGACGGTCTCCCGGCCCTTGCTGTCGACCGCGGCGCCCTGCTCGCCGGCCGTCTGCTCGGCGGCGCCCTGCATCCCCACGCCCGGCGCGTTGCCGGCCTGGGCCTGCTTCAGGGCTTCGTCCTTGGTCGGCAGCCCGGCGAACTTGGCGGCCAGCTCCTGCGGATCCACCACCGGTTCGTCGGCGCCGAAGAAGCTCGTGACCCCGTTGACGATCTTGGCGCCGACGAAGCCCAGCGCCATCTTGAAGGTGTCCCAGCCGCCGGGCTCCTCGGCCTTCTCCGCCTCGATCTGGCCCTCGGGCTTCTTCTCGCCCGTGACCTCGGCCTTCTCGTCCTTGGGTGCCTCGGACTTCCGCGCCGGGTCCTGTGAGTACCGCGCCGGTGCGTCGGCCTTCGGCTTGCCCTCCAGGGTCTGCGGCGCGCCCGCCGGGCGCTGCATCGTCGGCGGCGCCGCGGCGAGCTGCTGATGCTCGTCGCCGACCGTGCGGTCCACCGCGCCACCGACGCCGCCCATCGCCTGAAGTGCCGTGTGCGGCTTGAGCTTCGACGCCGTGGACAGACCGGCCTCCGGGGAGACCTGGGAGAGGTTCGGCGCCGGTGCCGAGTCCTTCTTCCTGCCCTTGCCGGACGCGGACCCCTTGCCGCCACCAACCCCGGCAGCACCGCCACCACCTCCGCCGCGCGGTGCCCTGGGCGCGGGCGCGGCCTCGGGCGCCGGCGCCTCCTTCGAGGCCTTCGGAGCGTCCTTGGGGGCTTCGCCGGGGGCCTGTTTCGGCGCCGGCGCCGAAACAGGTGCGGCAGGGGCGGGGGCGGGGGCCTCCGCTGCCTTCGCGGACGACGCCGCCGGTGCCGCGTCCTCGCTCCTCGTCGGCCCCGCGTCGGACGACCCGCTCTGCGTCCCGTCGGCCGCCTCCTTGCTCGCGCCGCCCGGGGTGTCGGCGCCGGAACCGCCCGGGACGTGCGTACCGCGTGCGGGGGACGGCGACTTGGCGTCCGCCGCCTGCTCCTCGCCGCCCGCCGATCCGGCGGCGCCCGCCTGCGCCTGGCCGGTGGTGGCGCTGCCCTTGGACGCGGCGCCCGGCTGTTTCTGCTCGCCCTCGCCCGCGGTCCCCGGCGCCGCCGCCGTACCGCCCGCCGCCTTCTGGGACTGCTTCTCCTGCGCGCCCTGGTCCTTGTCGCCCGCGGCCGGGGTGTTCTCCGCCTCCTTGGCGGCTGCCTCCTTCTCAGCACCGCCACCCTCGGAGTTCCCGGGGGCCTCCTGCACCGTCTTCTGCGCGGCGACGGGCCCGGCCTTAGGGTCGTCTCCGCTCTTCGGGTCCTTCGACGGTGCGCCGGGCCCGGTCCGGGACTCCCCGTCCCGCTCCGCCTCCAGGCCGCCGAGGAGGCCGTCCCCCGGGCCGCCCTCGGTCTCCACCGACGGGTCGGGCTCCGCGGGCGCCTCGGCATCGGTCCCCTCGGGCTCGAGCCCGGCCGCCCCGTCCTCGGCGTCCTCCGCGTCACGTTCGGCCTGCACCTTGTCGGCCCTGGTCACGGGGGGAGCGGGGAACGACGGTGCGGACTGCCCGCCGGACGAGGACGGGTCGAGCTTGTCCGCGGTCGGCACTCCGGACACGTCCGGGTCCTGCTCCGGCAGGAAGTCATCCGGCTGCAGCTTGACGTCCCAGGCGCTCTTCTCGGCGCCGCCGACGTCCACCTCCGACTCGCTGCCCGAGCCGAACGGGTCGTCCTCGGCGGTCTCCTCGGGCCCTTCGAGATCCTGGTTGCGTACGCCGTCGAGCCTGCTCGTCCTGCCGGGCAGCCCGGTGTCCCTTCCCGCCGCCGTGGCCGGACCCCCGGGCTTCTCCTTGCCGCCCTGGTCCTCCTGCTGCACCTTGTGACCCGCGGTGGGCTGCTCGGCCGCTCCGGGGCGGTTCTCGGCCGCGGACTCCTCCTTGTTCGCGGCGGCAGCGCCCTGCCGGCTGGCCTCCTCCTTGTCCTTTGCGCCCTGCTTGTCCTGGCCGCCGTGCTTGTTCCCGCCGCCGTCCTGCTTGTCCTCCCGGGCGCCCGCGCCGGAGCCCTCGGACTTCTGCTCCCGCGCCTGCCCGGCGCCCCCGGCAGAGGCACCGGCCGGCTCGCTCGTGGCAGCACCCGGTCCCCCGGCCGCCCCCGGCTGCCCCTGCGACGCGGCCGGCGCACGCTCGTGGCCCGCGGCCGCCCCAGGCTCCTGCCACCCCCGGGGCGCTCCCCCGCCCTGCGGTGTGCTTCCGCTCTCCGCTGTCCCGCCGTTGCGCGGGGTGCTGCCCGGGGCGTTCTCCCCCTCGGCACGGTCCTTCTCCGGTCCCGGCGCCAGGGCCGGCCGCTCTTGGCGAGCCTGTTCCTCCTCGACGGAGCGCTGCTCGCTCTCCCGCTCCTGCCGCAACTCCTCCGCCGCGTCGGGCTCGACGGCCGGGGCGTCGAGCGGCGGACGCTCCGCGTCACCGCCGAGCGCCGCGTCGGCCTCGATCTCCTCGACGAGGTCCAGCACCTTGTCCTGCTCCGAGCCGAGCAGCCTGTCCTCCAGGCGCTCCAGGACCCGGTCGAGCAACTCCTCGGGGAGCCGGCCCAGTTGCTGCCGCGTACGCTTCGAGAGGTCTTCCGGGTCGGCGCGCAGCGACCGTACGACCGAGTTCGCCAGGCGGTCCAGCATGGTCGCCGGATCGATCTGCTCCAGCCGGTTCCGGTCCGCGTCCACGGTGGCGTACCGCAGCCAGCCAGGCGTGGTCTGCCCCGTCTCCAGCTCCGGGGTGCCCGGGGCGGACCGGCCGTTCCCCGCGGCCTCCGGGCGCGCGAGAGCCTGCGCGACGGACTCGGCCTCCTGCTCGATCGCCTGCTGGGGCAGGCTGACCGCGCCGGGCTCGCGCCCGGCCCGCAGCGCGCCCAGGCCGTGCGGGTTCTGCACGGTGTGCAACAACTCGTGGACCAGCAGGCGTTGGCCGTCCGTCGTGCCGGGGCGGTAGGCGCCCTCGCGGAAGAAGACGTCCTGGCCGACCGCGACCGCGTCCGCGCCGAGCAGCTCCGTCAGCCGCCCTGCCTCCGGCCCGGTGTGCAGTCGTACGCGGCTCAGGTCGTGCCCGAGCTGCTCCTCCAGGTCCCGCCGTACGCCCGCGTCCAGCGGCTGCCCGGCGCCGCTGACGATGTTCTTGGGCTCCGGGCCGCGGGCCTTGGCCGCCTTCTCCCGTCGCTTGCGGCGGCGCTGCTCGGCGGACTGTCCGGAACGGGAGTCCTGGGTCTGTGACGCGCTCATCGCGTCACCTCCCCGCGGCCGGAGAGCCCGGCGTGCACGGCGCGTGCCAGTTCCTGGCCGAGCCGGCGGGAGGAGAGCCCGGCGGGCAGCGGCGGCAGTCCGGTCAGCGTGTCCACGGTCAGGGCGCCGTCGGCCGCCAGCGGTACGCCGTGTTCGCGGACCAGCCGGTCGAGTTCACGCTCGAACGCGGCGGAGACCCGGTCCGGGTCCACGCGGAAGCCGTCGAGGACGAGTTCGCCGATGTCCACCCGGATCGCGCTCGGCGCGTGGTTCCCGTCGGGGACCAGGCCCGTGCCCGCGCTCCGGTTGCTGCCGTCCCGGTTCACACCCATCCGCGAACCTCCGTCGGCGTCAAGGAGCGCTCCAGCTTCAGGTACTCGGTCCGGGCCGCCGCGGCCATGTGCCGCATCTGCAGCGCCTCGCTCTCCTCGGCGGCCAGGAACGCCCCGGACAGGGCGATGTTGCGGATCGAGCCGCCCGCCACCGTGAGCTGGGCGAGCAGCCGCGGGTCGAGGTCCTTGACGGGAGCCTGCGGCGGCAGCACGCGGCGCCAGATCTCGGCGCGTTCGTGCTCGGCCGGGAAGGGGAAGTCGACGACGAAGCGGATGCGTCGCAGGAAGGCGTTGTCGAGGGCCTTCTTCATGTTGGTGGTCAGGATGGCGAGCCCGCGGTAGGCCTCCATCCGCATGAGCAGATAGCTGACCTCCAGGTTGGCGTACCGGTCGTGACTGTCCTTGACCTCGCTGCGCTTGCCGAACAGGGCGTCGGCCTCGTCGAACAGCAGCAGCGCACCGCCCGCCTCGGCGGCGTCGAAGACACGGCGGAGGTTCTTCTCGGTCTCGCCGATGTACTTGCTGACGACCTGGGAGAGGTCGATGACGAACAGGTCGAGGCCGAGCTCCTTCGCCATCACCTCGGCGGCGAGCGTCTTGCCCGTGCCGGAGCCGCCCGCGAACAGCGCGGTGACGCCGAGGCCGCGGCGCAGGGTCCGCGCGAAGCCCCAGTCCTGGTGGACGGTGGCGCGCTGCCGCACATGCGCGACGATCTCCCGCAGGACGTTCGTCTGCCGCTCGTGCAGCACCAGGTCGTCCCAGCCGGCCTGCGGCTCGATGCGGCGGCCCAGCTCGTCCATGCCGATCCGGGCCTCGTCCAGACCGGCCCGCCAGGCGAGCTGCACGGCGTCCAGCTCGTCCTCGTGGGGCAGTTCGCGCCGTACGGTGGCGGCGGCGGAACGCACGACGTGCGGCGGCAGCCGGAACTGCGCGACGAGCGACCGCAGTTCGCCGTCGTCGAGGTCGGCCACGTCCCGGAAGGCGTCCGCCCACAGGTCGAACTGCTCGTCGTCGTCCAGGGGCGGCACGGACACGCGGGTGCCGTGCGGACGGTCGGTACGGCGCGGGTCGGCGCTCGACACGACGACGGGTACGGCGGCCCCGGCCAGGAACGCCTCGGTCGCCGCCCGCTGGTCCCGGTCCACCTCGCCGGCCTCCACCAGCAGCGCGGCGGGCAGCAGGATCGCCTCGCGCTGCCACAGCCGGGCGAACCGGTCGCGCTCGGCGGCGTCGGTGGAGATGTCCTCGGCGCTCATGGTGTACAGGCCGAGCCCGGCGCGTGCGGCGCCCGCGGCGGCGATGTCGGCGCGGCTGCGCAGGTCGCCGCCGACCAGCTCGACGAGCAGCGGCGCGTCGGGCCGGGCGCCGTCCGCCCAGCCCGCCGCGACCCGGCTCGCGGCCACGTCGTACGACGGCGGCAGCCGGTCCGGTACGGGGGTGCGGCGCGCCTGGCCGTGCAGCCGGGTGTCCAGGTAGGGCGAGCCGAGCAGGAAGTGCAGGATCCGCTCGTCGAGCCGGAGCCGGGAGGTCGTCAGCCGGGTCTCGTCCTCCAGTTCGACGATCCGCCAGCGGCGCAAGGGCGACACCGGGGTGAGGGCGCTCCAGTGGGGTTCCGCCAGGGCGGCCAGTGCGAGCGAGAAGGTCGGGTGGGCCCGTTCGGGGTCGGCACTCGCGGCGGCGCAGCGGGCGGCGGTCGTGGGGTCGAGTTCCTGGGCGGCGGTGAGCACGACGAGGTCCCGCTCGAAGGGGGTGAGTCCGAAGCAGGTGACGAGGGCGTCGAGAGCGGCGGTCCCGGGACCGGCAGCGGCGACCGGGGCGGCTCCGGCCGCAGCACGTGCATCGCCGTCGGCCGGCACCGAAGCCGTCCCGGACGCCCCACCGTCACCGCCCCTGGCCCGCTCCGCATGGGTGTCGACGCGGGCCAGGACGCGCCTGATCTCGGCGGTCAGCGTCGGTCCGCCGGCGTGTGCGGCGGCCGCCCGCGGCTCCCGCACCCCGTGCGAACCGTGCGCTCCCATGTCGTCTCCTGCCCCCGTCGCTGCCATGTGCCGCCTCAGCTCTCCGCGTTCTCGCCGCCGTCGGCCCGGGCCGGGGCGTCCTTGGTCTCCTCGGCAGAGGACTTGGCGGCGGCCTTCTTCGCGGTCGCGGTCCGGCGTCCACGCGCCGGAGCCTTGGCGGCGGCCTTGGCCGGGGCCTTCGCGGGATCCTTCGCAGCCGCCGTCGCGGGCGCCTTGGCAGGAGCCGCCTTCGCGACCGCCGCGCCGGCCTCCCGCCCGGCCTCGGGCGGCGCGCCGGCCCCGGGCCGCGCCATCGGCTGCTCTCCCCCGTCGGGGAGCTTCGGCGGCACCGGCGCGCCGGGCGCCCCGAACGGCAGCACCCGTACCTCGGGCCGCTCCACCGGCTTGCCCGGCACCGGGACCTCGCGGCCGTCGATGAACACCAGGGCGGCCTGGTAGACGACCGACAGCGTGTACGGCGTCTGGTGGAGCATCCCCCACAGCTTCGACGTCTCGTCGATGTCCATCACGGTGGGCGTGAACCGCACCCGCTGCGCCGCCTCGGCCAGGTCGCTCCCGGACAAGTGGGCGCGCTCGCCCGCCAGTTCGATGATGTCCTTCGGCAGGACGGGGATCTCGTGCAGTGTGCGTACGACCGACCCGATGAGCCGCTGCCCGACCAGCTCCGCCTCCTCGCCGTAGGCGCTGATGAGGTAGTGCAGGTCGAGCGGCGCGGCCGCCCTCCGGACCAGCGTGCCGTCGGCGGCGCGGGTGGGCAGGTCGGTGTTGCGCTGCGCGGTGTTGGGCGTGACCTGGTACAGGAACACGGTGATGGTGGGCTCGGTCGGCGGGTCGGCCGGGGGCTTGCGCGGCTCGACCTTGACGGCGATGTCGATGTCCGGGGGCAGGTTGGTCTCGATGAGCAGGGCGAGGGCCTGGGTGACATGGGCGATGGCAAGTGCGTTACTCATGGCGTCGGTTCCCCGGTCCTTCCGGTCCTGTCCTCGGTCCCTCTGGTCCTGCTCGTCCCGCCGGTCGGTCTCGTCGTCCTCACTCGCGCCCCCTGGCCAGGTAGTCCGCCAGGCTGACCGCGGCCCGCGGGCGCTCCGCGCCCGTCGGCCGGGGCCTGCCGCCACCGCGCTGGGGCGGGCCGCCGGCGGTGACCTCCAGCCGCCCGATCTGCACCTGCACCACCTGCTCGGTCTGGCGCCCGGGCCGCCGGGCCGCCGCCTGCCGGACGGCGTCCCGTGCGGCCGCCGTGTCCGCCGCGCTGGGGAGCAGCGCGGCGGACACGGCGGTGGGCGGAGCGGCGTCCGCACCAGGGGGGGTTGGCACGGACGCCGCGTTCGTGGGGGCCGCCCGCTCGGTACGGCCCCGGCCCGCCGCGCGGCGCGCGGTGTCGGTGGCCGGCCGCAGCGCGGGGCCCGTCGGGGTGACGGGACGCAGCAGCGGCCCCTCGGGCTCGGCCGGCCGGGCCGGACGCATCCCGCTCTCGGCCGCTGCCGGTGCCTGCTCGGTCCGTACGACCGTCCGCTCCCGTTCCGTACGGACGACCTCGCGGGCCGCCGGGCGGGCCAGGTCCGGCCGGGCGACGGCGGCCGGGGCGGCGACGGGCCACAGCGGCTCGGTGCCGTCCGGGTCCGGCGCGGCGCCCCGTACCGCCTCGATCCGCTCGAACGGTCCGGCCAGCCGGGGCCGTACGCGCACCACGCCGGGACGCCGCGCGGCGGGCGCCGCGTGCCGGGCGAGCAGCCGGTCGAGGAAGTCGGGCTCCGGGCGATCGTCCCCGGTGGACTCAGGCATCCGCACACAGCTCCAGGTAGTAGCGGCGCCGCAGCGGGCTGAGCGCCAGGATCTCCGGCTCGCTCCAGCCGTACGCGGTGGCGAGCAGATGGACGTCGAGCAGCAGGTCCCGGGCCCATGCGTCCAGTTCGGTCCACAGGTAGGAGGCGATGTCCAGCTCGGCCCGGGTGGCCTCGCCGCACTCGGGGCAGGCGACGTTCAGCGTGACGTCGCCGCCCGGGTCCGCGGCCCGGGCCGCCTCGGCGATCCGGCGCTGCACGGCGACCGGCAGCGCGTCCGCTGACACGGGCTGCCCGTCGCGTACGGCGGTGACCACGCACCGGGCGAGCAGGGCCCGGCGCGGGTCGGCGTCCCGGGCCGCCGCCGTCAGGTCGGCGACGGCCGGCACCCGGAACTCGACCTCCCAGCCGTCCTCGGCGACCCGCACCAGCGGATCGCCCCGGTCGGCCAGGGTGCGGGCGAACTCCCCGGCGTCCAGCTCGAACTCCATGTCCGTGCCGCACGCCGCGCACTCCAGGCGCACCTGCATCCGCTCGCCGAACAGGGCCTTGCGCAGGGCGAACAGATCCGCCTCGCGCTCCCCCACCGGCAGCGACAGCAGGGCCTGTGGGTCATCGCCCAGGTCCGGGCGGGCGGCCCGGTGCAGCAGCAGGGCGCGCCCGGCCGGTGCCTGGCCGAGCCCGGACTCCCAGGTGACCAGGAACTCGGCCGCCTGTGTGATGGCCATGCCTCCCCCAACACGTGCCCCGTGGGGGCGCGGGGAACTGCGCGACCAGCCCCCACGAACCCGCAGACGAACAACAACCCCACCCGGCGCTTCCCAGCGGAGCGCTTACGCCGGGTTCAGGAACGACGGCTCCTCCGGCTCGGGCACCTCGTAGTCCCGCTCCCAGCCCTCGCACTCGAGCTTCAGCGACTGGATGGCCACCGCGTTGGCGTTGGCGTCCAGTTCGCCGAGGACCTGGTACTCGCTCGGCCAGGTCCGGTACAGCTTGTGCGAGACGGCGACCTGGCCGGCCTCGTTGAGGACCTGGATCACGATGTCCTTGCGGAAGTCGGCGAGGGACACCTCGGAGCCGAGGCCCGCGCCGACCTGCCAGACCTTGTTGGCCCAGCGGTCGAACTCGGGGTCGTGCGTGACGCCGCGCTCCAGGGTGATGCCCTCGAACTCGGAGCGGCCGGGCGACTTGCGGGGGGACGAGGGGTCGCCACCGTGCCGGTGCTTGACGACCTCGGTGGTCCGCTTCAGCGGACTGATCTTGCTGATGCCGGCGACCGTCCGACCGTCCCACAGGACCAGGAACTTGAAGTTCTTGTACGGGTCGAAACGATGGGCGTTGACCGTGAACTCTGCCATCGAAAATGTCCTCAGGGATTCCTTGGAGCGTTGCTCAGAGCGCGAACTGCCCGGACGTCTGCTGGATCTTGACGATCACGAACTCGGCCGGGCGGACCGGCGCGATGCCGACCAGGACGTTGACGATGCCGTTCTCGATGTCCTCGGCGGTCGTGGTGTCGCTGTCGCACTTGACGAAGTAGGCGTCGCGGGGCGTGCCGCCCTTGAAGGCGCCCTGGCGGAAGAGGGTGTGCAGGTACGAGGAGGCGGCGAGCCGGATCTGCTGCCACAGGTTCTCGTCGTTGGGTTCGAACACCACCCACTGGAGGCCTCGCTGAAGGCTCTCCTCGACGTGCAGGGCGAGCCGCCGCACCGGCACGTACTTCCACTCGCTGTCGAGTGCGTCGGAGCCCTCCAGCGTGCGCGCTCCCCAGACCACCGGGCCGGTCACCGGGAAGGTGCGCAGGCAGTTGACGCCGAGCGGGTTGAGCAGGCCGGTCTCGCGGTCGGTCAGGTTGACCGTGAGCGAGTGCACGCCGGCGAGCCGGGCCTCGGTGCCGGCCGGGGCCTTCCACACGCCGCGCTCGGAGTCCGTACGGGCGATGACGCCCGCGACGGCGCCGGACGGCGGGAAGGAGCGCAGCCGGCCCGTGAGGGGGTCGGTGAGCTGGAGGTGCGGGAAGTACAGGCCCGCGTGGTTGCCGCGCACGGCGTCGAAGGCGGCGAGCCCGGCCCGGGCGGTGTCCACGCTGACCCAGGTGCCCGGCGCGTCGACCAGCAGGAAGATCCGCCGTTCCTGGCACAGCCGCTGGGCGGCCGAGACGACGGTGACGGCGTCCTCCGTCTTCTCGTAGCCCGCGAGTTCGGGCAGCACGAGGAGGTTCACGTCGGCGACGCCGCGCAGCGCCTGGATGCCGGACTTGTCGGCCTCGGAGCCGATGAGGTCGCGCGGTCCGGGCGCCTCGCCGTCCTCGCCGCCCTCCAGCGGGAAGACGGGCGGGTTGACGGAGGCCTCCAGGCCCAGGTCGTTGGCGCACTCGCCGAGGAAGCGGACGACGTCCTCGGGGTCGGTGGAGCCCGCGACGACCTGGATGCGCCGGCCGAAGGCGGTGACCTCGGCGCCCGCGAAGGCGTGCTTGCCGGGCGCGTCGGGCAGGGCGCGCAGCTTGCGCTCCAGCAGCAGCGCCAGCTCGGCGACGGAGTGCGGGGCCTCGCCGTCGCAGTCGGGGTCGTAGAGCGTGAACTCCCGCTCGACGTCGCCGATCTTGACGGTGAGGTCCACGGCGAGGTCGGGCAGGTCGTGCCCGAAGGGCTTGGAGACGGTGCCGGACGGGTCGGGGCGGCCCTCGCCCACGACCTCGACGCGGACCAGCCGGGAGCCGGCGTTGACGACGGTCTGCACGTACCGGCCGTGGGACGGGTCGGTGGACAGGCCGGTGAAGCTCTCGCGGGCCTCGCCCTTGGCGTCGTGGACCCGCAGGTTGAAGGTCTCCTCCGGGCGGGGCGTGTCGTAGTCGACGGCGACGCGCAGGCCGTTGCCCCACACGCCGGGTTCCTTGGCGTGCACCGCGAGGACGTCGCACTCGCTGTGGCCCTCGGTGGACTCCAGCGTGACGCGGGCGGCCTTGCCGCTGCCGGCCTTGGCGACCCGGACGATCACGGCGACGGTGCCGCCGTTGCCGAAGAACTGGTGAACGGCGTAGCCGACGGCGCTCTGGGCGCTCAGCCCCCCGAAGCGGCGCTCGAACTCGGTGAAGCTGGTGACGCGGACCGGCTCGTTCAGCGGACCGCGGCGGGTGTGGCCCACGAAGGCGGTCACCGAAGTGGTCAGGGTCGAGATGGTGCGGGTGCTGCTGGGAAGCTCTTCGACGTAGACACCGGGATACGTCGGCTTGGCGGCGCTCACTGCACTCATCGGCATTCCCCCTCCTATCCCTGTCTCGGGCACCGGATGACGGCACCAAGAGAGGTGAGGGAGGGACGTTCCGGCCATGCGCGAGGACTCGGGCCCCCGCCCGCCGGCGGGGGACACACGCGCACCTCATCAGTTCCCCCGTCAGTACCCGTGCGGTTCGGTCGCCCGGGTCAAGCAGCACGCTTGTGACTCCTGATGCTCAAGTGCTCAACCCACCTTCTTGCGTTCGGAGTTGGCCGAACAAGACGGGTTCTGGCCAGCACAGTGGAAGGTTCTGTGAAGGCAGAATTCCGCGATCCGCACATCACACCCGCGCGCCCTCGTGGAGTGGTCCACACCTCCTGCACAGCGGCGGTGATCGCCGGGCGGAGGGCATGCCTGGAAGACCCCGCGCCTCCGGCACCGGTGCCTCATCCGCCCGGCGCACTCCGCAGGTTCTCCCCCAGTCGTACATCCCTCGATGGCCGGTTTCGGCGGGGCGCCATGGACACGCACGGAGTTGATCGATGCCTTACGGGATCCACCCCCGAGTGCCCCCTTTCGACCGGGACATGCCCGACCCGAACGCCAGGCTGCGCCACCCCTTCCAGCGCGTAGAAATATCTACGAGCATGGCCAGTGCCGGACCGGCACGCGGAGCCCGAGGCTCCGCGGGTCACCGGCCCGTGTCCAGCGTGCGCCCGTCGGGGCGCTGCCGACTGTGCCTGGGGTGGCCATGCAGAGCGTGATGTGGAAGCAAGCCGTCGAGTGGCTCGCCGCGGCCGCCAGGGACCCTCAGGAGTGCAAGCGGGAGTGGGACTACGGCACGGGGACGGCGCTGGTGGAGGCGGGGCGGTACTGGGACGTGCTCAGCGTCCCCGACCGGCTCGGCCTGCTCGCCCTGGACTATCTGTGGCGCGACCCCCTGAAGATGCCCGGCCCCACCCTGGTGGACAGCGCGGCCCGCAGAGTGGGCTTCTTCCTGCCACCCGACCCCGTCAGCGAGTGGGTCGGTTTCGGGGTCCGGCACGTCGGCCGGGGCTCCTGGGTCGCCGTGCCGCCGCCCTACCGGCCCGCCGGGCGCCTGGAGTGGCTCGTCCCGCCGGACGGCACGGGCAGCCTGCACGCCCCCGGCACGCTGGAGTCGGCCCTGCGGGAGGCCACCGAGACCCTCGCCGTGCTGGCACCGGTCAGCGCGGAACACGCGGTGGCCGACTGCTGGTGAGGTGAGTGCCGTCGGGGGCGGCCGTCCCCGGGTGCCGGCCGACGGTCCAGGTGGTGAGGGCGGCCCAGGTCTCGCTCGCGGACGGCGCCGCGAAGGAGACCCACTGGCCGTCACGGTGCTCCGGGATCGCGTGGCCCCTGGCCTGCCATTCGGCGACGAGGGCCGCGTAGATGGGCGGATGCCCCCCGTATCCGCTGGTGAGTTCGGCGAACGACCGGGGAGCGGCGTCGTTCCCGAGAAGGCGCCGCGCCGTCTCAGTGCTGTCCATGCCCGGTCAACGCGACGCGGCACGCCGGTGGTACGCGGGCCGGGTCCCGTCCGTCGGGTCGGGTGAACCCGTCACCCGTACGGCGGCACCCGGGCACCGGACAAACATCCAGTGAGGCGGTCGCACGTTCAGGACGGGGTCGTTCCCGGTGAAGGCTTCCGGCACGGCGGCGCGGGCCGCTTCGCATTCCGGCGGGCTGCTCGACCCCGGCCGTACGCATCCGGTAACACTGACCTCAGGCCGAGGACCGGGCCGGCACCGCGCCCGGAACCGGGCCTCCCGGTACGACGGCAGGGAGAGGCCATGTCACAGCGCCCTGACCTCCGGCAGCGCAGGGCCGTGCTGGAGCACGAGTGGTCCCGCTGGGTGCCGCGGCTGAGCGCCGCGGGCGCGCGGCCGGGCGGCAGCGCGGCGTTGCGCCACGAGGTGACCGAGTCCTGGGCGCGCTCACTGAGCAGCGTGGACCCCGGGCGGGACAGCGCCCCGGTCACCGACGCCGGCCCCGTCCACCAGCGCTGGACGTCCTCGCCGCTGTACCGGCCGGTCGCGGGCCTCGCCGGGGAACTGCGCAGCATCGCCGAGGACGCCGGCTTCGTCACGGCCGTCACCGACGAGTCCGGCACCATCCTGTGGACCTGCGGCGGCCCGACCATGCGCCGCCGGGCCGAGCGCGTCAACTTCGCCCCGGGCGGCCGGTGGGACGAGCAGGCCATGGGCACCAACGCCCTGTCCCTCGCCCTGCGCACCGGCCGTCCCAGCTCCGTCTTCTCCGCCGAGCACCTGGTGTCGGCCCTGCACGGCTGGGTCTGCTACTGCGCCCCGGTCCACGGCCCGGACGGGCGCGTCCTCGGCGTGCTGGACCTGTCGACCACCTGGGACCGTTCGCACCCCCTGGCCATGTCCACCGTACGCACACTGGTGTCCACCATCGAGGCCCGCCTCGCCACGGAACAGCCTCGCCCGGGACAGCTGCGGCTCACCTGCCTCGGCGCGGAACGAGCCGTCCCGGCCGTGCGGGAGGGACGGCCACTCCCCCTGCGCCCCCGCCAGGTGGAGATCCTCACCCTGCTCGCGCTCGAACCCGACGGTTTCTCCCCGGAACGGCTGCGCGCCGCCCTCTACGGCGACCGGCCGGTCACCGCGTCCACCTTCAAAGCGGAGATCTCCCACCTGCGCCGCGCCCTCGGCGGCGGCGTCTCCCCACGCCGCTACGCCCTGACGATCCCCGTCTCCTGCGACGCCGACGACGTCCTGCGCGCCCTGGAGCAGGGCGACACCGACACCGCCCTGCGCCTCTACGGCGGCCCGCTGCTCCCCCGCTCAGAGGCCCCCGGCATCGAGGAGTGGCGAACCCGCCTCGAAGTGGCCGTACGCGAGGCCGTACTGGCGAGCACGCACCCGGAACACGCCCTGCGCTACGGCGAACGGGCCCCGTACGACGCGGAGATCCACGAACACGCGCTGCACCTGCTCGGCCCCGGCGACACCCGCCGGGCGATCGCGCGGGGCCGCCTGACCACGGCCCGACGGGACTGACGGCCCGCCACGGCGCCAACCTTGCGCCAACCTCCCGGGAGCACAGTGAGGTCGTCACGACGGCGTGAACCGTCACCCGCCCGTCATCTCACCGAGGAGAGCCGCCATGGTGTACGCGCAGCCCGGAACGGACGGCAGCATCGTCGCCTTCGCCCGCCGCTACGACAACTTCATCGACGGCGACTGGGTCGCCCCCGTGGAGGGCCGCTACTTCGAAAACCCGACCCCCGTGACGGGCAAGGTCTTCTGCGAGGTCGCCCGCTCCTCCGCGGCCGACGTCGACCTGGCCCTGGACGCCGCGCACCGGGCGGCCGACCGGTGGGGCCGCACCTCCACCGCGGAACGCGCGCGTGTCCTGGGCAGGATCGCGGACCGCATCGAGGAGCACCTGGAGAAGATCGCGGTCGCCGAGACCTGGGAGAACGGCAAGCCGGTCCGCGAGACGCTGGCCGCCGACATCCCGCTGGCCGTCGACCACTTCCGGTACTTCGCCGGCGTCGTCCGCGCGCAGGAGGGCAGCATCGCGGAGATCGACGCCGACACCGTCGCGTACCACTTCCACGAACCGCTGGGCGTGGTCGGCCAGATCATCCCGTGGAACTTCCCGATCCTCATGGCCACCTGGAAGCTGGCCCCCGCGCTGGCCGCCGGCAACTGCGTGGTCATCAAGCCGGCCGAGCAGACCCCGGCCAGTCTCCTCTACGTCATCGAGCTGATCGCCGACCTGCTCCCGCCCGGCGTGGTCAACGTGGTCAACGGCTTCGGCGTGGAGGCGGGCAAACCCTTGGCCTCCAGCCCGCGCGTGGCGAAGGTGGCGTTCACCGGGGAGACCACGACCGGTCGCCTGATCATGCAGTACGCGAGCGAGAACATCATCCCCGTCACGCTGGAACTGGGCGGCAAGAGCCCGAACATCTTCCTGCCCGACGTCATGGCCGCCGACGACGACTTCCTGGACAAGGCGGTCGAGGGCTTCGTGATGTTCGCCCTCAACCAGGGCGAGGTCTGCACGTGCCCGTCCCGCGCCCTGATCCCCTCGTCGATCTACGACGACTTCATGGCCCGCTGTGTCGAGCGCACCCGGGCCATCGTGGGCGGCGACCCGCTGGACCCGGACACCATGCTCGGCGCGCAGGCGAGCAACGACCAGTACGAGAAGATCCTCTCCTACCTCGACATCGGCCGGAAGGAGGGCGCCGAGGTCGTCACGGGTGGCAACCCCCGTGCGGTGCCCGGCCTGGAAGGCGGCTACTACATCGAGCCGACGATCTTCCGCGGCACCAACGACATGCGGATCTTCCAGGAGGAGATCTTCGGCCCGGTGGTCTCGGTGACGACGTACGACTCCGTCGACGAAGCCCTGAAGATCGCCAACGACACGCTGTACGGCCTCGGCGCGGGCGTCTGGACCCGCGACGGCAACACGGCCTATCGCATGGGCCGCGCGATCAAGGCGGGCCGGGTGTGGACCAACTGCTACCACGCGTACCCGGCGCACGCGGCCTTCGGCGGCTACAAGAAGTCCGGCATCGGACGCGAGACGCACAAGATGATGCTCGACCATTACCAGCAGACGAAGAATCTTCTGGTGTCGTACTCGCCGAAGAAGCTGGGTTTCTTCTAAACACATGCGAGAAGGCGCCTGACCTGGGCCTCCGCCTGTCAGGCGCCCTTCACTCAACCCGCTCTCGATCGAGCCCGGCTTGCGCGCGGCAGCGTCTGTCGGCGGGGCCGGGAGCCAAGGGCGAACGGTTCTACGACTGGCCCGCCGCAGCATCGACATCTTGGACTGGCATGGAGGCCCACGGACGGTCTCTGCAACCTGTGCCGTGATGGAACACGGGGGCTGCGCGCCGTACCGGTTGGCGATGTCCAACGCGCCGCTCCGTGTCTGCTCACGCTCGGGCCCAGCGTTGGTTGACGCCGGTGTGGCAGCTCCACACGATCACCGCGGCGCCGTTGGCGGTGCTGCCGCCGTTGACGTCCAGGCAGAGTCCGGTCCGGACGTTGCTGACGGTTCCGTCGGTGTTGACATTCCATTGCTGGTTCGCGCCACCGGTGCAGTCCCAGATCCGTGCTCGGGTGCCGGGGGCGGCGTCGTTCGGCACGTCCAGGCATCTGTCCATCACCCGCAGGGTCTGTCCGGTCTGAGTGAACCGCTGGTTGGTGCCGGTGTGGCAGTCCCAGATGATCATCTGGGCGCCGTTGGACGAGTTGGCACCGCTGACGTCCAGGCATCGGTCGGCGGACTGGCTCCGCAGCCGGAAGGTGGTCGGGTCCGGGGGATTCGGGTTCGGCTCAGCACCCGTGAAGAAGCTCCAGACCTCTTGCTTGACCCAGCTCCTGGCGCCGCTCTCACAGCCGGCGCACCCGTCCACGGGGCCTTGCTGGTGACCTCCGTCGAACGCGGCCCAGACGACCGGATACCCCTCTCGGCAACCCGAGTAGGCGGTGGTGATGTGGGTGCGGCTGCCCGGCGCGGGCTCCGGCGGGTTCTGGGGAGTGCAGCCGTTGTTCCTGACGAACCTGTCCCGCATCCCGCGGCCGGCGCCGATGTTGTCGTTGATGCCGTGGATTCCCATGTACGCGAAGGGCTGGGTGCCCCCGCTGCACCCGCTGATCCCCCCGGGCGCGGCTATCGCGGCGACCGCGCGGAAGACGTTCGGCCTGGCACATGCGAGTGCGTAGCTCATGGCTCCGCCGTAGCTGAAGCCGAGGGCGAAGCGCTGCGTGGTGTCGACACAGAGGTCGTTGTCGATACGCCTGATCATGTCGTCGACGAAGGTCACGTCCTCGCCGCCGGAGTTGCCCCAGCCGTTGTTGAGGCCCTGCGGAGCTACGAAGATCGCGCTGTTGTCCGCCAGTCGCCGGAGTCCGTAGTGGGCATAGACATCGCCATCGCTTCCGCCCCCGGCGACCTGCCCGGCGGTGCCACCCAACCAGTGGAATCCGAAGATCAGTCGGTATTGGCGGGTGTTGTCGTAGTTCTCAGGGATGCTCAGGATGAAGGAGCGGCTCTTGCCGTTGCTTTGAATCGTGTGCGTACCGCTCGTCAGTGTGGGGGCACGTCCGCATCCGGCGGTCCCCGCAAGGGTGGCCCCGGCGGTGGGCGACGTGTCGGCCGCGACGCTGACTCCTGCCCCGCCGGCCATGGCCAGAACGAGCAATGCCGCTGACACGGCTCGCCCGAACAACCATCTGTGGATCGACATCATGCGACTCCCTCGCTGCTCGGTGACATGGCTCTGACTGGTCGGTGGGACCGCAGTTCGCCCTGGGGCTGGATGCGGTCGAGTCGGAAGCGCTGATTGGTGCTGCCGGTGGCCGCCCACTGGGAGATGCGGGCTCCGTCGGCGGTGGAGGCCTCCCACACGTCCAGGGCGAGGCCGCTCTGCCGGTTGACCAGACCGATCACGCCACCGCCGTGGTCGACGATCCGCCACTGCTGGCCGGCGGCGTCCGTACCGGGCTGCTGGGTGATGTCGGCGCCGCTGCCGCTACCGGCGACTTGCAGGAACAGACCACTGTGCCCGAGCCGGATCTTGTAGTGCCCGCCGTCGGAGGGCAGGAACTCGAAGTGCTGGTTGAGACCGGCGGTGATCTGCCACTGGATCAGCCGCGCACCGGCGGCTGTGGACGCACCGTTGATATCGGCGGCCTTGCCGCTGTGCTGGGCCACCAGCCGGTAGGCCACGCCGGCCTCCACCGGACCCGACCTGAGTGCGGACGCGCGGTAGGTGCGGCCGGCCTGGCCGGTGAACTCGATGAGATCGGCCTCGAGCCGCTTCGGCTGGACCGGCTCGCCGCTCGATTCGTCCCGCAGCGTGAACTCGCCGGTGAAGATCCGGCCGCGCACCCGGACGGCACCGGTTCGGTCGGGTGTGACGACGAACTCGATCCGGCCGCTGCTCCACTCGGCGCCGACGGTGTAACCGCCGCGGCCGCGCAGTCCGCTCACCCGCCCGGTGGGCCAGGCGGCCGGCAGCGCCGGCAGCACGTGCAGTTCGCCGTTGTGGCTCTGCAACAGCATCTCCGCGATGCCCGAGGTGGCGCCGAAGTTGCCGTCGATCTGGAACGGTGGGTGCAGGTCGAACATGTTGGGCGCGAGCCGGTCCGTCCGCACCAGGTCCCGGATCAGCTTGTGGGCCCGGGCACCGTCCTCCAACCGCGCCCAGAAGTTGATCTTCCAGGCGAGCGACCAACCCGTCCCGTCGTCACCGCGCAGCTCCAGCGTCCGCCGCGCGGCCTCGTGCAACTGAGGTGTACCGCGCTTGGTGATCTGGTTGCTCGGATGCAGACCGTACAGGTGGGAGACGTGCCGGTGCGTCCGCTCGGTCTCCACCCAGTCGGCCAGCCACTCCTGGACATTGCCCCTGGAGCCGACCTTCGTCGGCGCCAGCCGGTCCCGGGCCGCCAGCGCCTGAGCGCGGAAGCCGGCGTCCACGCCGAGGACTTCGCCGGCTCGGGCGACGCTGTTGAAGAGGTCGCGCAGGATCTGGTTGTCCATGGTGGGCCCGGCGCAGACGGTGGCGTTCGCGTGGTGAGCGAGTTCCGGGGAGTTCGACGGGTTGGTGACCAGGTATCCGAGCGACGGGTGGGCGACCAGGGTGTCGAGGAAGAACTGGGCGGCGCCCTTCAGGGCCGGATAGTTCGAGCGGAGGAAGTCGGTGTCACCTGTGAACAGGTAGTGGTCCCAGATCAGGGTGGCCAGCCATGCGCCACCGGTCTGCCACATCCCCCACCGCGCTTCGTCGACGACCGAGGCGCCCCGCCACGCGTCGGTGTTGTGATGCGTCACCCAGCCGCCCGCGCCGTACTGCGCCTGGGCCACCCGGGCGCCGGTCACGGTCAGGTCGTCGATCATGTCGAAGACCGGGAGGAAGCATTCGGACAGGTTCGTCGTGTCGGCGGGCCAGTAGTTCATCGGCAGGTTGGCGTTGATGGTGAACTTGGAGTCCCAGGAGGGAGCCATCTGGTCGTTCCAGATGCCCTGCAGGTTCGCCGGCTGGGTGCCCGGCCGCGAGGACGAGATGAGCAGATACCGGCCGAACTGGAACAACAGGGCGGACAACTGCGGGTCGTTCGCTTGCGCGTGCTGTGCGATGCGTACGTCGGTCGGCTGGTCGGCCGCCGCGGTACGTCCCAGATCGACCGACACGCGGTTGAACAGCGCCTGGTAGTCGGCGAGATGCCGCTTGCGCAGTTGGTCGATGCCGATGTCGCGGGCGGCGTTGAGGTGGCGCCGCGCGATCCCCTGGTAGTCGCCGTCGACCCTCCGGAAGTCGACGTAGCCGGAGCCGATCGACACCAGCACCGTCACGCTGGTGGCGCCGGAGACCCGCAGTGTGCCGCCCGAGCTGCTGACCGTGCCGCCCGTCACGGCGGCGTGGGCCAGGGCGAGGAACCGGACCCGCCCGGTGATGCCCTCCATGGTGCCGGAGACGCCGTCGAGGGCGATCGTGGCCCCGTCCGGGCTGGACACCGTGGTCCGTTGCGGACTGTCGAACGTGGCGTTGAAGGCGATGGAGTTGGCCCGGTCGGCCGTCAGCCGGACCACGATCACCTGGTCCGGCGCGCTGGCGAACACCTCACGCTGGTACCGCACGCCGCCCAGCACGTAGGTCGTGACGGCCGTGGCGGTGGTGAGGTCGAGCGTCCGGTTGTACTGCGACGCGCCGGTAGCGCTGCCCAAGGAGAGCAGAAGGTTTCCGACCGGCTGGTAGGCGAGCTGTCCGGCCGGGCTGCCCAGCATCGTCTGATTGATCAGGTCCTGCGCCGGCCCCCACTGATCCGCGAAGACCCGCCGCCGGATCTCAGCGATGTTGGCGGCGCCGCGGGGGTTGGCGGAGTCGTACGGACCGCCGGCCCAGACGGTGTCCTCGTTGAGCTGCAGCCGTTCGTTGTCGACGTTGCCGAACACCATCGCGCCGAGGCGTCCGTTGCCGATCGGCAGTGCCCGCAGCCACTCCGTGCCGGCCGGCTTGTCGTACCACAGTGCGAAATCGTTGGCGGCCAGGACCTTCGGCGGCGCGGCCGAGCCGCTCCTGGCGGTGGCCGTCCACCCACCCGGCACGATCCCTGCTCCAGCCGCCGCTCCCGCGGCGAGAAACCGTCTGCGTGTCACCTCGGACATGTCGTTCTCCCTTCACGGAATGGAGCAGGTCACTGACGTTTCGTCACCCGTCACGGTCGAGGCCCCGGCCGCCACCCCTGCCCCGGTGGGCGCGTGGCCGGGTGGCCAACAGGCCGAGCGGTCACCGTCCACCGTTTCCGCCGAGTCGGGCGCCACGTCGCGCGTCGGTGTTCTGGATCTGCCATCTCTGGTTGTCGCCGCCCCAGCACGCCCACAGCTGCACCTTGAAGGTGGCGGTGTTCACGTCGAGGCAGAGGCCGGAGCGCACGCTGCGGATGGTGCCGTCAGCGCCCACCGTCCAACGTTGGTTGTCGCCGCCGTTGCACGCCCACGTGCCGACCACGGTGCCGTTCGTCGTCCCGCTGCCGTAGGCGTCCAGGCACTTCTGGCCCCCGAGTGCGGTGATCTGCCCGCCCGCCGTCAAGGTCCACTGCTGGCCAACCGTGTTGGCGCAGGTGGACACCTGGACCTGGATGTTCGCGGTGGTCCCGCCGGGGATGTCGAGACAGCGCCCGGTGCTGACGTCGCGCAGCAGGCTGGTCGGGGCCGGGACGTCGCCGTCCAGGCCCCAGCCGTATCTGAGGCGCTCGCGGCCGCTGGGGCTGGGGGTGCTGAGCGTGAGGTTGGTACCGGTGCCGTGCAGTTTCTGCATGGCGTACCAGTCGTCGCCCTGGCCGGCGCGTATCTTCCCGCCTAGGCCGGGCCAGTAGATCGAGCCGATCCGCAGTTCCCGGAGCACCGTGGTGGTGGCCCGGAAGTAGCGCACGAAGTTGTCGGTGCTGCCGGCGTCGTGGTAGTTGAGCCCGGTATCCATCGGCGCGCCGAACTCGTCGACGACAGTGCGGTCGGCGCAGGAGCCGATCGCGTTCCGCAGGTACGCCACCCACTGGTCGTAGGTCTTCGCGCCGCTGAAGAAGGTGTAGTGGTGCAGCGACAGGAACGTCCCGTCAAGGCGGCGGTCCGCGCACATGGATTTGATGTCGGTGTTCAGGCCGGCGCCACTGACGAAGACGCGGTTCCGCGGAATCGACGGGTGGCTGCTGATCCAGTTGCTCACCACGTTCGCCCACTCGGCGGCGCTGTGCCCGCCCGGTTCGTTCATCGGCTCGAAGTGGACGAGGCTGTTGGTGCCGTACCGGGCGAGAACGGTGTTCCACATGGTGTCGAAGGCGCTCGGGTTGACGATGCGACCGTCGCGGGCGGCCACCCCGTCGTCCCAGTAGGAGAGGACGACCTTGAATCCCTTCGCGGTGGCCGCGTCTATCGCGCCCGCGTACGCGCTCCACCAGTTCGTCCCGACTGTGTAGGTGTTGATCGGGAGCCGAACGGTGTTGGCGCCGAGGTTGTTCTCGAAGCCGGTGTAGACGGCGTTGGCCTTCGCCACGACCGTCTCGTAGCTGTCGGAGGCGCTCAACCCATGCAGGACCAGCGGTCCACCGTGGAAGTTGTCACCGAGTCGGGCCCAGTTGACGCCGCGGAACTGGGCGGTGTCGGCGGCGGCCGGCGAGGCGCTCTGGTGCTCGGCGACCGCGAGCGCGCTGAGAGCGGTCAGGACGCAGGCGAGCGCCCGGGCGAGGTGGCGCCGGCGAGGGGTGTGGGGCATGGTCGTGCCTTCCCGGTTGGCGGTGTGGTCACGTCTGCGCTGTGCGGGGTCCGTTGACGCGGGCCGCCCGGCGGCAGTCGGCCGAGCCGGCGCGGAGCTTGCCCTCTCCGCGCCGGCCCCTCCCAGATCGCTCGCGCAGCGAGCATGTCAGCGTCATGCCGCTGCCGTGGCGCCTGGAAAGCCTCACTCCCCCGCTTCGCCCGAATCTCCGGTCGGCAGGGGGAGTTGTCTGGGTGAGTAGCCCCATCGACCGTCATCACCACCGCCGGCGAACGCCGCCGGAATGCTGGGCGTGCCGCTTTCGATTTCACAGGTCATGAATGGAGAAAGCAGCGAGTAGAGCACTAGAACATTGGCAGATTGTCATGGTCTATTCAAGAGGAGAAGCATGGTTATCTTTGGGCCTGCGCCGCCGCGCAACCAAATGGAGAAGCGCGACTTTCGGCTGCCACCCCGCATAACCTTTTCAGTCGGTGAATCCGAGTGACGCTCGCGTGTAAATCACGGCAGCTCTCTTTAAGCGGCGTCAGGCGAAGGGAGCAGCGCCAAGGCGACACTCAGCCGCTCAAGGGGGACCAGTTCGTCGGCGGCCCGGCCGCAGTCCGCACAGGACCGGGTGTGCCGGGTGATGCGCTTGCGCCACAGCGCGCTCGGTACGCCGTCCCAGCCCCCCAGCGCGGCGGTCAGCAGTGGGCACCGAGGGCTGGCTTCCAGCGCGGCGACGATTGCCCGGCTCAGTTCCAGTTGGTTGCGCATCCGCTGGACCCGCACACCCGCGTGAGCCACGCTCGTTCCCAGCGCTGCCGCGAGCTCCACCCTCGTCAGGCGGCCCGCGGTCTCCAGCCACCACAGCGACAGCAGCGCCCGGGCGTCCGGGTCGAGCCATCGACTGGCGCGTACGGTCCTTCGGCGATGACCGGACAGCTCGACGTGGATCAGGGCCAGGTTCTCGGCGTCGGCGTCCGGCGGGTCGGTCATCTCGTCGAGTGGGGCCGTCCGTTCGGCGTCCGCCTGCCGCCGGTGCAGATGGGTGCTGATCTGCCGTGTCGCGATCGTGGCCAGCCAGGGCCGGAAGCACTCCGGGGCGCGCAACGTGCGCAGCTCGGGAAGTGCGCGCAGCATCGTGTCCTGCACCACGTCGTCGACGTCCGCGAGCTCACCCAGCGCCCTGCGCACGATCGCGTACACCAGCGGCAGGTACGTCGCGGCCAGGTCGTCGAGCGCTCGTGGATCGCCGGCCTGTGCGGCGACGACCAGGCTCGTCTCGTCGGCTCGGCCGGCTCGCATCACGTGCCCGTACGCGTTGCCTCGGGCAAGGCCGCCCCGCGTGCCGCGCATGTCGCCACCGTCGGATTCGCGCGCACGACCGACTCGGGGGCGGCCGGCTGGTAATGCCTGGCAGCCCGTCATCGCCCCGGCCGTCCGCCGTCAACGGGAAGAACGATGCCGTCGACTTGTTCCTGCGCCGAAAAGGCGAGGAACACCGTGGCCGCGGCGAGATCGTCGGCGTACCTCCGGCGACCGGCCGGGATCCGGCCGAGGACGCCGCGCCCGCCGCGCTCCTTCGCCGGGACCGGCGCCTCGGCGGCCCGGCTCTCGATCTCCAGGGGCCGGGGCCCGCGGTGGACAACCGCCTTCATCGATCCTCCATCCCCATGGTGTCGAACGTCCCTTCAGCGGTGGATCGGCATGGTCCAGGAGTGACCGCGAGCAGCCGCCGACCGGCCCGCTCCGGCCGTATGTGCGGTCCGTCGGGTGCGTGTGCCGTTCGCTGACGGGCCGAGGTCATCGCCGTTTCGTCGATCCGGATGCCCAGGCCCGGCGTGTCACCGAGCACGAAGGCGCCGTCCTCGACGTGCAGGTCCATCGCGACGCCGATCGGCGGCCGCAGGCCCTGCAGTTCGCTGACGAGGTGGTTGGGCACCGATGTCGCGGCGTGCAGCAGCGCGACGGGCGTGTTGCCGATCGGGCTGACCGGCAGGTCGTAGGCGTGCGCCAGCGCGGCGACACGCAGGAAGTGGGTGACTCCCCAGACCGCGGCCGTCTGGACGATGTCGACGCCTCCCGCCGCGATCAGCGGGCCGAACTGCTCGAGGCCGGTGAGGTTCTCCCCACTGGCGACCGCCGCCCGTACGCCACGGCTGACAGCGGCCAGGCCGTCGGCGTCCCAGCGCCGGACCGGCTCCTCGATCCAGGTCAGGTCGAGTGCGCGTTCCAGTTCACCGACGTGGCGTACCGCCTGCTTGCGGCTCCAGGACTCGTTCGCGTCCAGCATGAGCCCTGGCCGCCTCCCGTGCGCGGCCTCGGTCAGTACCTCGCGTACGAGCGACAGCCGGTGCAGGTCACGCTCGATGTCCAGGCCGCCCTTGAGCTTCGCCGCCCTCAGCCCCCGTTCGGCATAGACCTGGTAGGTGGCGACGAGTTCGTCATCGGTGAGGCCGATGTCCAGGCCGGAGGCGTAGGCGTCGACCACGCGGTCGCTGCCGCCGAGCAACCGCCACAGCGGCTCCCCCACCGCCTGTGCCTTGATGTCCCACAACGCCGTGTCGAACGCGCCGATCGTGCCGAACACCACGCCGGCGTGCCCGGCTTTGAAGGTGTGCCGCAGCATGCGGTCGTAGAGGGCGGTCACCGCGCGCGGGTCCTGGCCGTCGATGGCGGCGAAGATCGCCTCGGCTTCCACGTGCGGTCCCAGGCCGACTCCGGTGATCCCCTCGTCGGTCTCGACGATGACGACCGGCACGGGCATGACGCCGTCGGCGTAGACGCCGTTGGCGTCACCGACGGGTCGGCCCCATCGCTGTGCCGTCGTCAGGGTTCTGTACCCGGTGATGCGCATGCGTCAGCCCTTCGTCGCGCCGGCCGTCACGCCGTCGGCGATCTGGCGCTGCAGGAACAGGTAGGTCACCAACACGGGCAGCCCGGCGATCAGGACACCGGCTGCGAAGGTGGGGATGTCGGCGGAGTACTGGCCGCGCAGTGAGGTGATGCCCACCATCAGGGTGCGATGGTCGGCCGACGGCATCATCAGCAGCGAGATGAGCACGTCGTTCCAGCAGAACAGCGCGTCGAGGATGCCCACCGACAGCAGTGCCGGAGCACCCATCGGCAGCATGATCCGCCGGTAGACGCCGTACAGGGTGTTTCCGTCGATCCGTGCGGCGTCGACGAGTTCGGTGGGCACCGCTCGGTAGTAGCTCGTCAGCAGGAAGACGGTGAACGGCAGGAACTGAGCGACATAGGCGAGGACCAGCCCGGGATAGGTGTCGATGAGACCGCCGTCGGCCATGATCCTGGCCAGCGGCACCATGATCACCTGGAATGGGATGAACAGTGCCGTGAGGCAGACCAGGGCCAGCGCGGACGAGCCACGGAACCGCACCTGGGCCAGCGCGAACCCGGCCATGGACCCGATCAGCAGCAACAGCGCCACGGCACAGGCCACCACGATCACGGAGTTGAGGAAGTACCGCCCCATGCCGACGCTGTTCCACGCGGTGCTGAGGTTGTCCCACCGGAGAGTGCTCGCCAGGGAGAACCGGTCGAGGATGTACTCCCGGCGGGTCTTCATCGCGACGTTGGCGGTGAACAGCAGCGGGTAGACCGTCGCCATGGCGAGGAGGCCCATGGGCACGGCGACCAGCCATCTGCCCGGCCCCGGGCGGGACATCAGTCCTCCCTCCCCGCCCGGCGCAGCAGGCCGACCTGGAGCAGGCCCACGACCAGCATGACGAGGAAGAGGACGGTGGACGCGGCCGAGGCGAGCGCCGGGCGGCTCATCTGCCCCTGCTGGACCCAGATGTAGTACTCCGGCAGGTATGTCGACCCTTCCGGGCCACCACTGGTCATGACGTAGAGCAGTCCGAACATCGAGGTCAGCATTCCGATCATCGTGGTGACGACGACGAACTGGATGGTGCGGGACAGACCCGGGATGATGACGTGCCAGATCATCCGCGCGAGCGAGGCGCCGTCGACCCGGGCGGCGTCCAGGAGTGCGGAGTCCAGGGTCGCGAACCCGGCCAGGAACACCACCAGCGCCATCCCCGCCGTCGCCCAGATGTGCACGCCGACGACGGTGAAGATGGCTACGTCGGGATCGCCGAGCCAGTCGACCGGGCCGACTCCCGAGCCGCCGAGCACGGTGTTCAGCGGACCGTCGAAGGCCAGGAGCAGGTTGAAGATCGCGCCGACGATCACCGGGGAGAGCACGGCCGGGAAGAAGTAGACGCTCCGGAAGAACGAATGCCCCGGCACCCGCAGGTGGATGAAGGTGGCGAGCAGTCCCGGGATCGCGACCGCGACCGGCAGCAGCAGCACCAGCCATCCGACGTTGCGCAGCGCGGTGCGGAACAGCGGGTCGTGGATGAGCTCCGCGTAGTTGTCGAGCCCCACCGTGGCGCCGTTGCGTTCGCCGTCACCGGTGAAGGAGAAGCTGACGCCCAGTCCCAGTGGCCAGAGCCGGAGCACCACGATGATCAGGACAGCGGGAGCGACCAGGACGTAGGGGGCGAGGCGTTCGGCGCGCCGGCCGACCGGTGACATGGCCTCAGCCCGCTTGGTCGGACGCCGCCAGCTGCCTGACCGCCGCGTCCACCGTGACCGATCCGCTCAGCAGTTGCTGAGACAGCCGCCCCATCAGTTCCACGGTCCTGGACGGCAGGGCCACGTGCAGAGCGGGCTTGCCACGGTCGATCCCGGACACGATGGTGGCGACGGCCGGGCCGCCGCCCGAGACGTCCACGGTGCGGTCGGCCGCGATGGCGCCCGCGTCGGCGTAGAACGACTTCAGCGCGTCGGTCGAGGTCAGGGATCGCACCAGGTCGGCGGCGACCTCGGGGTCCTTGGTCCACTTCGCGACGGCGTAGCCGATGCCGCCGTCGTAGGGAAGGCTCGGCGTGGCGCCGGCCATGACGACCGGCGACTTCATGACGCCGACGTCGTCGGCGTCGAGGAACTCGGTGAAGTCCTTCCAGTGCCCGGTGTCCGACATCAGCCCGATGACGTGGGCGGCCTTGTTGGACTGGAACACCGCGAACGCGTCGTTGAACATCGCCGTCGAGTTCGCCCCGTCGTTGTTCAGGTCTTTGTCGTTGACCTCTTTCCAGAGCGAGAAGACCCGCTTGACCGCCGGCGAGGACCAGTCTCGTCTGCCGGCGATCCAGTCGTCGTACTCCTTGGGCGACAGGACGCCCGAGCCGAGCCCGGACAGGAAGAACTGTATGCCGATGCCTTCCTTGTTGCCCTGCGCGAAGCATCTGGCACCGGTCGCCTTGGTGAGGGTCCGGCAGTCGGCGACGAACTCGTCCCAACGGGTGGCCGGCTGCTCCGGGTCCAGCCCCGCCTTCCGGTACAGCGACTTGTTGTAGTAGATCGGGTGACCTTGCAAGGTCACCGGGGCGGCGTAGGTCTTGCCGTCCTTGGTGAAGGCATCCCACCCGGCCAGCCGCTTCCTGTCGTCACGGACGTACTCGTCCAGCGGCAGCAGGGAGTCCGCGCGGTCACGGATCTGCCCGCCACCGTTGAAGAGCATGACGTCCGGCCCCTTGCCGGCTTGGATGGCGGCCCCGAGCAGGGTGTAGTACTGATCGAACGGCTGCGCGACGAACTCGACCGTCACGCCGGGATGCCGCTGGGCGAAGTCGGCCTTGGCCTTCTTGACGTAGGAGGACGCTGTGGCGTCGCCGGACTTCCAGTCCCAGACGACGAGCTTGCCCTTCGAACCACCGGACGCCGCATCCGGGTCGGAGGCGCTGCCGCAGCCGGCTAAGACGACGAGGCCGGCAACCAGGGTCACCGACCACAGTGTTCGTTGCTTCATTGCTGCCCCACTCTCCTGAGGTGGCCGGCTGTCCGGCGGTTGAGGCTGAGGAGGAACGCAACTCGTATGACGTATGTAACTCGTATGACGTATGACGTCAACCGGATGCCGTATAGTTGGCGAGCATCCGTGGTACGGCACGGGCCCCGGGGGGTGTCATGACGGCAGTACCGCAGTCATCCGCAGAGGCCTCCGAGGCCCCAGCCTGGAGCCGGCGCCCGGCGAACCTTGCCGCCGCGGTCACGGCTGAGCTGGTGGAGCGGATCGTCCGTGGAGTCCATCCGTCCGGTTCGCCGCTTCCCCCCGAGCCCGTACTCTGCGAGACCTTCTCGGTCAGCCGCACCGTGGTCCGCGAGGCGGTGAAGATCCTTCAGGAGAAGGGGCTGGTTCAGGTCCGCCAGGGCGCCGGCACGATGGTCACCCCGCCGGCGAAGTGGAACATGCTCGACGAGCTGGTCCTCCGCGCGACGATCACGGAGGACGAGAGCCTGGCCATCCTCGATCACCTCGTCGCGACCCGCCGCGCGCTGGAGGCCGACATGGCCAACGTCGCCGCCCGCCTGGCGAACGCCGAGGTGATCGACCGGCTACGCAGTCTGGTGGAGCGGATGGACGAGCTCGTCGACGACCCCGCCGCGTACCACGAAGAGGACCGGGCGTTCCACGACACCGTCATGCAGGCGTCAGGGAACCGCATCGGCCGTGCCGTGGTGCGTTCGCTGGAGCGTCAGGTCATCGACTCCGCCCGTTACGTGGGCCGAACCGGCCGCGCCTTCTGCGTCGCCTCCAACCACGGCCATCGGCGCATCTACGAGCGGATCGCCGCGCACGACCCCAGGGGTGCGGCCGAGGCGATGTTCACCCACATCACCGAGGCGTGGGTGGTGCGCCGCAGCGGACCGGGCGAGCCGACCCGACTACGGCGTTAGAGGCGAGCCCCGCTCGCGACCGACAGGTCCTGCCGCGAGCGAGGCCGACGCGTTCCGCTATCGCTGCGCCCACTGCTGGTTGCTGCCGCCGTTGCAGGACCAGAGGATGATCCTGGTGCCGTTGGCGGTGCCGCCGGCGTTGGCGTCGAGGCACAGTCCGGACT
>NZ_WWIQ01000005.1:67278-79439 GCF_009862985.1 Streptomyces sp. SID5464 | reverse complement strand
GTCTGGCCGGCCGCGCCGGTGCAGTCCTGGAGTTGGGCCTGCGCGCCGTTGGTGGTGCCGGGAACGGTCAGGCAGCGGCCGGACTGCGCGCCCACGATCTGCTGGGGCGTCGTCGGCGGTGGGGTGGTGTCCTGCGGTCCGGCGGACGCCATCACGTCCTGGGCGCCGGAAGGCCAGTTGCCGTTGGTGACCGTCACATTGCCGGAGACCACGTTGCCGCGGTCCCCGTTGGTCACGTTCGTGCTGCCGTTGGTCGACCAGTTGTCGGTGACGGTCCAGTTCCCCATGTTCTCGCCACCCCAGTAATTGGCCGTCGCCCACGTACCGGTGTTCGAGAAGACGTTGTTGGTGGCCTTGTAGTACTTCGAGCCCTCGTCGAAGTACACCCCGAAGTACCCGTTGGTCCGCAGGCAGTAGTTCCGGCTGATCTGCGCGCCCGGGTTCCATCCGAGCGTGTAGATGCAGCCGCCGTCGTTCATCTGCTGCATGACGTCGTGGATGTAGTTGCCGATGAGCCGGTTGTTGGACGCGGTGGTCGGCGTCGTGTAGCGCGGCTGGTAGTTGTACAGGCCTCGGTTGGCGTAGTGGTTGCTGCCGCCCGCGTCGTTGGCGCCCCAGCCGTACCCGATCGACATGCCGGAGTACGGCATGTTGTAGACCTCGTTCCGGGCGACGAGGCTGTTGGTGACGTACGTGGTCAGGACGGAGACGACACCCCGGTAGTCCGCGCCGAGGTCATGGATGCGGTTGTCGCTGATCGTGATGTCCCTGTTGACCATGCGCTGGTCGCCGGGGTGGTGGGCGTCGGCGCGCACACCGCCCACGAGGATGCCGCCGGCTGAGCTCCGGGCGATCTCCGACCGGGTCACCGTGATGTCGGCGGCGCCCAGGCCGACACCGCTGGCGTGGGCGCCCGCGTCATTGCCGATGCCGATGGCCGTCTGGCCCAGGTTGACGAACCGGGAGTCGCTGAAGGTGATGGTGTTGGCGGCGGAGACCTGCACGGCGGCCGGCATCTGCTGCCAGTGCGGCCGGGCGGCCTCGAACTGCGTGCAGCCGTTGTGGCAGGAGTCGAAGCCCGGCCAGTTCCAGTTGCCGGAGATGTACGCGCCGGTCTGCTGGTCCACGTAACCCTGGTTGCTGCTGGGGCCCAGCCAGCTCGTACCGGTGAAGGTGATCCCGCTGAACGTGATGTGGTGCGCCGGCTCGCTGTACGTGCCACCGACGTTCACCAGCGACTGCAGCGTCGGCAGTTCCACGTCGGCGGTGCTCATGTTCTGCCCGGCCCGGGGGATGTAGTACAAGGTTCCGGCCCTGGGGTTGAGGTACCACTCGCCGGGCGAGTCCAGGAACTCGTAGGCGTTGGACAGGTAGAACGGACCGGCCCGGTGTGGCCGCATGAGGGTGTCGTAGCCGAAGTTGTTGTTGTTCCACGCCGGCTGCTGCATCGTGATGAAGTTGTCCCTGATGCTCTGTACCGGCGAGTACCGGTCGGTGAAGGAGTTGACGCCCTCCACCTCGATCCGGCTCTGGTCGGCCAGGTTGTTCAGATAGCTCAGCGCACCGCTCGAGAACCTCATTCCGGCGCTGGAGGCCGTGAAATCGGCCCTGTTGACCTGGGTGCGTGCCCGGGTGGCGACGGCGCCGTCGACATAGAGCTGCCGGGCGTCGAGACCGGCGGGCACGTCGGCCTTCCAGATGTTCCTGGCCGCGTCGGCCACCGACCAGCCGGTGACCGCCCGGGCACCGGTGATCACCGGACGCGCGGACGGGGCGGCCCGCCACACGACCTTGTGACCGCCTGAGCCGGAGTCCTCCGCCGTCAGCCGGAAGGGCTGGGCCAGTCGGTACACACCGTCGGCCAACTGCACCACGATGTCGTCCGACATGGCGTCGTTGAGTGCTCGCACCGCCGCCTGCGCGCCTGTCAGTGAGCACGGCCGCTCGCTGGAACAGTCGGTGCCGGTGCCGGACGGCGAGACGTACACGGTGCGGGGAGCCGCGGACGCGGGCGCGGGGAACGCCACCACGGCGGTCGCGGTCAAACCGACTGTGGCGGCTCCGGCCAGAAGCCGCCTTCCTATCGTGAGAGGTGTGAACATCCTGTCTCCTTTTGGCGGTTCCGGGGGTTCCCGGCCCGAAGGGGATGGCGGCGCGAGCGGCACAGCGACCCCTATGACCCGTTCGAGGGAGCGTTTTCCAGTCCGCGGAGGACGGTTCGGAGGTAGGACAGCCCGTCACGGGCGAGGGAGTCCTGCGACGGGGCGAGCGGCCGCCAGATCGAGGCCGCCGTGGCGATGGCCTCGTTCCGCGCGGTGAACGACTCGATGCACAGCGCGCCGCCGTAGCCGGTCGTGGCCAGGCCGGCGAGGAAGCGTGGCCAGTCGAAGTGGTCGGCGCCCGGGGCGCCGCGGTCGGTGCCGCTGACCTGGACGTGCTTGATGTGCGGACCAGCCGCGACGAGCGCCTCGTAGGGATCGGCCTCCTCGATGTTCATGTGATAGGTGTCGATCATGAGACCGACGTTCGCGGGCAGACCGTCGATCAGCTCCACCGCCTGCTCGACGGTGTTGACGACGCTCGTCTCATAGCGGTTGAGGGCCTCCACGCCGATGCTCACGCCCCGCTCCCCCGCGTGGTCGGCCACGGGCCGCAGGGCGCGCCGGACGTCCGCGTAGCAGGCCGCGCGCTCAAGCGGTGACATGCGCCAGGTCCGCCCCACCGCGGCGTAGACCGGGCCGCCGACGCAGGGCGCGCCGACGGCCACCGCACTGTCCACACACGTCTTCAGGTACGCCACAGTGGAGGCGACGGCCTCCGGCGGGGCGTTCACGAGGTCACGCCCGGGCGAGGTGACCGCACAGACGCCGACCGCGCGCAGGCCGTGCGCCGCCAGCAGGTCCCGGGTGCGGGCCGGGTCCCAGTCGCCGGGTCGCTCGATCGGCAGCTCGACCGCGTCGAACCCGAACGCGGCGATCCGCGGCACCAGTTCGGCCATGGCCTCGTCGTCGACCGGCGAGGCCCAGACCCACGGGTTGACACCGATGGTGTACACCGGCCTACTTCCAGCGCTTCGGGTAGCCGGGCAGGTCGGTGCAGCCGCACATCGCGTAGTGCAGCGGCGGCATGCTGGGGTCGACGTACTCGTCCAGGTTGTCCTGGGTGATGGTCGGCTGGGGCAGCTTCCACGGGTTCGGCACCCGCTCGCCGTCGAGGATCTTCAGCGCGGCGATGACCGGGGTGCGCCACTGGTAGGTCGGGTAGGTGGGGGCGATCGCCGTGAGCTTCTTGTCCTTCCACAGCTTCAGGAAGTCGAGCTGGTCCTCGCCGTTGATCGGCGGCACGGGCTTGCCGGCGTCCTCGAACGCCTCGACCGCCGCGCCCGCGACCGCCCCGGCGTCCATCCAGACGCCGTCGATCGTGCCGTACCGCTGGATGTAGTCGTTGACGATCTTCTTCGTCCTGGCCGGGTCGCCGTCGGTGAACTCGACGCCGACGACGTCGACGCCCGCCTTGTCGAAGGCGACCTTCGCCGCGGACCAGCGGGTCTCCAGCACGTCGACGCCGGGCAGGATGCGCAGCGCGAGCACCTTGCCGCCCTTCTTCATCTTCCGGGTGACGAACTCCGCCGCGACGTGGCCGAATCCGTAGCCGCCGATCGGGTTGATGAACGTCACCGGGCAGGTCGTGTCGACACCGCGGTCGAAGACGATGACCGGCAGGCCCTTCTCGCAGGCGGCCTCCACGGCCGGGGTGAGCGTCGCGGTGGTGTTCGGCGAGACGATGAGCGCGTGGCAGCCCTTGCCGAGGAGGTCGTTGATGTCGGCGATCTGCTTCTGGTCCTTGGCTTCGGCGTCGACGTGGACGAACTCGGAGATCCGGCCGCGGTGCGTGTCGACCTCGGCCTGCATGGTCTTGAAACCGACCTGGCGCCAGGGGTTGTTCAGCCCCGCGTTGGAGAAGCAGATCTTGTACGGTCCGGGCTTCTTGAACTTCGCGGTCTCCACCATCTCCGGATTGAGCGCCTGTTCCCAGGGCTTGCCGGCCGGCCCGGTGGGCGCGGCGTCCAGGAGCGCGAGCTGCTCGTCGTAGTCGGCCTGCACGAAGAACTTCGACTGCTTGCCGGTGCCCGACCCGGTGCCCGCGGTGGGCGAACCCGATGCGCCGGTGGTGGGCTCGTCCGTGGAGCAGCCGGCCAGCACCAGTAAGGCGCTCACGGCCAGCACCGTCATGGAATGCCTCACTGAATCCCCTTTATCTGGACGGGACACGGAAGGACGCCGCCGCCACGGCGAACAGGATGATCGCGCCCTGGACGGTCGGTTCGAGGGCGCCGGAGACGCCGTAGAAGTTCATGAGCGTGAAGAGCGTCTCGAGGGTCAGCGCGCCCAGCATCGCGCCGACGACCGAACCGCGGCCCCCGCCCAGCGCGACACCGCCGAGGACCGCCGCGGTGATCGCGCCGAACTCCAGGCCGGCACCGGCCTGGAACGACACCCCGCTGTACCCGCCGATGAGGACTGCCGCGAGCGTGGCGGCGAGCCCGCTGAGGACGAACGCCGTGGTCTTGGCGCGCCACACGCGCACGCCGCTCAGCTCGGCGGTCCGCGGGTTGCCGCCGACGGCGACCAGGGTGCGGCCGAAGTCCGAACGGGTCAGCACCAGCGCCGCGGCGGCCGCCACCAGCAGGACGACCAGGGCGTACGGTATCCGGCCCAGCGCGGGCACGTCCTCGAACGCCGACCGGCCGAGCCGGCGGAACTCCTCGGAGAGGCCGCCCTTCGGGGCACCGTCGGACCACAGGTACACGGCACCGACGAGGATCAGGAACATCCCGAGGGTCGTGATGAACGACGGCACCCGCAGCCGTGTGGTGACGAAACCGTTGACGAGGCCGACGGCGATGCCGAACGCGAACAGGAGCACGACGACGGGCCAGCCGGCCGACGAATCGCCGTCGATCAGCCGGGCGGCGACGACCACCTGCGCGGTGACCAGAGAGCCGACGGACAGGTCCAGCTCGCCGGAGACGATCACGAAGTACTGGCCGGCGGCGAGCAGGACGACCGGCGCGGAGCGGCCGAGGAACGACATCAGCGACGGCGGCGAGAGGAAGTCCGGCTGGCGGGCGGTCAGCAGAACCAGCAGCACCGCCAGGATCACGACGATCGGTGCGAGACCGCCGGAGCGGAACGTGACGAGCCGATGTGGGCGTGCGATCCGCATGCTAGGACGCCTTTCGCATCGCCCGGCGGGCATAGACGGCGACCGCCGCGATGATGATCACGCCACGGATCACCTGCTTGAAGAACACGTCGACCTCGAGCTGGTTGAAGATGGCGTCGATGCTGGCGAGCAGCAGCACACCGCCGACCGTGCCGACGACGCCGCCGCGACCGCCGGCGAGAGCGGTGCCGCCGAGCACCACCGCGGCGATCGACTCCAGGTCGTAGAATCCCTCGGTGCCCACCCTCGGTGCGCCGGCGCCGAGCCGGCTGGCGAGGTAGACCCCGGCGAGGCCGGCGCAGAGGGCGCACAGCACATGGGCTGTGACGAGGACCCGGGTGCCCCGCACGCCGGAGAGCCGGGCGACCTCCGGGTCACCGCCCACGGCGATCAGGTGGTGGCCGAAGCGGGTGCGGGTCAGCACGAACCAGGCCGCGGCGGCGACGGCGAGCAGCAGCAGGAACGACAGTGGCACCGGGCCGACTCGCTGGTACCCCAGGCCCTGCACCAGGGCGGGTGCGGTCTTGCCGGCCGGGCCGTCGTATCCGTTGTCGAGGTATCCCTTGAGCAGCAGTCCGACGCCGACGGTCGCGATGAAGGGGTTGATCCGCGCCGTGGTGACGAGCAGGCCGTTGACGAGGCCGATCGTGGCGCTGACGGCGAGCGTCAGGCAGATCGCCGTCAGCAGCGCACCGTCGTCACCGGCCATGGTCTCGGCGGCGACGAGGGTGCTCAGGCTGACCACGTACGCCACCGACAGGTCCAGCGAGCCCCCCACGATGACCAGGGTCTGGCCGACCGCGACGAGGCCCAGACCGGCGGCGACGTGCAGCAGGCTCACCGTCGTCGGCAGGCTGAACAGCCGGCCGCCGTCGAGAGTGACGATGAGCCAACCGATCGCCAGGGTGAGGACCAGGGCGACGAACACGCCGGGCGGGGTCCGCCGGGCCGGCAGGGACGGCGCGGCGCTCATCCGGCCGCCTCCCCCACGGTGCCGACCGCGAGGGCGATGACATCCTCCTCCGTCGCGCCGGCGACCAGCTCGCCGGCGATCCGGCCGTCGCGCATGACGATGACCCGGTCGCTCATGCCGAGCAGTTCGGGCAGCTCGGACGAGACCATCAGCACGGCGGCGCCGTCGCGGGCCAGCCGGCGGACGAGGTCGTGGATCGCCGACTTGGCGCCCACGTCGATGCCCCGGGTCGGCTCGTCGAAGAGCAGGATCCTCGGGGCTAGCGCGAGCCACCTGGCCAGCACGACCTTCTGCTGGTTGCCCCCGGACAGGAAACGGATCTCCTGGTCCTCCCCGGCGGCGCGAAGGTCGACGGCCGCGAGCAGCTCCCGGACCCGCGCGGTCCGGGCACCGCGGCCGCCCCCGCCCGGGTGGACGCCGCGGACGGCGCGGGCGGCCAACAGCGCGTTGTCGAGCACCGACTGCTCGGCGACGATCCCCTCGCCCTTGCGGTCCTCGGAGACGTAGGCGATACCGGCCCGCATCGCGGCGCGGGGCGAGCGCAGCCGGACCGGCGCTCCGTCGACGGTCACCCGGCCGGTGCTGAACGGTGCGGCGCCGAACAGTGCGCGGGCCAGCGCCGACCGGCCGGATCCTTGCAGGCCGCCGACGCCGAGCACCTCACCGGCGCGCAGCCGTAGGTCGATGCCGCGCAGCTTCCGGTTGCCTCCGCCGCGGACGGTCAGCCGCACCGGGCCCAGCTCCTGCGGCTGCGCCGGGTCGGGGTAGTAGCTCGACAGCTCGCGGCCGACCATGTGGCGCACCAGCTGATCGGCGCTGGCGTCCGCGGTGTCCAAGGTGGCCACCGCCCGGCCGTCCTTGAGCACGGTGATCCGGCTGGACAGGTCGAAGACCTCCTTGAGGCGGTGCGAGACGTACAGCACGCCGATCCCCTGCTCCTGCAGCCGCCGTACGAGCGCGTAGAGCTGGTCGACCTCGTGGTCGGCGAGAGCCGCGGTGGGCTCGTCCATGATGAGCAGCCGCGCGTCGAGGGCGAGCGCCTTGACGATCTCGACCACCTGTTGTTGCGCCACACCGAGTCGCCCCACGCGGGTGTCGGGCGCTAACGAGCCCTCCCCGATCGAGGCGAGGAGCTCCGCGGTGTGGCTGAGCATCGCCCTGCGGTCGACGAGCCCGCGACGCAGGGGCTCGCGGCCCAGACAGACGTTCTCCGCGACGGTGCGCTCCGGCAGCAGGGTCAGCTCCTGGTGGACGGTGCCGATACCGGCCTGTCGGGCCTCACGCGGGTTGCGGAACGTCCGCGGTGCGCCGGCGAACTCGACCGTTCCCTCGTCGGGCTGGTGGACGCCGGACACCACCTTCATGAGCGTGGACTTGCCGGCGCCGTTCTCGCCGACGACCGCGTGCACCTCACCCGGCCGGACCTGGAGGTCGACGCCATCGAGCACCCGCACGCCGAGGAACGATTTGCCGATGCCTCGCAGAGCGAGCAGCGGCGACGGCGGCAGGCCAGACATCGTGGGACCCTCTACATTCGCGTCGTCAGCAGGATTGCGTCACCAATAGCTGAAGCGTTCGGGTACGACCGGCGGGGAATGAGAGCTCCCGCCCGCGAGCTATCGTCGAATAGGCCGCGAACTTTCGCCGGACGCCATGGCGGCATCGCGGCCCCGAGGGTAAATGCCTCCATGAGCGCCTGGCAATACCCACCGGCCGGCGATATGCCGACGGCGGTCGATACACCGAAATCTGTTATCGAATGGGCCCGTCCGGAGTCGCGCACCCCACCAGGAAGATTGATTCGCAGAATGTGTTATGGAATCGGCCCGACGACAGTCGCGCGCCGAACCACGACGATTGCTGCGCAAAATGTGTTATGGAATCGGGCGCACCCGAACCATATTGACTGTTGCGATAGGCGGCTGCATGCTGGCCCGCAGACCACGGGAGACGGTCGCATCTGGCGTGACGCCCTATCTCTTCCGTAGGGACTTGACTGCCCGTCACGGCGGACGGGATGACGAGCTGACGGCATACGCGTGCCTACGACGCGCTCAGGCACTCCGGCGCATCTTCAGGTGCGGCCGGCGCGTGCCCGTGGTCATGCCATCGTTGCTCCGCCGACCTAGGAGACGGCATGCGTCGCATCATATTAATCTTCGGGGCGATCGCGAGCGTGCTCCTGTCGCTCGTCATCGCCCCACCGGCGTCAGCGGCGCCGGCCTTCCGAGCCCTGGTCTTCACGAAGACGGCCGGCTATCGGCACGATTCGATCCCCGCCGGCCTCACGATGCTCCGGGAGCAGGCGGCGGCCAACGACTTCGAGCTGGTCCACAGCGAGGACTCGAGCGTCTTCACCCCGGCGAACCTCGCCACCTTCGACGTGCTCATCATGTTGCAGACCTCGGGCATGGTGTGGACCACGGCCGCCCAACGCCAGGCGGTGGAGGGCTACCTCGCCGGCGGCAAGGGCATCGTCGCGATCCACAACGCCACGGACATGGGCATCGAGAACGAGTACCCGTGGTGGGACCAGACCATCAACGGTGGCGCGCACATGCCGGAGCACTCCCCCGGCGTGCTGTCCGGCACCGCGATCGTCGCGGACAAGAAACACCCGTCGACGGCCGGCCTGCCGGACCGCTGGAACCGCAGCGAGGAGTGGTACAACTTCGACCGCAACCCCCGCGGCGACGTCCACGTCCTGGTCACCGCGGACGAGCGCACGTACAACCCGGGCCCCCGCGCCATGGGGCCGGACCACCCCATCTCCTGGTGCCGCAACACCGGCGGCGGCCGCGTGTGGGCCACCGGCATGGGGCACACCAGCGCGGCCTACAGCGAGACCCATTTCCGCAACCACGTCCTCGGGGGCGTCAAGTGGGCGGCCGGCAAGGAGCCCGGCGACTGCGGCGGCACCGTGTGGAGCAACTTCGAGAAGCGCACCCTCGACGACAACACCGCGGACCCGATGGCCCTCGCGGTCGCCCCGGACGGGCGGGTGCTCTACGTCCAGCGGGGCGGGCAGGTGAAGATCTTCAAACCGACCACCAACAAGACCGTGACAGCCGCCACGCTCAACGTCTACACCGGCGGCGAGGACGGCCTCACCGGGCTGGCGCTCGACCCCGACTTCGCCAAGAACGGCTACGTGTACCTGTATCACTCCCCGGCCGGAGTCCCGAACGACATCAACCGGGTCTCGCGGTTCACGCTCACCGGCGACACCCTGAACATGTCGAGCCAGGTGACGATCATCGACATCCCCGCGACCCGGGACCGCACGTTCGCCGAGCCCGGGCACACGGGCGGGTACATCGCGTTCGGCCCCGACAAAAACCTGTACATCGGCACCGGGGACGACGTCCCGCCGAACCTCGACTCCAACTGGCAGGGCTACGCCCCGCTGGACTGGCGGCCGGGCAAGGCCAACCTCGACGCCGCCCGCACCGCCGGCAACACCAACGACCTGCGGGGCAAGCTCCTGCGCATCCGGCCGTCGGCGGACGGCGGCTACACCGTCCCGGCCGGCAACCTCTACCCGCAGGGCACGGCGCAGACCCGGCCGGAGATCTACGCGATGGGCTTCCGCAACCCGTTCCGCTTCTCGATCGACCCGGACAACGGCTGGGTCTACCTCGCCGACTACGGCCCGGACCGGAACCCGCCCACGACCAACCGCGGCCCCGAAGGGCTCGTCGAACTCAATGTCATCAAGGCCCCGGGCAACTACGGCTGGCCCTTCTGCCACGGCGACAACCAGGCCTACGCGCCCTACAACCCGGACACCCGCGTCGTCGGAGCCAAGTTCAACTGCAACGCGCCGGTCAACAACTCGCCGAACAACACCGGCCTGACCAGCCTCAAGCCGATCGTCGCGCCGAACATGTGGTACGGCTACGGCGTCTCGCCGAACTTCCCCGAACTCGGCTCCGGCGGCTCGGGGCCGATGGGCGGACCGGTCTACCGCTACAACGCCGCGAACCCGTCCGAGACGAAGTTCCCGCCCTACTACGACGGAGTCCACTTCTTCTACGAGTGGTCGCGCCACACCGTCAAGGAGGTCCACTTCGACTCCGCGACCGCGGTCACCCGGACCAACCCCTTCATGCCCGCCGCCAAGTTCCTCAAGCCGATGGACATGGAGTTCGGGCCCGACGGCTCGCTGTACCTGCTCGAATGGGGCAACAACTTCTCCGGTGGCAACAACGACTCGGGGCTCTACCGCATCGACTACAACCACGGCGGACGGTCGCCGATCGCCAAAGCCACCGGAACGCCCACCAACGGGGACGCGCCACTGAACGTGCAGTTCAGCAGCGCGGGGTCCACGGACCCGGATCCCGGCAGCACGCTCAGCTACCACTGGACGTTCGGCGACGGCACCACGTCCACGGCGGCCAACCCGTCACACACCTACACCACCAACGGCAACTACACGGCCCAGCTCAAGGTCACCGACAACACCGGCAGGACGGCCTTCGCCAACGTGCCGATCACCGTGGGCAACACCGCACCGATCGTCACCCTCACCCTTCCGTCCGACGGCGGCATGCTGGACTTCGGCGACCGTGTCCCGTACAAGGTGTCCGTCTCGGACCCCGGCGGCGCGCCCATCGACTGCGCCAAGGTGTTGGTCAACCCCGCCCTCGGCCACGACGACCACCAGCATGAGACCACGGACCATCCGGGCTGCTCGGGCACCATCGACACGACGCTGCTGGGCGGGCACCCCGACGGCGCCAACCTGTACTACGTCCTCAACGCCCGCTACACCGACGACGGCGGCCCCGGCGGTGCGAACCCGCTCACCGGCTACGCCCAGGTGATCCTCCAGCCCAAGCACAAGCAGGCCGAGTTCTACACGGACCAGTCGGGTGTGCAGATCGTCGAGCAGGCCGGCGCGGAGAGCGGCAAGCGGGTCGGCGACATCTCCGACGGCGACTGGATCGCGTTCAAACCGATGAGCCTGTCGGGCATCACGAGCGTGAAGTACCGCCTGTCGTCGCCGAGCGGCGGCGGATCGATCGAACTGCGCGCCGACTCACCGACCGGCAAGCTCCTGGCCACGACACCGGTGCCGAGTACCGGCGGCTGGAACACCTACCAGTCCACGTCGGCGGTGAACACCGCCGATCTCGCCGGCTCGCACCGGCTCTACCTGGTGTTCAAGGGCACCTCGAACAACTGGTTCGACCTCGACTCGCTCACCTTCGGCGGCGACGGGGTCGGCGAACCGGGCAGCGGCGGCGGTGGCGGCGTGGCCGGAAGGACGTGGACGGTCGCGGCGCAGCACAGCGGCAAGTTCATGGACGTCAGCGAGGCCTCGACCGCTGACGACGCCCAGATCGTCCAGTGGCCGGCCACCGGCGGCAACAACCAGAAGTGGCAGGCCGTCGACGCCGGTGGCGGCGCCGTCCACCTCAAGGCGCTGCACAGCGGCAAGTGCCTCGCCGTCACGGGCGGATCCACCGCCCAGGGCGCGTTCCTGCAGCAGTCCACCTGCGACAACGGCAACGCGCAGAAGTTCCTCGTCACACCGGCCGGCACGGCGGGTGTGTACACGGTGAAGAGCGTGCCCAGTGGACTGTGCGTGGACGTCAACGGCGGCTCGACGGCCGACGGCGCACGACTCCTGCAGTGGAGCTGCCACAGCGGCACCAACCAGCAGTGGCGGTTCACCGCCGTCTAGCCCGTCCGGACGGGATGCCCGGCGCGGTCGCGCGCCGGGCACCCTCCCTACGAACAGGTGAGGAACCGCCATGGTGTTTCGGATACCTCGGCCCCGCCGGTACGGACGGCTGTCCGCGCTGGGCACCGCCCTGACGCTTGTCGCCGTCGGCGCCACCGCGGTGGCGGCACCGATCGAGCCCGGGCAGAGCGCCCCCGTCGTGGGCGTGCAGTCCGGCCGCTGCCTGACCGTCCCCGGCACCACCAACGGCACGCAGGCCCAGCTCCAGGA
>NZ_WWIQ01000005.1:64040-67190 GCF_009862985.1 Streptomyces sp. SID5464 | reverse complement strand
CTCCAGGACTGCACCGGCGCGGCCGGCCAGACCTGGACCTACACCGCCGGAAAACAACTGACCGTCAACGGCGACAAATGCCTCGACGCCAGCGGACGCGGCACCACCAACGGCACCGCGGTCATCATCTGGGACTGCAACGGCCAGAACAACCAGCAATGGAACGTCAACCCCAACGGCACCATCACCGGCGTCCAGTCCGGACTGTGCCTCGACGCCAACGCCGGCGGCACCGCCAACGGCACCAGGATCACCCTCTGGTCCTGCCACAACGGCGCCAACCAGCAGTGGAACTCGCCGACCCCGCCGCCGGACCCGCCGGTACCGGGCGGCGCGGGCACGTGCGACATCTACGCCTCGGGCGGCACCCCCTGCATCGCCGCCCACAGCACCGTACGAGCGCTCTACGGCACCTACGACGGCAACCTCTACCAGGTCCGGCGCTCGTCCGACAGCACGACCCGGAACATCGGCGTCCTGAGCGCGGGTGGCGCCGCCGACGCGACGACGCAGGACTCGTTCTGCGCCGGAACAACCTGTGTCATCACCGTCGTCTACGACCAGTCCGGCCGCGGGAACGACCTGTGGTACCAGGGATCGAGTGTGGTTCCCGGCTCCAGCCAGAGCCGCCCGGCGCTCGCCACGTCGGAGTCGCTGGCGGTCCGTGGCAGCAAGGCCTACTCGCTCTACATCAATCCCGGCAACAGCTACTGGCGGGACGGCCACCTGACCGGCGTGCCGACCGGCAGCGCCCCTGAAGGCATGTACATGGTGACCAGCGGCACCCATGTCAACGGCGGCTGCTGCTTCGACTACGGCAACAGTGAGACGACCCGAGCGGCCGACGCGGCCGGGGCGATGGACGCGATCAATTTCAGCACCCAGTGCTGGTTCGGCGGGTGCGTCGGCAGCGGCCCGTGGATCCAGGCCGACCTCGAATGGGGGCTCTACTCCGGTGGCAGTCAGACCTGGAACACGAACCAGCGGGCCTTCACCAGCAAGTTCGTGACGGCGATGCTGAAGAACAACGGGACGAGCCGTTTCGCGCTCAGGGGTGGCAACGCCCAGACCGGAAGCCTGACCACGCTCTGGGACGGCGCGCTTCCGCCCGGCTACAGCCCCATGAAGAAGCAGGGCGCCATCATCCTCGGCAGCGGTGGCGACTGCTGCAAGCCCGGCGGCGGCGCGAACCTCAGCGCCGGCACCTTCTACGAGGGCGCGATGGTGTCCGGATACCCGTCCGACGCGACCGAGAGCGCGGTACAAGCCAACATCGTCGCCGCCGGCTACCGCTGAGTCACTCCATCGATGAAGGAAAGGGAGGGAGAAACGTGGTGCGACACGGCAGGAATCGTCACCGATGGCGCACGCCGATCGCCGTGGCCGCCGCGCTCCTGCTCGCCGCGGTCGGCATCAGCGGCATCTCGCCGACGTCCGCCGCCGCCGAGGTCCGCTCCGTCGCCGCGAGCGCCGGATGCGGCAAGCCCCCCACGCTGTCGAGTGGTCCGCACTCGATTCAGAGCAGCGGCAGGACGCGGAACTACATCCTGCGGGTGCCCGCCGACTACGACAACGACCGCCCGTACCGCCTGGTCTTCGGTTTCCACTGGAACGGCGGCACCGCGGGCGACGTCGACTCGGGCGGAACCAGCGGATACTCCTGGTCGTACTACGGCCTGCGGGCGCTCTCGAACAACAGCACGATCTTCGTCGCGCCCCAGGGCCTCGGGAACGGCTGGGCCAACTCAGGCGGCGAGGATCTGACCTTCGTGGACGACATGCTCAGGCAGATCGAGGCGGGCCTGTGCGTCGACACGAACCAGCGCTTCGCCGGGGGTTTCAGCTACGGAGGCGGCATGAGTTTCGCCCTCGCGTGCGCCCGGCCGACAGTGTTCCGCGCGGTCGCCGTCTACGCGGGCGGACAGTTGAGCGGGTGCAACGGCGGCACCCAGCCGGTCGCGTACATCGGACTGCACGGCTTGCGGGACCCGGTGCTCCCGATCTCCACGGGTCGTTCGCTGCGCGACAGGTTCGTGCGGAACAACGGCTGCACCCCCCAGAACCCGCCGGAGCCGGCACGGGGCAGCCTCACGCATGTCGTCACGACCTACTCGGGGTGCCGCGCCGGCTACCCCGTGGCATGGGCCGCGTTCGACGCGGGTCATACGCCCGGTCCTGTCGACGGATCGGCCGGCGACTACGAACCGGGTGAGAGGTCGTGGACCCGGGCGGTGGTGTGGAACTTCTTCACGCAGTTCGACGACACGACACCCACCCCGCCGCCGACCCCGACCACCTTCCGGCTGCGCAACGAGGGTTCGGGCCGGTGCCTGGACGTCAACGGGTCGAACTCCGCCAACGGCACACCGCTGATCATCTGGGACTGCCACAGCAACGCCAACCAGCAGTTCACCCAGAACGGTGCGGCGTTGCAGGTGCTGGGCAAGTGCGTGCACGTCCCGCCCGGCGCCGCCGCCGGCACGCGGGTACAGGTCCAGGACTGCGACGGTGCCACCAACCAGCAGTGGGTCTTCAGCAGCAACGGCACGATCCGCAACGCTCAGACCGGGTTGTGCCTGGATGTCAACGGCGCAAGCACCGCGGGCGGCTCCGCGGTCATCGTGTGGAGCTGCCACGACGGCGCCAACCAGCGCTGGACGCGAGCGTAACCGCACGAGTGAAGGCGGTACGTGATCTCACGTACCGCCTTCACTTTCAGAGACGAGACCGGCGTGCCGCGTCAGCTCAGGGCAGGGTCCATTTCTGGTTGGCTCCGCCGTGGCAGGTCCACAGGTGCACGAGGGTGCCGTCGGAGGAGCCCGCGCCCGACACGTCCAGGCACTTGGCCGCCTGCGGGTTCCGCAGCGACCCGTCCGGGTACGCCTGCCAGTTCTGGTTGGCACCACCGTTGCAGGACCACAACTGGACCTTCGCCCCGTCCGCCGTGCTGTTGCCGCTGACGTCCAGGCACTTGCCCAACGCCTTGACCGTCGACCCCGGCGCCACCGTCCACCGCTGCCCCGCCGAACCCGTGCACGACGAGATCTGCACCGCCGTCCCGTCCGCCGAACTGCCGCCACGGACGTCCAGGCACTTGTTCGCGAGCCCCACGACCGGACCCGTGCCGGGGGTGGGTGGCGGGCTGCCGCC
>NZ_WWIQ01000005.1:55999-63925 GCF_009862985.1 Streptomyces sp. SID5464 | reverse complement strand
GGGGTGGGTGGCGGGCTGCCGCCGGTGTCAAAGGTGAACGCGTCGACGTCGAAGAGGAATCCGGAGCCGCCCGCGAAGGTCAGGTAGAGCGTGGTGGTGCCGGCCGGCGCACCGGAGATCGAGCCGCCCACGGTGGTGAAGTTCGTCCACGAGCCGGTGACCGGGACCGTGGCGGAGCCGAGGACAGTGCCGGTCGGCGAGCCGGCCCGGACCTCCAACCTGCCGCCCGCGCCGGCTGACGACACCCTGGCGCTGAACGACGTGGCCTTGCTCAGCTTGTACGGCTCGAGCGCGATCCAGTCGCCGTTCTCGATGTCACCGACGGACTTGCCGCCCTCGGCTGTCGACTTGTCGAGGACGGCGACACCGGACGATGTCTTGTAGTGCTCGGCCTGACGGTGCTTCGGTTGCAGGATGTGCTGCTTGTGCGTGGTGAGCCCGGCGTTGTCGGTGTACTCGGCGTCGAAGACCCCGAAGATGTTCGCCGCGTCGTCGTGTTCACCGTCGACCGGGATGGTGACCGTGCCGGAGCAGCCGGTCTTCGAGGTGATCGGATGGCCGTGGCTGTCGTGACCGACGATGTACGTCAGCTTGACCTTGGCGCAGTCGACCGTGCCGTCCTCCGGGTCCGTGACGGTGATACGGAACGGCACGGTGTCGCCGAAGGCGAAGATCTCCCCCGCGTCGGGGCTGTCGATGGTCACGGTCGGCGCGGTGTTGCCGACGGTGATCCGCACGTCGGCGGTGCCGGTGGCACCCTGCGGGTCCCGCACGGTCAGCCTGGCCGTGTAGTCACCGTTCGTGGTGTACGTCTTCGTCGGGTTGGCGGCGGTGGAGGTGGTGCCGTCGCCGAAGTTCCACGCATAGGTCAGTGCCCCACCCTCCGGGTCGGACGAGCCGGCCGAGGAGAAGGTGACGGTCAACGGCGCCGCTCCGGAGGTGCGGTTGGCGCCGGCCATCGCCGTGGGCGCCCGGTTGCCGGCGCCGACGTAGTCGAAGCGGTAGAGAGCGGAGTACTGGTCGCCTTGGTACAGCCCGGCGCCGTAGTCCAGCACGTAGTACGAGCCGTCGGGGCCGAACGCCGAGTCGATCACCTGCTTGCCGTTCCACGGGAAGCTGTCGATGGTCCCCGGGGAGCCGTCGGCGTTGAGGTGGATCGGCTTGATCCAGCCGCGGCCGAACTCCGTGGCGAAGAACTGCCCGTCGAACGACTGCGGGAACTTCGTGGGCGAGCCGACGTCGGGGTCGTACCGGTACACCGGGCCCGCCATCGGCGACTCCGAGCCGCCGCCGAACGCCGACGGGCTGCCGGCGTCGCCGCCGTAACGGATCCAGGCGGCCTTGGCGGGGGGCAGTGTGCTCAAGCCGGTGTTGCGGGGGGAGTTGTTCGTCGGGCCGCCCGAGCAGTTGTATTTCGGGCCTGCCGTGTTGGTGGCGAAGTCCCACTCGGCGTAGGTCTCGGAGTTCGTGTTCGTGCCGGTGCAGTACGGCCAGCCGTAGAAGCCCGGGCCCGTGACGCGGTTGAACTCGACCTGGCCCTGCGGCCCGCGCGCCGAGGTGGCGCCGGCATCGGGGCCGTAGTCGCCGACGTAGACGATGCCGGTGGCCTTGTCCACGCTCATCCGGAACGGGTTGCGCAGGCCCATCGCGTAGATCTCCGGTCGGGTCCTGGCCGTGCCGGGCGGGAACAAGTTGCCTTCCGGGATCGAGTACGACCCGTTCTCGTTCACCTTGATCCGTAGGATCTTGCCGCGCAGGTCGTTGGTGTTGGCGGCGGTGCGCTGCGCGTCGAACGCCGGGTTGCGGTTGGTCCGCTCGTCGAGCGGGGAATAGCCGGCGGACTCGAACGGGTTGGTGTCGTCGCCTGTGGACAGGTACAGGTTGCCTGCCGCGTCGAAGTCGATGTCTCCGCCGGCGTGGCAGCAGGTGCCTCGGTCGGCCGACACGTCGAGGATGTCCACTTTGCTGGACTGGTTGAGCGTGAAGTCGGCGTTGAGCGTGAACCGGGAAAGCCGGTTGACACCCTGCCACGCCGACCAGTTGCCGCCGGTGGTCGGTGCGTCGCCTCCTGGCGTGGACAGTGGCGGGGCGTAGTAGAGGTAGATGTGCCGGTTGGTGGCGAACCCCGGGTCGATGCCGATGCCCTGCAGGCCGTCCTCGTCGTGCGCGTAGACGGGGATGTTGCCGATCACCGAGGTGTTGCCGCCCGCATCCGTGCGGCGCACGGTCCCGTTGCGAGCGGTGTGCAGCACCGACCGGTCGGCGAGGACGGCCAGCGACATCGGCTCCCCGACTTCCGCGACTCCGCGGGCCAGTTGGACCTGCTGGAAGTCGGCGGGGTTGATCGGGTGCGCCGAGGCCGGGGTCGCACTGGACAAGGTCGCGACGAGAGCGGCCGCGACCAGGAGCAGAGCCGATCCGATGGCCGGCCAGCGCGCGGCTGCGGCCCCCTTGGTTAACATGAACATGACAATGCAGTCCCCTTCCTGAACAGGTGGTTGCCAGGCTTGGGGCGCGCGCTGCCGCGCCGATGCCGTAGCGGGATGTCGCCGCTTCGGCCCGCCAAGTGTGCTTCAGCGGGCCAGTACGCCGAGCAGGGGCAACAGCTCGGAATCAGGAGAAGTCGATGGCTACCGCGCTGCCGGGTCACATCGACGACCGTGATGGTCTGCCGACAAGGCTAGAAGACCTCAGCCCGATGCGTCCACACTTCCCTCAGGACCAACGGGGCTCTTGATGGGTCGCTTCGCGCGCGCAGGGCGCCGGGCATGTGACCGCCGTGCTCCTGCGGCGGTCGGTGGCGGTCCCGTGGTGCGGCACACCACTCGGGATGCTGTGCGTGCCGGGCCGGTCAGGCGCCGGGCAGCACGCCGGTACCGGACGGATCCGGAACGACAAGGTTGATCACGACATCACACAGACCCTGGGAGCGCGGGAAGCCCCGTCGGGGCAGGGTGACCCAATGGGCCCCCTGTCCCGACGGGGCTCGGTCGGCCGGACGGCGGGTCAACGGCGCCCGACAGGGACCGGTGCCGTGTGCGGCGCTCCCCGGCTCAGCCGAAGTTCACGTCGCTGCACCACATGTAGGCCTGGTCGAGGTGCGAGGCCTGCCAGATCACGAACAGGATGTGGTGTCCGGTGTAGCCGGAGGTCTGTACGGGGAACGTGATGTTCTGCGCCGGGGCGAAGCGGCCGGTCTGCGTGATGAAGTCGAGGTTGCTCCAGCCCAGGGTCTGCGTCTTGGGGTTGAAGCCCTGCTTGCTCACGTAGACCTTGAAGTAGTCGGCACCGTGGGACGCCTGGTCGTACAGGTGGACCGAGAAGTTGTTGCCGACGGTGGTGGTCTTCCACGGCCCGGGCTTGTCCAGGCTGGCGTTCCTCGAGAGGTTGTTGCTGCAGAGCGTCCCGTCGGGGGTCCGCGCCTGGAACTGGCCACCGAGGCCGTCGCGGAGCGCGCTCATCCAGTTCCACATGGTGTCGGGGTTGGCCTGGAAGGCCTGCCAGCACATGGGGTCCTGGGTCTGCATGGCCGGGTTCGTGTGGTTGCTGCCCCACGTCTTCCAGCACTGGTACGCGCGGGAGGCGGGGCCGACGACGGTGCCGTGAGCCTGGGCGGGGGCCGACCAGGTGAGTGCGCCGACAACCACGGCGAACAGCATGACGAGCGCCTGGAGAGGCCGGCGCAGGGGTGACCGCGAACGCCCGGCTAACGGACTCTGTTTGCGCATGTGGGGGGACTCCTTCCAGTTGCAAGGCTGTTATGGGAGCGCTCCCAACGGTAGGTCTTCTGAGTGAGATGTCAATGAAACGAACGGAGTTGGTTTCAGGGGTGGACGGCGAGCAGGGAGCCTGCCGTGAGCCGGCCTGTGCACGATGCGCGCGCCAGGTGGTGGTGCCTACTTGGCCGTCGTGCCAGCCGCGCGTCTCGAGGGAGTCCGGCGCCGTCGGAAAAGTCCGTTGCCGGAACAGCAGCATCGCCGATCGAATGTCTCCATGACTCATGACGCCGCAGCGGACCATGTGGAGCAGAACCGACGCTATTGGGATGACCAGGCGGCTGGGTGGCACGGGCCGCTCGCCCGCGGTCACTGGGCGCAGGTGGAGCCTTCCTGGGGATTGTGGTCCACGCCTGAGTCGCAGGTTTCCTTGCTTCCCGACGGCATCGCCGGGATGCGCGCGATCGAGTTGGGCTGCGGTACTGCCTACGTTTCCGCTTGGCTGGCCAGAGCAGGGGCCCACCCGGTCGGGATCGACCTCTCGGAGAAGCAGCTCGCCACTGCTCGCGCGATGCAGGCAGAGTTCGGTATCGACTTCCCCCTCGTCCTGGGCAATGCCGAGAAGGTGCCCTACGAGGACGACACGTTCGACCTGGCGATCAGTGAGTACGGCGCCTCGCTGTGGTGCGACCCCTACCAGTGGATCCCCGAGGCAGCCCGGCTTCTCGTTCCCGGAGGCCGACTGGTGTTCTCGCGCTACTCACCGCTGTTCGCGCTGTGCGTACCGCCCGAGGGACCGGCCTCCACCACTCTGTCCCGCAGCCAATTCGGCCTGACACGGCTGGAATGGGGGAATCACGTGGAGTTCGTCCTGCCGCACGGCGAGATGCTCCGTCTGCTGCGGGCCTGCGGCTTCGTCGTCGAGGACCTGATCGAGATTCAGGCACCCCAGTCCGCGAGAGACTTCCTAGAAGTGTCCGCCGACTGGGCCCGGCAATGGCCCAGCGAGGAGATCTGGAAGGCTCGGCTGGCAGGCTGACAGCTCCGCGGCACCGCGTATCGCCTAGCCTTGCTCATCCCGCGAAGCGCTTCGAAGCCTCCACCCGTGTCCGTAGTCCGAGCCGGGCGTCCACCAATCGGAACCGGCCGCGGACGGCAGGGCATCTCAGCATCTGGGAGACGGCTGGGCGCCAGCCATGGCTCGCCTGTCGGCGCACAACCGTGAACAGCGGTCCGGCGCGTAGGTGGCGCCGAAGATACCCGGCTTCGTTCAGGTGCGAGACGATCGCGAGGACTCTCGGCCAGGGCGATGTTCTGGGTTCTGGCCCTGTGCGGTATTTACCAGACAGTCCCCATGGGAGGCGTCGAGAGGGGTCCAGGGCCAGTGCTCACGCGTGTCTCCACGCGCACGAAGAGCGTCGGGCGGATGGGAGTCTCACCCTCCACGACTGCCGTCCGACGGCCGGCTGATTGGTGTGGGCCGTCCGCTCGGCCTGTTCGGCTAGGGCCATTCTTTGATCGTTGTTGACAGGACGAATGTGTTGGCCCGGCAGCCGCGAGGGCTAGCCTCGCCACGTCCGCACCCCCTCGTACCCACCCCCCACCTGAGGTGGCGGACGCCAAATCCCCTTTCGCACTCGAGGAAGGACTCTGATGGCACGCACCATCAGACGGTGGCTGCTCGCGGGGGTGGGAACCCTCAGCCTCGCGGTGGCGGGCGCCGTCCCCGCGACGAGCGCGGCCCACCAGGCCGCCTATCCGCGCGTACGGCCTACCGTGGCCGACTACACACAGGTGACCACCAGCCAGACCCCACCCACCCAGTCGCAGTGCGCCTCAGCAGGACGCCGCTGCTTCACCCCGCAGGCCATCCAGGCGGCCTACGACGTGGGCCCGCTGCACTCAGCCGGGGACGACGGACGCGGTCAGACGATCGCTGTCGTGGACTCCTACGGCAGCGACACCATGGCCCACGACCTGCATGTCTTCGACCGTGCATTCGGCATCACGCCCATGTGCGGGGAAGAGGGCGTCAGCTGCACGTCCGGCATGCCGACCTTCAGCGAGCTTCATCTGCAGGGCTCGCCCGCCACCAAAGCGCCGCCGTCCACGAGCAGCAGCCCGGGGCAGGAGGACAAGAGCGCGTGGGCCCTGGAGGTGGCCCTTGACGTCGAGACCGCCCATGCCATGGCGCCCGGCGCCAACATCCTGCTGGTGACCACCCCCACCGCCGAGACCCTCGGGGTACAGGGCTTCCCTCAGATGATGGCCGCCGAGCAGTACGTCGTCGAGCATCACCTCGCCACCGTCATCTCCCAGTCGTTCGCCTCCGCGGAGGGCGCCTTCGGCAGCGCCCAGTCGCTTCAGAAACTGCGCTATGCCTTCAAGTCGGCGGCACAGAACGGCGTCACCGTCCTCGGCTCCTCGGGTGACGACGGAAGCGCCGGCTCGGCCAAGACACCGGTGGGCCAGGGCGGGTCGACCCTCACCGGTCCCGCTGTCGAGTGGCCGGCTTCCGACCCGCTGGTCACCGGGGTGGGCGGCACGAACCTGTGCACCGACCCAGGCGCCACCAGCGGCAGGGTCGTCGACAGCGCCTCCCCGCCGGGGGCTTGCCAGAACGCCCCCGGTCAGTCGGAGACAGGCTGGACCGGTTCCGGTGGCGGCTACAGCAGCGTCTTCGCCAAGCCGGACTACCAGTCGGGCGTGCTGCCGGCCGGCAGCACAACCATCGGGACCATGCGCGGCGTTCCGGACATCTCCCTGCAGGCGAGTCCGTCGACGGGAGCGCTGGTGTACCTGTCCCTGCCGCCCGACGGCCAGAGCGGGCTGAAGTGCGGCAGCACACCGTGCAGCACGGGCTGGTACGACATCGGCGGCACGTCACTGGCGTGTCCTCAGTGGGCGGGCCTGGTCTCCATCGCCGCCCAGATGAACCACGGTGGACTCGGACGGATCAACCCGGCTCTGTACAAGCTCGCGTCCGACCCGGCCACCTACGCGGCCGACTTCAACGACGTCACCGTGGGCAACAACACCGCCGAAACGTCTGTCCCGGGCTATTCGGCCGGCACAGGATGGGACCCAGTCACCGGACTGGGGACGCCGAACGCGGCGAAGCTCCTGCCCGACCTCGTCAGCACCGTGCACGGCGGCTGACCTTCCGGGCCACAGCCGGGCATCGCGCCGCCGGCCGGCGGCGCGATGCCCGTTGCCACAAGCTGGTTGCGGGCGCGCTGGTTCGGCGTCAGCGTCTCCAGCAGCATCGCGGTGGTCACGGCTTCTCCGGTGAGCACATGGTCGATGGAGGGCCTCCGCCTGACGATCTGCGCGAGGTGCGCCCGGGGGTTTGCCGGTGCGGGAGCCGTACTTCGCGTAGCGGGAACTTGTAGGGGCCGTCGAGATCAGGATGGGTCGGAGAGCCGGTCGTGTGCCCCCGGGTGGGCGCGGCGACCGGTCCCGGCGGTCACCGGCAGGGCATCGCGGCGGGCCGACGAGGCTCTGTCAACTGGTCGGGCGCAGAGAGAGGTTGTAGTAGCGGATCTCCTCGTACTCTTCGAGTCCTTCTTGGCCTCCCTCGCGTCCCAGGCCGGACTGCTTGACCCCGCCGAACGGCGCGGCCGCGTTCGAGGGGACGCCCTGATTGATGCCGACCAGGCCGGTGGCGAGTTGGTCGGCCACGTTGAAGGCGCGGTCGAGGTTCTCGGTGAAGACGTAGCCGGCCAGGCCGTACTCGGTGTCGTTGGCGCGGGTGACGGCCTGGTCCTGGTGGGAGAAGCGCTGGATGGCGGCGACCGGTCCGAAGATCTCGGTGCGGGCGAGGTCGGCGTCGGCAGGTACGTGGTCCAGGAGCGTCGGTTCGAAGAAGGAGCCGGGGTGGCTGGGAGCGGAGCCGCCGGTGAGGAGGTGTGCGCCGCGCCGGGTCGCATCCTCGACGAGGCCGGAGAGTCTCGACACGGCCCTGTGGTCGATCACGGGGCCGAGGTCCACGCCGGGGGCGAGTCCGTGGCCTACACGCACGGCGGCCAGCCGGTCGGCCAGGGCGTCGACGAAAGCGTCGGCGATGCCGTCCTGGACGAGGATGCGGTTGGCGGCGATGCACGACTGGCCGCCGTTGCGCATCTTGGCGGCGAACGCGCCCTCGACGGCCCGCTCCAGGTCGGCGTCGTCGAAGACCAGCAGCGGGGCGTTGCCGCCCAGTTCCATGGAG
>NZ_WWIQ01000005.1:55392-55821 GCF_009862985.1 Streptomyces sp. SID5464 | reverse complement strand
GCAGCGGGGCGTTGCCGCCCAGTTCCATGGAGCTCTTCAGCACGTTGTCCGCCGCAGATGCAGGAGGACCTTGCCGACCGCGGTCGAGCCGGTGAAGGACACCTTGCGCACCCGCGGATCGGACAGCACGGCGGTGCTGAAGGCGGGGGCGTCCGTGGTGGTCACGACCTGCACCAGGTCTTCGGGGACACCGGCCGCGATGGCGAGCTGGACCGCGAAGATCGTGGTCAAGGGCGGGTCTGATGACGACGGGGCAGCCGGATGCCAGCGCGGGGGCGATCTTGCGGGTGGCCATGGCGAGGGGGATGTTCCACGGGTGATGAGGACCGACAGCCCCACCGGCGCGCGCCGGGTGAACAGACGGGCCCCGCCGACCGGGGCGTCGCGGATTTTCCGGCCGGGCGTACCGCTTCCTCCGCGTACCAGCGG
>NZ_WWIQ01000005.1:0-55286 GCF_009862985.1 Streptomyces sp. SID5464 | reverse complement strand
TGAGCAGGGCGATCATCTCGGCGTTGCTGAGCATCAGCTCGTACCAGGTGCGAAGAATGTCGGCGCGGTGCCGGGTGGTGGTGGCGGCCCAGGACCGGCCGGCTTCGTCGGCGCGGGCGACGGCGGCGAGGGCCTGTTGGACGTCGAAGTCGGGAACCCGGGCGATCGTCTGACCGGTGGCCGGATCGTGCACGTCGAAGGTGCGGGTCACGCCCGGCACGGCGAGATCGAGCTTGGCCAGAACCTTCTCGGAGTCGGCCAGGGCGGTCGGATCGGCGTCGGGAGGGTGCGCATAGTGATCACTTCGCTTCCTGGACGGAGAGGACGGTGCCGATGACGGCCACGAGCTGGCGGATCTCGTCGTCGGTGGTGACGAACGGCAGGCTGATCTGCACGGCGTTGCCGCCCCGGTCAGAGACGTGCGGGCGACGCAGGTTGCGGTGGAGCGCGGAGTGGATCGGGTTCTTCGCGCGAGTGCACCCACGCATCAGATGAACGCGCCACATACGGAGCGATCCAGGCCCTTGGCCGAAGCCGTCACCGGACTCGGCTACCAGGCCGCCCCGGCCTCTGGGGCGGCCATTCGCATCCACATCGGCCCGGTCTCCGCGCGGCCTGGCCCACTGGTCACAGCACCGCCCCCACCCCGGCCAAGGTCCACAAGCTCACCGAAGACGACGGCTTTGACTGGAGCAAAAGCCGGGCCGGACGCGCTACCGAACCGCTGCCGCAGGTCGGTGCCCTGCTACAGCACCCTTTCGAGGAACGCCTGGGTTCGCTTCTCACGGGGATTGCCCAGCACTTCCCGGGCGTCGCCGCGCTCCACCGCGATGCCGCCGTCCATGAACAGCACCTCGTCGGCGACCTCTCGGGCGAAGCCCATCTCGTGGGTGACGAGCAGCATGGTCATGCCGTTGCCGGCGAGGTCGCGCATGACGGCGAGTACTTCGCCCACGCGTTCGGGGTCCAGGGCGCTGGTGGGTTCGTCGAACAGCATGATGGTGGGTTCCATCGCCAGGGCGCGGGCGATGGCCACCCGTTGCTGCTGGCCGCCGGAGAGCTGGGCGGGGTACTTGTGGCCGCACCCCTCCAGGCCCACCTTGGCCAGCAGTTCTCGCGCCTGTTCCCGGGATGCCGCGCGGTCCTTCTTCTTCACCAGCACCGGTCCGGACATGACATTGCTCTCGGCGGTCATGTTGGGGAACAGGTTGAACTGCTGGAACACCATGCCGATGCGGGCGCGCTGTTCGGCCAGCCGCTTGGGGCGCACGGCGTGGTAGGCGTCGTCCTTCTCGACGTAGCCGAAGTCCTCGCCGTTGACCCGCAGGACACCGCGGTCGACGGTCTCCAGTCCGTTGATGCACCGCAGCAGTGTCGATTTCCCGGATCCGCTGGGCCCGATGATGCAGGAGATCTCCCCTGCCGCGACGGTCAGGTCGATGTCACGCAGGACCTGGTGACGTCCGAAGCTCTTGCACAGCTTGCGTGCGACGATCGTTCCGTCGGCGTTCACAGCAGGGACTCCCTCGTGGTGGGAACGGGCTGGCCGGCCCCCGGCTCGGCCGAGGTCGCGGCCGGGGTCAGCCGCGTCCTGGTCGAGCGGGAGAAACGGCGCTCGATCATGGACTGCGGCACGCTCAGCACCAGCGTCATGACCAGGTACCAGAGGCTGGCCACGATCAGCAGCGGAATCGTCTGGTAGTTGCGGGCGTAGATCGACTGTGCGCTGTTCAGCAGGTCGGCGACGCCGAGCACGCTCACCAGCGAGGTCTCCTTGAGCATGCCGATCACCTGGTTGCCGGTGGCCGGAATGACAGCCGGCATGGTCTGCGGGATGATCACGTGCCGGAGCTTGGTGAACCCCGACATGCCCAGGGACTCCGCGGCCTCGTGCTGTCCGCGGCTGACCGAGGCGAACCCGCCACGGATGATCTCCGACATGTACGCGGCCTGGTTCAGCGTCAGCCCGACCACGGCCGCGGTCATCGGCGTCATGATCGCGTTCACGTTCACCGGCGTGGAGATGTCGGTGAACGGGATGCCGATCGAGATGTTCGGGTACAGCGCCGCGATGTTGAACCAGAAGATCAGCTGCACGAGCACCGGGGTACCGCGGAAGAAGGTGATGTAGAGCTGGGCCAGCCCGGAGATGGGCCGCTGGTGCGACATGCACATCACGGCCAGCACCAGCCCGAGCAGTGTGCCCAGAGCCATGCTGACCACGGTGAGAAGGAGCGTGATCAGCAGGCCGTTGAGGATCGTTTCAGTGGTGAAGTAGCTGAACACCACCGGCCAGCGATAGTTCTCATTCGTCACCGCGGTCCACACCAGACCGGCGACGATCGCGATCGCGACGGCCCAGGCCACGTAGTCGCGCGGACGCTTCGGCGTGATCCGCTTCTTTTCTTCGGCCAGCAGTTGTGACACCGGTCGGCTCCTGGTCGTCGTCTCGAGCACGTCCATCGGTATCTCAGTCCTGCGGGACGGCCATGGCCGCGGTCTTGATCCCGAGGTCATCGAAACCCCAGCGGCCCAGCGCCTCGGCGTACTTGGGGCTGTCGATGATCGACTGGATGGCAGCCTGCACCGCGGGAGTCAGCGGCGAGTCCTTCTTCAGCGCGACGGCCACGGTCTTGGTGGCCACCAAAGGCTTGAGGACCTCGAACGTCTTCGGCTGCTGCGTGGCCGCCCACTGAAGCCCGGTGAAGTCGTACATCACCGCGTCGATCCTCTTGGAGACCAGCTGGGTCAGAGCGTCGTTCACGCTGGGCAGGGTCACCGCCTTGATGGCCGGCTTGCCCTTGCTCGTACAGTCCTGCTTGGACAACTGGGGCAGCCACTGCAGCTCCGCGGTGCTGCCGGACTGGACGGCGACTCGGTGCCCGCACAGGGTGTGGGTGGTCAGCTTCTGCGGATTTCCGTAGGGGACGGACACGCCGGTGCCGGCCTTGAAGTAGTCGACCATGTCGAGCACCTTCAGCCGGTCCTTGGTGGCGCCCATGGTGGACGCCGTGAAGTCGTACCGATTGGCCTGCAGTCCGGTGATGATGGTGTCGAACTTGATGTTGTTGATCTGCAGCTTCAGGCCGAGCTTGGCGGCGATCAGCCGGGCCATGTCCGGGTTGAACCCGATCGGGGTCTTGTTGTCCGATGCCATGAACGTGGTGGGCGGGCTGGTCAGGTCCATGGCCGCCGAGAGCGTGCCCTTGGCCTTCACCGCCGCGGGCAGCAGCTTCACCGCCTTCGCGTCCGGCTTCACACCGACCGAGATGTCGTCGGTGTGCTCGGCCGACGAGCCGGATCCCCCGCCCTGCTTCGTGCTCTTCGCCCCCACGTTCTGCCCGGTGCCGCTCGCCCCGCACGCGGCGAGCGCGAGCGCCAGGGCCGACGTGACGATCGTGACGCTCACGTTTCTGCTGACTCGCATGGGTCTGCTCCTTACTCAAAGGGAAGGGCGCTGGGAGCGCTCAGATCCCGGTGGGTGGTGTTTCGAACTGGCTGGGAATGGTCAGGAACCCGTCGGACTGGGCGTTGGGCCTTGTGGGGTGCCGGATGGGACCCGCTCATCGCTGCGACCGGTCCCGCGGTTCGCGACCTTCACGTACGACAGAAGCGGAAGGCTCAGAAGGCGGTGTATCCGCCGTCAACCGGGAGAACCGCTCCGGTGATGTACGACGACTCTGATGATGCGAAGAAGAGGACCGCGTCGGCGACCTCTTCAGGGGTGGCGAGGCGTTGCAGCGGGATTTGCCCCTCGCGCTCGCGGCGGTAGGCCTCGGGATCGGCGCTGCGCTGGATAGCTGCTTCGATGACCGGGGTGGCGGTCAGGCCAGGAGCGACGACGTTGACGCGGATGTTGCGGGGAGCCCATTCGATCGCTGCGCCCTTGGCGAGCATGATGAGGCCTCCCTTGGCGGCGGAGTACAGGACTTCCCCGGGCTTGCCGACCATGCCGAGCCGTGAACCAATACAGACGAACGAGCCACCTTCGGAAGGCATCAGCGGCGCGAAGTGCTTCATCACGAGGAACGCGCTGAGCAGGTTGCTGTCGAGCACATTCTTCGCGTCGGCGGAGGCCATCTCGGTGAGCGGACTGCTGGCCTGCAGGCCGTGGTTGAGGACGACGACGTCGACGGCGCCGAGGGACTCGGCAGCCTGCTTGGCCAGGTCCTCGACGAACGCCTCGTCATTGAGGTCTCCAGGGACGTACAGGTCGTCGGGCTCAACGCTGTCGAGCCGCTCCCTGCGACCGGTGAGCAGCAGCCGCGCGCCCTCACGGCGGAAGTGGGAACTCACCGCCTGCCCGATGCCACTGCTGGCGCCGGTCACCAGGGCCGCGACGTTCTTGAGTCTCATGTCAGGTATTCCTTCACGGGGGGCGGTCGATTCGCGCTCGGCCAGGGGGGAGTCGTCCCGGGGCCGGTCAGCCGAGGAATCCGCGGGCGTCGACCGGCCACCGCTGCAGCGACGTGCCCGCGCTGTCGGTGACGAGCAGGTCCTCGAAATCGGGGACGCCCGGGCATACGTGGTTTTGCACCACCGGCACCACCCGCACCACGGTGGCGACGCCGAGGCGGAACTCGCCGACCTGCAGCGGGAGGAGGCTTGTCCAGGAACGCCTGTTCCCGCGTCGAGGATGACCTGATCGGGAACCCAATCGCTGCCCACGGTGGCAGTGACCAACAGCGACTCGTATGTAGCTCGATCATCTCTGCCCGGCTCTCCTTCTGAGGAACAGGATGGGCGGAATGCCGTGTGGTGGCTCAAACTAACCGTCAGATTGTCGTATGTCGACCATCGGACGACCTGTTCTCGCTGCCGCGTGGTGGCTCAAGATAGCCGTCAGATAGTCGTTTGTCGACCATCTTGGCAGTCGTCCCTACTGACCTGCGCTTGTTCTGCAAGTCGGGCGGGGGCAAGGCGCCCTCGGGCGGCCGACCCGGACTGGCGATGCCGTCTTGTCCTCCGGAGGCCGCCCGCCGTTGCGCCACCTCACCCATCCTCCTGGGCGACTACAAGACCGACCCGGAGGCCGAACTGGAGCGGCCCACCCGCATCTCCCTCATCGACACCGAGACCGCGAAACTGCGCCTGGTCGACCTGGGCACCAGCTACTCCTTCCGCTCCCTTGGCCGCGGCCCTCGTGGCGAGGCCCTCGTCCTCGGCACGAACGGCACCCTCCACGTCATCGATCCCGAGACGGGCAAGGTGGACATGAAGATCCCCGTCGTCGGCGAGTGGCAGGAGCCGCTGGACTGGCAGCAGCCCCGGCCCACCCTCTTCGTCCGCGACCACACCGCGTACGTCTCGGAACCGGGCAAGCGCCCTGCACGCCGTCGACATCGAATCGGGCAAGAAGGTCAAGTCCGTGACCCTGCCGAAGAGCACGAACGAACTCTCCGGCGTCGTCACCGGCCATGATCCTCAGACCTCGGACCTGCTCCTCCTGGACGAACCGACCACCGGCCTGGGCCCCGAAGCGAGGGACCGGATCGCCACCCTGCTGACGGAGCCGGTCGCCGACGTCAGGACCGTCGTCCAGGCCACGCACGACCTGGAAGCCGCACGCTCGGCAGACGCCTGCCTCCTGCTCCGCGAGGGCCGACTGGCGGCGCAGGGAAACCCCGAGCAACTTCTCACCGCCTCAACACTCGCCCAGATCTGGCAAACGGTGTGAGGCGATGATCCTCTTCGTCTTGCCGCAGGTCCGGCAGCGGTGTCCCAAGGCTCTCGCACCGGTGGATCCGCGCCGATGAGAGCCGACGCACCCTTCGAGCGCTCTCCCGCAGCCCCACTGTGCGGCTGCCCGAACGGATGCCGGATCAGCGCTGCAACGGCAGCCAGGCTCTCGTGAAAGTGCAGGCCGAGAGCCTTGTCGTGGGAGTGAACCGATGTTCCTCGACATCTTCGAGTTCGACGCGTGCCCGTGTACAGTGTGGACCGCCTTTGACCTGCAGAAAGCAGGCGGAGAGCCGTCTTCCAGGAGTCCAAAGTGCTGCGTACTCTGTTCAAGTCCAAGATCCACCGCGCCACCGTGACCCAGGCCGACCTGCACTACGTGGGATCGGTGACCATCGACGCCGACCTGCTCGACGCCGCCGACCTGCTGCCCGGCGAGCTCGTGCACATCGTGGACATCACCAACGGCGCCCGGCTGGAGACCTACGTCATCGAGGGCGAGCGCGGGTCCGGCGTCGTCGGGATCAACGGGGCCGCCGCCCATCTCGTCCAGCCCGGCGATCTGGTGATCATCATCAGCTACGCCCAGGTGACGGACGCCGAGGCCCGGGCACTCGCCCCCCGGGTCGTGCACGTGGACCGCGACAACCGGATCGTGGACCTCGGCGCCGACCCGTCCGAGCCGGTACCGGGCTCGGACCAGCAGCGCAGCCCGCAGGCCGTCCGGGCCTGACCGAGGTACAACCGACGTACAGGGGACAGGAGCGTGTCCATGAGGGACCTGGAGATCCGCGACGACCGGGCGGCGGGCCGCCTGGAGGCGCTGTCCGGCGGTGAAGTGGTCGGCCGCATCGAGTACTTCGTCCTCGACAGCCCCGAACGCGCGCTCGTTCCGGTGCACACGATCGTCGAACCGGCCCACGAGGGCCAGGGCATCGCGGGCGCGCTGGCACGAGAGCTCTACGGCATCGCCGCCCGCGAGGACAGCGCCGTCGCCCCGCTCTGCCCCTACGTCGCCAAGTGGGCCGAACGCCACCCCGACGAGGCCCCGCCGGCCGGCCAGGACCTGCTGACGGCGGCGAAGGACTGGCTGGCCGAACACCCCGGCCGTTTCTGATCTCCCGATTCCGGCTCCCGAGCCGGGACACGTGGGTGTCCCGGCTCCGCTCCCGTTACCTCCACCTGGCCCCTCCCCGTCCCGCCCGGGGGTGACTGGGGAAGGAGCCGACGGGTAGGCGGGGGAGTAGTCCAGAGCCGGAGTCGAGCGACTGGCTGGAGGACCTCATGACGAATCCGTATCCCGACCCCGTGCCGCCGGGGCCGACACCGGGCCCCGAGCCCCAGCCCCCGGAGCCGCGCCCCGATCCGGTGCCGAACCCGCAGCCGCCGCCCGGCCCGGAGCCGACCCCGCCGCCCCCGGCCCCGACCCCGCCCCCGGGTCCGACACCGCCGGGGCCGACCCCACCGGGCCCGACCCCGCCGGCACCCCCGGGCCCCGACCCGGTGCCGGGACCCGACCCGTCCCCGATCCCCCCGGGACCGGAACCCGTGCCGAACCCCGAGCCGGGCCCGCCGCTGTCCTGAACCGCGGCACGAGAACGGGGCCGGTGGACAGCCGTCGCAGCTGCCCACCGGCCCCGTGCCGTTCCGTCAGAGCGAAGCGCCTACGCGGAGACCTCCGACCGGTCCCCGCCCCACAGCGTGTGGAACGACCCGTCCCGGTCCACCCTCCGGTAGGTGTGCGCACCGAAGTAGTCCCGCTGACCCTGCGTCAGCGCCGCCGGCAGCCGCTCCGCGCGCAGGGCGTCGTAGTAGGCGAGCGCCGCGGCGAAACCGGGCGTCGGCACGCCCTGGCGGGTCGCGGCGACCAGCACCTCCCGCCAGTCGTCCTGGGCGTCCGCGATCTCCCGCGCGAACGTCGCGTCCGACAGCAGGCTCGGCAGGTCCGGCCGGGCGTCGTAGGCCGCGCGGATACGGTCCAGGAAGGCCGCGCGGATGATGCAACCGCCCCGCCACAGCGCGGACACCGCACCGAGGTCGATGTCCCAGCCGTACTCGCCGCGGGCCGCGTCGATCTCGTGGAACCCCTGCGTGTACGACACGATCTTCGACGCGTACAGCGCCTGTTCCACCCGGTCGGCGAACGCCTGGGCCTCCGCCTCGCCCATCGGCTTGGCCTGCGGGCCGGCCAGCCCGCGCGAGGCCTCCCGCAGCGCCGCGTGCCCCGACAGCGACCGCGCGAAGACCGCCTCGGCGATGCCGGACACCGGCACGCCCAGGTCGAGCGCGATCTGCACGGTCCAGCGGCCGGTGCCCTTCTGCTCGGCCTGGTCCACCACCACGTCCACGAACGGCTTGCCCGTCTCCGCGTCCACGTGCGACAGCACCTCGGCCGTGATCTCGATCAGGTACGAGTCGAGGCGGCCCTGGTTCCAGGTGCGGAAGATCTCCGCGATCTGGGCGGGGGAGTACCCGGCGACGTCGCGCAGCAGCTGGTACGCCTCACCGATGAGCTGCATGTCCGCGTACTCGATGCCGTTGTGCACCATCTTCACGAAGTGCCCGGCACCGTCCGGACCGACGTGCGAGACGCACGGCGAACCGTCGGCCGCCTTCGCCGAGATCTTCTCCAGCATCGGGCCCAGCGACTCGTACGACTCCTTCGGGCCGCCCGGCATGATGCTCGGTCCGTTGAGCGCGCCCTCCTCACCGCCGGAGACGCCCATGCCGACGAAGTGGATGCCCTGCTCGCGCAGGTCGCGCTCCCGGCGCCGGGTGTCCGCGAAGTGCGCGTTGCCGCCGTCGATGATCATGTCGCCGGGCTCCAGCAGCGGGGCGAACTCCTGGATCACCGCGTCCGTCGGCTCACCGGCCTTCACCATCACGACCAGCCGCCGCGGCCGCTCCAGCGCGGCCACGAACTCCTTGGCGGTCTCGCACGCGACGAACTCCCCCTCCCCGCCGAACTCCTCGACCAGGGTGCGCGTGCGCGCGGGCGTCCGGTTGTGCACCGCCACCGTGTAGCCGTTGCGGGCGAAGTTGCGGGCGAGGTTGCGGCCCATGACCGCGAGACCCGTGACGCCGATCTGCGCTGTACTGCTCATTCGGTTGGCTCCTAAAGACCTCGGTATCGGTGCTGCGGATGGTGTCCACCAGCATGCCCCCGCCGACCATCCTGACGTGCAGCCACTCCGTCCGCACGCGCGGGTCGTACGACGTCGCGCAGGCAGATACGCACAAGAGCCCCCGTCGCACTCACCCGACGTACGCGTCCCCGCGCGCGCCGCACGTGCGCACCGGGTGACGTACACGGTGCACCGGCGTGGCGCACGTCGCGCAACAGGGGCCTCATCCCGGCCATTTGGGCAACCGGGCGGCCGATAGCCGCCTTGTCCTGGCCGGTTCGCAGCGCTTACTTTTGCCCCTCCTGACGCATGTCTAGGGGGGCTCTCGATGGCCGTACGCGGCCGGCATCGCCGGTATCAGCCGAACAGGATCAACCGCGCCTCACTCACCGTCACGGCGGGCGGCGCGGGCATGGCGCTCCCGTTCATGGGCGCCGGCACCGCCCAGGCGGCCGACGTGGACACCTGGAACAAGGTCGCCGCCTGCGAGTCGAGCAACGACTGGAACATCAACACCGGCAACGGCTTCTACGGTGGGCTCCAGTTCACCCAGTCCACCTGGGAGGCGTACGGCGGCCGGGCCTACGCGGCGCGCGCGGACCTGGCCACCAAGAACCAGCAGATCGCCGTCGCCGAGAAGGTGCTCGACGGGCAGGGCCCGGGCGCCTGGCCGACCTGCTCCGTACGGGCCGGACTGAGCCGGGGCGGACCCGAGCCCGACATCCGGCCGGCCGCCGAGAGCACGGGGAAGGGCGAGAAGGCAGACCGGAAGACCAGGCCCAGGACCTCCATCGAGGACGTGCGGCCGCAGTCCACGCCGCAGTCCCGGGCGGGCAGCGCCGAGATGTACACGGTGGTGCGCGGCGACACGCTCTCCGGCATCGCCGAGGAGCGGGAGGTGCGGGGCGGCTGGCGAGGTCTGTACACCGCCAACCGCTCGGCCATAGGGGGCGATCCCGACCTCATCGTGCCCGGCCAGCGGCTCGCGCTGCGCGGGGAGGGCGCCACGAAGACGCGGCCCGCGCCCGAGCGGGCCCCGTCGGCCGAGCCGTCGGTGAAGAAGCCGTCGTCGAAGTCCCCGGACCGCGCCGAGGAGCGTGCCAAGGACCGGTCCAAGGGCGAGAGCAAGGAGCGCGCCGCACGGTCCACGACGACCCGGCAGGGCCTGGTCGCCCCTGTCAGCGCATCCCTGGGGACGCCCTACCGCAAGGCGGGCTCGTCCTGGTCGAAGGGCTACCACACCGGCGTCGACTTCCCCGTGCCCACGGGCACGTCCGTCAAGTCGGTCGCCTCGGGCAGCGTCGTCAGCGCGGGGTGGGGCGGTTCGTTCGGCTACCAGGTCGTGATCCGGCACGGCGACGGCCGCTACAGCCAGTACGCCCACCTGTCGGCGATCTCCGTGCGGGACGGGCAGACGGTGAGCGCGGGCCAGCGCATCGGCCGCTCCGGCTCCACCGGAAACAGCTCGGGCCCGCACCTGCACTTCGAGGTGCGGACGGGGCCCGGCTTCGGCTCGGATGTCGACCCCATCGCCTACCTGAGGGCCGGCGGCGTCAGGATCTGATACGCGTGCGGTGCCGGTCCACCGTGGGCATCGGTACGTACGGGATGCCGTAGCAGGCGGCGTAGGAGAGCGGGCGTTCCCCGGAGGACACCGACGGTTCCCCGCTCTCGTGCGCGACGTCCGGTCCGGCCTCGGGTTCACCGGCGGCGGAGACCGCGGGCACCGGCGCGGTCACGGGCACGTCTCCTGACGCAGCCCGGCCGGCCCCGCCACGATCACCGGCCCCGACGCCCATCGGCCGGGGCAGCGCCCCCACGGCGACGGGCGGCGCGCCCACGGTCTCGGGCACCGAACCGCCCAGGGCCCCGGGCAGTGATGCGCCCGGGGACCCGGGCAGCAGCGCACCCACGGGCTCGGGCAGCAGCGCGCCCACCGTCTCGGGCAGCTCGCTTCCGCTTCCGGGCAGGTCGCCCACTGCCCCGACCAATGCGCCCGCGCTCCCGGCCGGTTCCCCGGCCGGCCCTGGCAACATCCCCGTCGTCCCGAGGCCCGTGTCCGCGGGAACCAGCCCCGTCCCGGCGACCTCCAGGCCGGTCCCCGCACGCTCCGGCTGGGCGTGGGTGAGCCGCTCCGTCGTCAGCAGGATCAGGCCGCCCGCCGCCACCACGCCGCAGCTCAGGGCGAGCGCCGTGCCCGTCGAGCCGTAGCGGAAGGTCTCGCCGAACATCGTGATGCCGACGGCGGCCGCCACCACCGGGTTCACGACCGTCAGCGTGGCCAGCGGTGCCGCGAGGCCGGCACCGCGGTAGGAGGCCTGCGACAGCAGCATGCCGGCCGTGGCCAGGACACCGATCACCGCGAGGGACGGCACGTCCGCCGCCGACACACCGCCGGTCCAGTCGACCGCGACGGTCTTGGTGAACACCGAGGACATGCCGAACGCGATACCGGAGGCGGTCGCCAGCAGCATGCTCCGCACCGCCGGGTGCCGGTGCGCGGCCCGGCCGGCGATCATCAGCGCCACGACCACACCGGCGGTGGCCAGGGCCACGGCCACCCGCTCCGCGGCGTCGAGCGACCGCGCGTCGGACGCGGCGACCAGGGACAGCAGACCCGCCAGCCCCACCGTCGCCATGATCGCGCCCCGCCACGCCGTGGCACCCGCCTTGCGACCCACGAACAGCGCCGCCATCGGCAGGGCCACCACGATGGTCAGCGCGCCGAGCGGCTGCACCAGGCTGAGCGGGCCGTACGCCAGCGCCACCACGTGCAGCAGTCCACCGAGACCGTTCAGCGCGACCGCCGCCCACCAGGCCGGCCGCCGCAGCGGCGCGTACTGCTCGCCCGGCGAGGACTCCGCCACCCGCTCCTGCACGATCGCCCCGCCCGCGTAGGCGAACGCGGACACGAGGGACAGCAGGACGGACAACGCGAGGGCGCTCATCGGCTGCTCCTCTGCGTCAGGCGGGGGCGCTCGGCCCGGCGCGGCGAAAGGTCGGCTTTCATGACCAACACCCTGCCGTGTCCAGGTCTTCCCGTCGTCGTCCCTGAGCACTCATTGGGTCCTACTGCCGATGGAGTACGAGGGGAACCCCGTCATCCCCAGGGTGGGCGACGCCGGTCGGGGGTCACCGGGTCGCATCCCTTAGGGGCCTTGGTACTACTGCTCTTCATGGACCTCGACCCCGGCCTTGCCGCGCTCCGCCCGCTCGGCGGCTACTTCGTGCTGCGCACGGGAGAAGCGGCGGCGGGGCCTCTTCCCACTCTCGCACAGGCCTACGCCGCCGCGTCACCGGATGTGTACGGAAATCCCCTGATTTTCCGAGTCGACAAGGTCGCGAACGCCCTGCGCGCGCCGGAGTTGCGTGTCGCGGCGTCCGTGGCCCACCTGGGACTGGCGGCCCGCCTCTGGTCCGTGGCGCTCGGCTGCGCCGCCCTCTACGGCCGTGTCCCCGACCTCGACGCCCGGCTGCTGCACTGGGACGCCGACGCCGCCGCCCCCGACGACCTGTGGCTGCCGGACGTACGACCGCTCCTTGGGGACGCGTCGGCCGTCGCGGACGCCGTCCTGCACGGCCACCTCGAACCCCTCTCGGCGGCCCTGCGCGCCCACTACCGCCTCGCCCCGGGCCTGCTGCGGGGCAACGCCGCCTCCGCGCTGGCGGGCTCCGCCCGGGAACTCGACCGCTGGGCCCGGCGGCACGGCCGTACGGACACCGCCGCCCGGGCCCGTTCCCTGGCCGCGGAACTCCTCGCGCACCCCCTGCTGACCGGCGCCGGAACCCTCACCGGCACCGCCTTCCGGCGCCGCAGCTGCTGCCTGTACTACCGCGTGCCCGGCGGGGGCCTGTGTGGTGACTGTTGCTTCACACGGCCGCCTCGCTCTTCCCCGCGCGCCCCATCTGGGTGACCATGAAAGGGAACGGCCGCTGAGAGCAGGGAGTTGCGGGTGCGCGTCGGACTGCTGACCCGGGAGTACCCGCCGGATGTGTACGGCGGCGCAGGTGTCCACGTGGAGTTCCTGGCCCGGGAGCTCAGACCACTGGTCGACCTGGACGTGCACTGCTGGGGCGAGGGCCGCGCGGACGGCGTGCTGCGCCACCGCCCCTGGTCCACGCTCGACGGCGCCAACGACGCGCTGCGGACCTTCTCCGTCGACCTGGCCATGACCGCCGCCCTCGAAGGCCGCGAGCTGGTCCACACCCACACCTGGTACGCCAACCTCGGCGGCCACCTCGCCAAGATGCTCTACGGCATCCCGCACGTGATGACCGCCCACTCCCTGGAGCCGCTGCGCCCCTGGAAGGCCGAGCAGCTCGGCGGCGGCTACGAGCTGTCGAGCTGGGCCGAGCGCACCGCGATCGAGGCCGCCGACGCGGTGGTCGCCGTGTCGGGTGCCATGCGCGAGGACATCCTCGGCTGCTACCCCGCCCTGGACCCGGAGAAGGTCCACGTCGTGCACAACGGCATCGACACGAGCCTGTACCGGCCCGACCACGGCACGGACGCCCTGGACCGCGTCGGCCTCGACCGCTCCCGTCCGTACGTGCTGTTCGTCGGCCGCATCACCCGCCAGAAGGGCGTGCCCCACCTGCTGCGCGCGGTGCGGGACATCGACCCGGCCGCGCAGGTCGTGCTGTGCGCGGGCGCGCCGGACACGCCGGAGATCGACCAGGAGTTCCGCGAGCTGTTCGGGGAGCTGAGCCGGGTCCGCGACGGCGTGTTCTGGATTCCGAGGATGCTGCCGCGCCCGGAGGTGATCCAGCTCCTCACGCACGCCGCCCTGTTCGTCTGCCCCTCGGTGTACGAGCCGCTCGGCATCGTGAACCTGGAGGCGATGGCCTGCGGCACGCCCGTGGTGGCCTCGGCGGTCGGCGGCATCCCCGAGGTCGTGGACGACGGCAGGACGGGCCTGCTCGTCCCGGCCGGCGACGGCTTCGAGGCGGGACTCGCCCGGGCCATCGACTGCGTACTGGGCGACCCGGAGGCCGCCCGGCGGATGGGCGAGGCCGGGCGGGAACGCGCGGTCGGCGAGTTCGGCTGGGACGCGGTGGCCCGCCGCACGGTCCGGCTCTACGAGGAGATCCTGAAACAGGCTTAGTACGCGCTGCTCAGGGGCAGGCATCGGGAAATCGGCGTGAGGGGAGCGGCCATGCGTCGTGGTGGTCCTTCGGTCCTGGGAATCGTGCTGGCGGGCGGAGAGGGCAAGCGTCTGATGCCCCTGACCGCGGACCGGGCGAAACCCGCGGTGACCTTCGGCGGTACGTACCGCCTGGTCGACTTCGTCCTGTCCAACCTGGTGAACGCCGATGTCCTGCGCATCTGCGTCCTGACGCAGTACAAGTCGCACTCGCTGGACCGGCACATCACCACCACCTGGCGGATGTCCAGCCTGCTCGGCAACTACGTCACCCCCGTGCCCGCCCAGCAGCGCCTCGGCCCCCGCTGGTACCTGGGCAGCGCCGACGCGATCCTCCAGTCGCTGAACCTGATCTACGACGAGCGCCCCGAGTACGTGGCCGTCTTCGGTGCCGACCACGTCTACCGCATGGACCCCCGCCAGATGCTCGCCCAGCACATCGACAGCGGAGCGGGCGTCACGGTGGCCGGGATCCGGGTGCCGCGCGGCGAGTCCTCGGCGTTCGGTGTGATCACGCCGGGTTCGGACGGCCAGACGGTGGAGCGCTTCCTGGAGAAGCCGACGGAGCCGCCCGGCCTGGCGGACGATCCCGAGATGGTCTTCGCCTCCATGGGCAACTACATCTTCACCACGAAGGCCCTCATCGAGGCGCTCCAGCGGGACTCGGAGGACGAGCACTCCGTGCACGACATGGGCGGCTCGATCCTGCCCCAGCTCACCGACCGGGGCGAGGCCGCGCTGTACGACTTCAGCGCCAACCACGTGCCCGGCGAGACCACCCGCGACCAGGGCTACTGGCGGGACGTCGGCACGCTGGACGCCTACTACGAAGCACACATGGACCTGATCGCCGAGCGCCCGGCCTTCAACCTGTACAACCGCAGCTGGCCCATCTACACGCACTCGTACCAGCTCTCGCCGGCCCGCTTCAACGCCGGGGGCATCGCCAGCGAGTCCATCATCAGCGCCGGCTGTCTCATCCGCGGGCAGGTCACGCGGTCCGTGCTGTCGCCGGGCGTGGTGGTCGACCCGGGGGCCGTCGTGCAGGGGTCGGTGCTGCACGACAACGTGCACATCGGCCGGGGCGCGGTGGTGCGCGGCGCCGTGCTGGACAAGAACGTCGAGGTGCCGCCGGGCGCGACGATCGGCGTCAACCCGGAGCGCGACGCGGAGCTGTACACGGTGTCCAAGGGCGGCGTCATCGCCCTCGGAAAGGGACAGCTGGTCACCTGAGTGACGCCTCCCGGGTGACTCTCACGGGGTGCCCGGCGCCGCAACCTGTGCTGGACTGACCGCACATGCACCATAAGTCCCGCCCCTCTCATCGGGACGGGACTTAATGTGCTGTTAACTGTACGTAGCCTGATCGTACTTGACCGTAATCGGCTGGGGGCGATTGACTGCTGGCCCACCTGTCGTCGACGCGAGGCAAGCCCTTGACTGCTGACCTGCTCGCTCCTCTCGACCTGGCGTTCTGGAACATCGAGTCCGCGGACCACCCGATGCACCTCGGCGCGCTCGGGATCTTCTCCGCGCACTCACCCGCCGCCGGCGCCCACGCGGCCGACCTGCTCGCGGCCCGCGCCGCCGGCGTGCCCGGACTGCGGATGCGGATCCGCGACGTGTGGCAGCCGCTGCCCTCCGCGCTGCGCCGGCCCCTCGCCTTCGGCGGCGCGGCCCGCGAACCCGACCCGGACTTCGACGCCCTGAACCACGTGCGGCTGCACGCCCCGACCGCCGACTTCCACACGGTCGCGGGCCGGCTCATGGGACGTCCGCTGAGGCGAGGCCGGCCGCCGTGGGAGGCCCATGTGCTGCCCGGCGAGGACGGGGTCTCGTTCGCGGTGCTGTTCAAGTTCCACCACGCCCTGGCCGACGGGCTGCGGGCGCTGACACTCGCCGCGGGCGTCATGGACCCGATCGACATGCCCGCGCCCCGGCCCCGCCCGGCCGAGCCCCCGCGCGGCCTGCTGCCGGACGTGCGCGAGCTGCCCGGGAGGCTGCGCGGCGCGCTGTCCGACGTGGGCCGGGCCCTGGACATCGGCGCCTCCGTCGCCCGCTCCTCCCTCGACGTGCGCTCCACGCCCGCCCTCACCTGTGAGCCGAGCGGCACCCGCCGCACCGCCGGCGTGCTGCTCGACCTCGACGACGTGCACCGCGTCCGCAAGACCGTCGGCGGCACCGTCAACGACGTCCTGATCGCGGTCGTCGCGGGCGCGCTGCGCCGCTGGCTCGACGAGCGCGGCGACGGCAGCGAGGACGTCGCGCCCCGCGCCCTGATCCCCGTCTCCAAGCGGCGCCCGCGTACCGCGTACCCGCAGGGCAACCGGCTCTCCGGCTACCTGATACGGCTTCCGGTGGACGACCCGGATCCGCTGGCCCGCCTCGCCTCGGTCCGCACCGCCATGGACCGCAACAAGGACGCCGGCCCCAACCGGGGCGCGGGCGCCGTCGCCCTGCTCGCCGACCACGTCCCGGCCCTGGCCCACCGGCTGGGCGGGCCCCTGGTCGGCCAGGCGGCCCGGCTCTGGTTCGACATCCTGGTCACCAGCGTGCCCCTGCCCAGCCTCGGCCTGAGGCTCGGCGGCAACCCGCTCACCGCCGTCTTCCCGTTCGCCCCGCTGGCCCCCGGCCACTCCGTGGCGGTGGCGGTCTCGACGTACCGGGGGAGCGTCCACTACGGGCTCGTCGCCGACGGAAGGGCCGTGCCGGACCTCGGCCGGCTCGCGGCGGCCGTCTCCGCGGAGGTGCGCACTCTGATCACCGCCTGCCGGTCCTGAACCGGACGGTTTGGCGGTGCGGCCCGCCGCTCCGTAAAATTCGCCGTTCGAAAGCGGGCGCGACCGGCGCGCCGCCACGGCAGAGCAGGGAACGACAGCGGCGATGACGGTGACAGAGGACGGCCCGCAGGCCATGGACGAGGCGAGCGGGCTCTCGTACGGACCCGGCATCGACCCGGAGCGGCTGGCCGTCTGCCTCAGCGTGCTCGAGGAACTCGACAAGCTGGAGGTCGACCACCCGGACGCCATCGCCGTGCGCCGGGCCACCGCGGGCATCTACCGCACGGTCAAGCAGCGCCGCCGCCAGGAGCGCCGGGCCGCCAAGACCGCCCACGACAAGGCGGTCACGGAGGCCACGGCGACCGGGTCCGCCCAGCGCATCGACGACGAGACCGAGGGCCTGCTCCCCTCCTCGCGCACCGAGGAGGGCAGGATCGCGGGGATACTCCAGCGCCCGCGCTCCTGCTACACCTGCAAGACCCGCTACGTGGAAGTCGACTACTTCTACCACCAGCTCTGTCCGGACTGCGCCCGCGTGAACCGCGAGAAGCGCGACGTCCGGGCCGACCTCACCGGCAAGCGCGCCCTGCTCACCGGCGGCCGCGCCAAGATCGGCATGTACATCGCGCTCAGGCTGCTGCGCGACGGCGCCCACACCACGGTCACCACCCGCTTCCCCAAGGACGCCATCCGCCGCTTCAAGGCGATGGACGACTCGGCGGACTGGATCCACCGCCTGGAGGTCGTCGGCATCGACCTGCGCGACCCGGCCCAGGCCGTGGCCCTCGCGGAGCAGGTCGCCGAGGCGGGCCCGCTCGACATCCTCGTCAACAACGCCACCCAGACCGTACGCCGCCTGCCGTCCGCCTACGCCGCGCTGGTCGAGGGCGAGAGCGCGCCGCTGCCCGCCGGTGAGCTGCCCGCCCACCACGTCATCGGCGCGTTCAACTCCGGCGCGGTCGACGGCCTGGCCGCGCTGCCCCTCGGCACCAGCGGCCTCGATGCCCAGCAGGTCGCCGACCTCGCCCTGGTCGCGGGCAACGCCAGCGTCGAGCGGCACCTCGACGGCACGGCGATCGACGCGGGCGGGCTGGTCCCCGACGTCGTCGAGTCCAACACCTGGGTGCAGACGATCGAGCAGATCTCCCCGGTGGAGCTGCTGGAGACCCAGCTGTGCAACTACACGGCGCCGTTCATCCTGATCAGTCGGCTCCGTCCGGTCATGGCCGAGGCCGCGAAGAAGGCGGCGAGCAAACGCGCGTACGTCGTGAACGTCTCGGCGATGGAGGGCGTGTTCGGCCGCGGCTACAAGGGTGCGGGGCATCCGAACACGAACGCCGCCAAGGCCGCGATGAACATGGTGACGCGGACCAGTGCCCAGGAGATGTTCGAGACCGACGGGATTCTGATGACCTCGGTCGACACCGGGTGGATCACGGACGAGCGGCCGCACTACGACAAGCTGCGGCTGGCCGAGGCCGGGTTCCACGCGCCGCTGGACCTGGTCGACGGGGCGGCTCGGGTCTACGACCCGATCGTGCGGGGTGAGGCGGGGGAGGACCTGTACGGGGTGTTCTTGAAGGATTACGCGCCGGGGAAGTGGTAGCGCTCTACCCGCACCGCCTCTGACGGCCCGTCAGTCAACAGTCCCGAGGTGGTGGGAGTTGGCAGCCGCCAGCAGTTCCAGCACCGTGCGCCAGTCCTCCAGGACCCCGGCGTCGAAGCCGGCCGTGCGGCCCTCCTCGGTCGCCTGGCGCAGGGCGAGGAGGTCGTCGTCGGCCGGGACGTCCGGGCACGGGCAGTGGCGTACGAGGTGGGAGACCCGGTCGCCGAGCAGGGCACGCACCGCGTCGGCCGCGTGGTCCGCGCGCCCGGCCGGGTCGCCGGGCCACAGCAGCCCGCCGACGGGCTGCACCAGGCCCGCCACTTGCAGCTCCTTGTCGGCCGGGCGGCCCCGGCGCAGCAGCGCGGCCGTCCGCAGCGCGTGATCGTGCAGGTCGACCGGCGGGCGGTCGCGGTCCGGGGCGGCCCTGGTGCCCCGGCAGGCGTACAACAGATCCATCAGCTCCTCGACGCTGCGCAGCTCCATGCGTCAGTCCTCCTGCGAGACAGCCGTTGCCGTACGGCAGCAGACCATGGGGAGCTTTCGACTCGGCCAACGGCATTTGAACTGCGCAACCGTCTGGAAACCGCCGGTGCGGACCTACCCCGTTCGGGTGATCCGCAAAACGTCCTTCCATGGGCAAACCGGTGCGTAAACCCGAGTTGAACACGGGATGACGCGCGATCGTTACCGCTTGTTTTCAGCCCCATCGAGCGGGGGGCCGCTCATTTGGTTAATCTGGGGCGGACGGGCAGCAGGACGGGACCCACACCCACGGTCCGTCATGGGACAAGCCGGTACACCACGGCCTGCGCTCCCGCGAGTTACCGGCGCCACCGCGTCCGAACTGCATTTGGCATCAGACCCGAGCGGGCGTCAGGCGCAGAGCAGGACGGCGCACACGTCCCGAGGGTGACCGACACATAAGGAGTGCGCGGTGACACCGGAGAAGACGAATCGCGAGCAACGCCCCAAGGAACGCACCGAGCGCAAGGGCCGCCGGTCCGACGAGCTCGGCAGCCTGGACGTGTGGGCCCGGTCGGCCCCGATCCGCCTCGCGGGCTACGAGGAGGACCTCGCCGAGCCCCACATCCTGCCCAGCGTCGACTGACCGGGCGCAGCCCCCCCGCCGCGTTCGCCGAGCGCATGGGCGTGTCAGACTCGCACCCATGCTGATCAGGGAAGCAGTGGCTGACGACTGGCCGCGCATCTGGCCGTTCTGGCACCGCATCGTCGCCGCGGGCGAGACGTACGCATGGGACCCGGGAACCTCCGAGGACGAGGCCCGGGTCCTGTGGATGAATCCGGCGAAACGCGTCTACGTCGTCGAGGACGACAGCGGCGTCGTCGTCGCCTCCGCTTACCTCACCCCGAACTACGGGGGCCCCGCCGCCCGCATCGCCAACGCCGGCTTCATGGTCGACCCGGACCAGGGCGGCCGGGGCTACGGCCGTGCCCTCGCCGAACACCTCCTGACCCAGGCCAGGGCCGCCGGCTACCGGGGCATGGTGTTCAACGCCGTCGTCGAGACCAACCCGGCCGTGACGCTGTGGACCTCCCTCGGCTTCACGATCCTCGGTACGGTCCCCGATGCGTTCGAGCACCCCCGGCACGGCCTGGTGGGGCTGCACATCATGTACCGGGCGCTCTAGCGCACCAGGACATCGGAGGGTTCCATGGCCGGCTTTCGGGTGAGGCCCCTGGACGCGGGCAGCTGGCCGGACTTCGCCGGTCTGGTCGAGCGGCACAACGGCGTGTGGGGCGGCTGCTGGTGCATGGCCTTCCACCCCGAGGGGCTGAGCCGCACCAAGAACCCCGAGGAGAACCGCGCCCGGAAGGAGAGCCGGGTCCGCGAGGGCGGCGCGCACGCCGCCCTCGTCTACCACGGCCAGGCCTGCGTCGGCTGGTGCCAGTTCGGGTCGGCGCCCGAACTGCCCCGCATCAAACACCGGCGTGCCTACGAGAAGGACCTCGACGCCCTTCCGGACTGGCGGATCACCTGCTTCTTCGTCGACCGCGCCCACCGCCGCCGGGGCGTGGCCGCCGCCGCACTCGACGGAGCCCTCCAGGAGATCGCACGCCTCGGCGGCGGAACCGTGGAGGGCTATCCCGAGGACGCCGAGGGCCGGTCGGTCTCCGCCTCGTTCCTCTACACCGGCACGGTGGCGCTGTTCGAGAGCCACGGCTTCGAGCGGAACCGGCGCCTCGGCAAGCACCACTGGGTGGTCGGCAGGAAGGTCGCCAGGGCGGACGTCAGGGACGGACGTACGGCCGCGTCATGATCTCCATGTTGTGGCCGTCCGGGTCGGCGAAGTACGCGCCCCGGCCGCCGAAGAGGTCGTTGACCCGGCCCGGCTCGGTGTGGCTCGGGTCGGCGTAGTACGTGACCCCCAGCGCCTCCAGCCGGGTGATCATGGTGTCGAACTGCTCCTCGGGCACGAGGAACGCGTAGTGCTGCGGCTGGATCGGCTCGTCGGTCTTCTCGTAGTAGTCGAGCGTCACGCCGTTGCCCAGGTCGACGGGGAGGAACGGCCCGAAGGGCGCGCCCACCGTCAGGCCCAGGACCACCGCCAGGAACTCCGCCGACAGGCGGCGGTCCGAGGCGAAGACGGCGGTGTGGTCGAGCTGGGCGACGGTGGCCGGCGGTTCGGGTGCGTGCGGTGCGTGGGACATGGATGTGAAACGTCTCCGGATCTCGGGGCCTTGGTGAAGCGCCGCAGTGGCGCGAGGGGATGAGGAAACACGGAGACGGGAGGCGGGGCTCGTGCCCTCTCCGGCTCTCGGCGGGGCCCGCGCGGGGACGCCCCCGCCGCGCTCACACCGAGGCCGGGCGCCTCACTCGTGCATGGCCTACGGCCGACCCGGCAGTCACCCGGCCGACTCTAGTTCATCGGTGCCGTACGCCGCCACGGATTACGTTCCTGCAACTGCTCGGCCACTTCCAGCAGTTGGTACTCCGTGCCGGGGCGTCCCACCAGCTGTACGGCACAGGGCGCGCCGGAGGGGAGAGTTCCGCAGGGGACCGACATCGCGGGCCAGCCGGTCAGGTTCCACGGGGGCGTCAGGGGCGAGTAGTTCGTGTTCGCCAGGACGTTGCTCAGCCAGCCCCGCTCGTGCCAGGGCCCGGCCTTCGGGGAGCGGCGGGCGAGCGCGGGGGTGAGCAGCACGTCGTACTCGGCGAAGAACGGCTCCAGCCGCCGGCGCAGCTGCTCCCTTGCGGCCCCGGAGCGTGCCCTGTCCAGGAAGGGCCGGCCGAGTCTCGCGTGCACCCGGGTGCGCCGGGTCAGCAGCTGCGCGTCGAGGTGCCGGGCGTCCGCGGCGGTGCCGGCCGTCCAGTGGACCAGTGAGGTCATGGCGAGCGACATCGGGTAGGGCGGGTCGGCGCGCCGGACCTGGTGGCCCGCCCTCATCAGCACCCCGGCCGCCTCCCGGGTGGCCGCCGTGTACGGCCGGCTGACGGTGACGCCGGCCAGCGGACTGCGCAGCGACACGGCGACCCTGAGGGGGCCGGGCTCGGCGCGGAGGGCGGGCCCGTCACCCGCGAGCACCGAGAGCATCAGGCGGGCGTCCTCGACGGTCGTGGCGAGCGGCCCGTTCTCCGACATGCCGAACCAGTCGCTGCCCCCGGGACCCGTCGGGACCACTCCGCGTCCCGGCTTGATGGTGACGAGGCCGCAGTTGGCGGCCGGTATGCGCAGGGAACCCATGCCGTCGTTGCCGAGGGCGATCGGCACCATCCCGGCGGCGACCGCGGCGGCGCTGCCGCCCGACGAACCGCCCGCCGAGCGCGTCGGGTCCCAGGGGTTGCGGGCGGTGCCCAGCACGCCGTCCGTCGTGCCGAACACACACAGCTCGGGCACGTTCGTCAGCCCCACGACCACCGCGCCCGCCGCCCGCAGCCGGGCCACCGTCACATGGTCCTCAGCGGCCGGGGTGTCCGGTGTCGCGGCCGAGCCGACGCGGGTGGACTCGCCGCGCACGGCGAGATTGTCCTTGACGGCCACGGGCACCCCGGCCAGGGGCAGCCCGGCGAAGTCGCCGCGTGCGGCCACCTCGTCGGCCTCGGCGAGCGCCGCCTCGGCGCGCACGGTGCGGAACGCCCCGACACGGCCGTCGAGCCGCTCGATCCGCGCGAGGTGCTCGGCGGCCACCTCGCGGGGGGTGACCCGCTTCTCGCGTACGGCGGCGGATATCTCGGCGGCGGTGCGGCCGGCCCAGGTGGTCACAGAGGCTCCTCGGCGTGCGGAACGGGCTTACTGGCGAGTACGTAGAGAGAACTGTGCACCGGCCGGGGGCGCACGTCGAGACCGGGAAGGGGGGCGCCGGGGCGGCGGGAGACGCACGTCACATTTCTCGATGTCACATCGGGCCGGGCCGTCGACTCATAGGGGCGTAAGCATCGACAACGACAGAGGAGCCCACCATGAGCGCGCGTCTGGACGTCTTCGCCATCCCGAGCGCCGGCAAGGTCATCAAGCAGTTCATGTCCCTGGGACGGCTGGTCGTGGAGTCACCGCTGCCGGCCGCCACCCGGGAGCTCGTCTCGCTCCGGGTGAGCCAGATCAACGGCTGTGCCGTCTGCATCGACATGCACACCAAGGAGGCCGCGGCGGCGGGTGAGACCTCCGTACGCATCAACCTGGTGGCCGCGTGGCGGGAGGCCACGGTCTACACCGAGGCCGAACGTGCCGCTCTGGAGCTGGCCGAGCAGGCGACCCGTATCGCGGACGGCGCCGGCGGGGTGCCCGACGAGGTGTGGGAGCGGGCCGCCAAGCACTACGACGAGGAGCAGCTCGTCGCCCTGGTGACCCTGATCGCCTTCATGAACACGGCGAACCGGCTGAACGTCGTCCTCCAGCAGCCGGCGGGGGACTACCAGCCCGGCCAGTTCAAGTAGCGGCGGCACATCGGGCCCTGGCCGTTCCTAGGGCCCGAGCTGTGCGCGCAGCCACTCCTCCACCTCGCCCACGTGCGCGGCCGCCGCCGCGCGGGCCGCCTCCGGGTCGTGGGCGGCCAGGGCGCGGTGGATCGCGGCGTGTTCGCGGCGGGTGCGGGCGAAGGCGCCCTCCTCCTGGTAGCCGCGCCAGACACGGGCGCGGAACGTCCGCGACGACAGGCCCTCCAGGATCGCGGCCATGGTCTCGTTGCCCGCGGCCACCGCGATCTCGCGGTGGAAGGCCAGGTCGTGGGCGAGGATCTCCTCCGGATCGTCCGTGGCGTTCATCGCCGCCAGGTGCTTCTCGACCTCGGCCAGCTGGTCCGCGGTGATCCGGGCGGCGGCCAGTGCCGTCGCCGTCGACTCCAGGATCCGCCGGATCTCCAGCAGCTCCACCAGACGCGGGCCGCGCGACAGGTCCGCCACGACGCCGAAGGTCTCCAGCAGGTCGCCGGCCTCCAGTTGCGTGACGTAGATGCCCGACCCGTGCCGGGCCTCCAGCACGCCCAGCACCGTGAGCGCGCGGATCGCCTCCCGCATCGAGCTGCGGGAGATGCCGAGCTGCGCGGCCAGGTCACGTTCGGTCGGCAGCCGCTGGCCCGGTTCCAGCCGGCCCTCGCCGATCATCGCCTTGATCCGCTCGATGGCGCGCTGCGTCACGGTGCCCTTCTGCGGGGCTGTCTCGTCGTCCACGCCATTCCTCCGATCACCGGCTGCGGCGCAGTCTAACCAGCGATGTGGTCGGACCACTATGCGCCGGAAGCGCGAAAAAAGTGGCGTAGCAGGGTGTTCCGGCGGGGGAGTGGTCTGATAAGTATGCGGGCATTCGCTGGAACACCGGTCGATGGGAGGGCCCTCGGATGCCCGGAAGCACAGTGCGCAAGCGCAACAGGTCCCGGATCGTCGGCACGGTGGCCCTGGCCGCCGGCGCCGCCCTCGTGCTCGCCGCGTGCGGCAGTACCAAGGACACCGGCGCCTCCGGTGCCGGCGGCGACGGCACCGGCAAGGTCGGGGTCGTCCTGCCCCTGCTGACCTCGCCGTTCTGGCAGTCGTACAACGACTACGTGCCCAGGATGGCGAAGGCCGAGGGCGTGGACGCGATGAAGACCGTCAACTCCAACAGCGACCCCTCGCAGCAGATCACCGACATCAACAACCAGCTCAACCAGGGCGTCAAGGGCCTGGTCGTCGCCCCGCTGGACAGCGCCGCCATCGAGGCGGGCCTCGACCAGGCCGAGCGCAAGGGCGTGCCGGTCGTCGCCGTGGACGTGGCGCCCGACAAGGGCAAGGTCGCGATGGTGGTCCGGGCGAACAACGTGGCGTACGGCGAGAAGGCCTGCCAGTACCTCGGCGAGCACATCATCTCCGGCAAGGTCGTGCAGATCATGGGCGACCTGGCCTCGGTCAACGGCCGCGACCGCTCCGAGGCGTTCCGCGCCTGCGTGAAGAAGAACTTCCCGAAGCTGAAGGTCCTGGAGATCCCCGCCAAGTGGGAGTCCGACACGGCCGCCTCGAAACTCGACACCCTCCTCAACGCCAACCCCGACCTCAAGGGCATCTACATGCAGGCGGGCGGCGTCTACCTCGCACCCACCCTGCAGACCCTCAAGTCCAAGGGGATGCTGAAGAAGGCCGGGCAGCCGGGCCACATCGCCATCGTCTCCAACGACGGCATCCCGCAGGAGTTCGACGCGATCCGCAAGGGCGAGATCGACGCGACCGTCTCCCAGCCCGCCGACGCCTACGCCAAGTACGGCATGTACTACATCAAGGCGGCGATGGAGGGGAAGACGTTCGAGCCCGGCCCGACCGACCACGACTCGACCATCGTGAAGCTGCCGAGCGGGATCCTGGAGGACCAGTTGCCCGCGCCCCTGGTGACGAAGGACAACGTCGACGACCCCAAGCTCTGGGGCAACACGGTCAAATGAGCACCCCACTGGCTGAAGCACGGGGCGTCGTCAAGCGGTACGGCCCCACCACCGCCCTCGCCGACGGGCACCTCACCGTTCTGCCGGGGGAGTCCCACGCCCTCGTCGGACGCAACGGCGCCGGCAAGTCGACCCTCGTCAGGATCCTCACCGGCCTGGAGGCCCCCGACGAGGGCACCGTCCGCTTCGACGGCGACCTGGCGCCGCCGCTCGCCGACCGCGACGCCTGGCGCCGCAAGGTCGCCTGCGTCTACCAGCACCCAACGGTCGTCCCGGAACTGACCGTCGCCGAGAACCTGTTCATCAACCGGCAGCCGGGTCGGCGCGGGTTCATCAGCTGGCGCCGGCTGAGGACCGAGGCGGCCCGGCTCCTCGACACCTGGGACGTGCGCGTCGACCCCGGCGCCCGCACCGCCGACCTCAAGGTCGAGGACCGGCAGATGGTGGAGATCGCACGGGCCCTCAGCTTCGGCGCCCGCTTCATCATCCTCGACGAACCCACCGCCCAGCTCGACAACCGCGAGATCGAGCGGCTGTTCACGCGCATGCGCGCCCTCCAGGACTCGGGCGTCACCTTCCTGTTCATCTCGCACCACCTCCAGGAGGTGTACGAGGTCTGCCAGACCGTCACGGTCCTGCGCGACGCCCGCTGGATCACCACGGCCCCGGTCGCCGACCTGCCCCGCCAGGCCCTGGTGGAGGCCATGGCGGGGGAGACGATCGCCGAACAGGCCGAGCGGCTGAGCACCGTCGCGGCTCCCGGGCCCGTCCTCCTCGACGTCCACGGCCTCACCTCGCCCGCGTACGAAGACGTGGACCTCACCGTGCGCCGCGGCGAAGTCGTCGGACTCGCCGGATCGAGCGCCAGCGGCAAGATCGAGCTCGCCGAGTCGTTCACCGGACTGCACACCCCCACCGGCGGGACGGCCCGTATCGACGGCGCCCCGCTGCCGTTCGGCGACGTCCAGGCCGCGCTGCAGGCCGGCGTCGGCTTCGTCCCCCGCGACCGGCACGACGAGGGCCTGGTCTTCGGCATGTCCATCGGCGACAACGCCACCCTCGGCGTCCTGGACCGGCTCGGCCGGTTCGGCTTCGTCGGCACCGACCGCAAGCGCGGTGTCGCCACCGCGCTGATCGAACGCCTCGACATCCACGCAGAGGGCCCCGACCAGCCCGTCTCGGACCTGTCCGGCGGCAACGCGCAGAAGGTCGTCATGGCCCGGGCCCTCGCCTCCGACCCACGGCTCCTCGTCCTCGTCAACCCGACCGCGGGCGTCGACGTGAAGTCCAAGGAGTCCCTGCTCGCCCGGGTGGACAGCGCCCGCGAGGACGGCACCGCCGTGCTCGTCGTCTCCGACGAACTCGACGACCTCAGGCGCTGCGACCGGGTCCTCGTCCTCTTCCACGGCCGTGTCGTCGCCGAGCACCCGGTGGGCTGGCGCGACCACGAGCTCATCGCCTCCATCGAAGGAGTGGACCATGGCTGAGACCAAGGCGGCCCCGCCGCTCGCGCCCGCGCGAGCCACCGACCCGCGCGCCGCCAAGGCCGTCCTGCTCCGCCGCGCCCGCGAACTCGCCCTCGTCCCCGCGCTGTTGCTGCTCCTCGTGCTCGGCGCGGTGGTCAACGACTCGTTCCTCACCGAGCGGAACATCGTCTCGATCCTCGGCGCCTCCGCCGCCCTCGCGATGGTCGTGCTCGCCGAGTCCCTCGTGCTCATCACCGGCAAGTTCGACCTGTCCCTGGAATCGGTCGTCGGCATCGCACCCGCCGTGGGCGCCCTGCTCGTCCTGCCCGCCGCCCAGTCCGGCTGGGGCACCGAACTCCCGGCGGCACTCGCGCTACTGGCGATCCTGGTCGCGGGTGCGGCCGTCGGCGCCTTCAACGGCCTCCTCGTCGTGAAGTTCAAGCTCAACGCGTTCATCGTGACGCTCGCGATGCTGATCGTGCTGCGCGGCCTGCTGGTCGGCGCGACCAAGGGCAAGACGCTGTTCGGCATGCCCGACAGCTTCTACTCGCTGGCGACCACCACCTTCCTCACCGTGCCGCTGTCCGTGTGGCTCGCCGCGGTCGCCTTCGCCGTCGCCGGGCTGGTCCTGAAGTACCACCGCGTCGGCCGCGCCCTGTACGCCATCGGCGGCAACGCGGACGCGGCCCGGGCGGCGGGCATCCGCGTGGAGCGCGTCATGCTCGGCGTGTTCGTCGTCGCGGGCGTCCTCGCCGCCGTCGGCGGCATCATGCAGACCGGGTACGTCGGCGCGATCAGCGCCAACCAGGGCCAGAACATGATCTTCACCGTGTTCGCGGCCGCGGTGATCGGCGGCATCGCCCTCGACGGCGGCAAAGGCACCATGTTCGGCGCCCTGACCGGCGTACTCCTGCTGGGCGTCGTGCAGAACCTGCTCACCCTGGCCCAGGTGCCGTCGTTCTGGATCCAGGCCATCTACGGCGGGATCATCCTGGTCGCCCTCATGATCGCCCGGGTCACCACGGGCCGCGCCCAGGACTGACCCGCCGCCTCCGCAACCGAATCGAAAGGCCCTCCGTGTCCCCGACGCCCGCCCGCATCATCGCGGTCGACACGCACGACATCCGCTTCCCCACCTCGCGCGAGCTCGACGGCTCCGACGCGATGAACCCGGACCCCGACTACTCGGCGGCCTACGTTGTCCTGCGCACGGACGCGGCCGACGGGCACGAGGGGCACGGATTCGCCTTCACCATCGGGCGGGGCAACGAGGTGCAGGTCGCAGCGATCGACGCGCTGCGCGGACACCTGATCGACCGCTCCGTCGACGACCTGTGCGCCGACCCGTCCACCCTGAACCGCGACCTGATCGGCGACAGCCAGCTGCGCTGGCTCGGACCCGAGAAGGGCGTGATGCACATGGCGATCGGCGCGGTCGTCAACGCGGTGTGGGACCTGGCCGGCAAGCGCGCCGGCCTGCCGCTGTGGCGGCTGCTCGCCGAGGCCGAACCCGAATGGCTGGTCCGCCAGGTCGACTTCCGCTACCTCACCGACGCCCTCACCCCCGAGGAGGCCCTGACCCTGCTGCGCCACGGCAGACAGGGCGCCGAGCAGCGCACGGCCCGGCTGCTGGAGCGCGGCTACCCCGCCTACACCACCTCACCCGGCTGGCTCGGCTACGACGACGACAAGCTCACCCGGCTCGCGGCCCGGGCCGTCGCCGACGGCTTCCGGCAGATCAAGCTCAAGGTCGGCGCCGACCTCGACGACGACATCCGCCGCTGCCGCGTCGCCCGGTCCGTCATCGGCCCGGACGTCCGCATGGCCGTCGACGCCAACCAGCGCTGGGACGTCGAGGAGGCGATCCGCTGGACCAAGGCCCTCGCCGAGTTCGACCCCTACTGGATCGAGGAACCCACCAGCCCCGACGACATCCTCGGCCACGCGGCGATCCGCCGTGCCGTCGCCCCCGTGAAGGTCGCCACCGGCGAGCACGTGCACAACCGGATCGTCTTCAAGCAGCTCCTCCAGGCCGGCGCGCTGGACGTCGTCCAGATCGACGCGGCCCGCGTGGGCGGCGTCCCCGAGAACCTCGCGATCCTGCTGCTCGCGGCCAAGTTCGGCGTCCCGGTCTGCCCGCACGCGGGCGGCGTGGGCCTGTGCGAACTCGTCCAGCACCTGTCGATGTTCGACTACGTGGCCGTGGCCGGAACCACCGAGGACCGCGTCATCGAATACGTCGACCATCTGCACGCCCACTTCCTCGACCCGGTCGTCATCAGCGAAGGTCATTACACGGCACCCACCGCGCCGGGCTTCTCGGCCGCCATGCGGCCCGAGTCGCTGGCGCGGTACACCTACCCGGGCGGCGAGTTCTGGGCCGCCGACCTCGACAAGCAGAAGAAGGGTCGGGCTGCATGAGCGACTTCGAGGGCATCAGGGCCCTGGTGACGGGCGGCGCCTCCGGCATCGGCCGGGCGACCGCGGAACTCCTGGCCGAGCGCGGCGCCCAGGTCGCCGTCCTCGACCTGGACCCGTCACCGGTCGACAAGCCGCTGCTGGCCTACCGCGCGGACGTCACCGACGACGCGTCCGTGCGCGAGGCCGTCGCGGCGGCGGTCGCCGACCTCGGCGGGCTGGACGTCCTGGTCAACAACGCGGGCACCGGCGCCCAGGGCACCGTCGAGGACAACTCCGACGACGACTGGCACCGCGTCTACGACGTCAACGTCGTCGGCATGGTCCGCACCACCCGCGCCTGCCTGCCCCACCTGCGCGCCTCCGCGCACGCGTCGATCGTCAACACCTGCTCCATCGCGGCCACCGCGGGCCTGCCGCAACGCGCCCTGTACAGCGCCACCAAGGGCGCCGTGTACGCGCTGACCCTCGCCATGGCCGCCGACCACGTGCGCGAGGGCATCCGCGTCAACTGCGTCAACCCGGGCACGGTCGACACGCCATGGGTCGGCCGCCTCCTCGACGCCGCGCCCGACCCGGCCGCCGAACGCGCCGCTCTGCAGGCCCGCCAGCCCACCGGCCGCCTGGTCGGCGCCGACGAGGTCGCGGGCGCCATCGCCTACCTGGCGAGCCCCCTGTCCGGCGCCACCACGGGCACCTCGCTCGCCGTCGACGGCGGCATGCAGGGCCTGCGGCTGCGCCCGGTGACCCGGTGAACCGGCTCGGCGGCAGCGGCGTCGAGGTCAGCGCCCTGTCCTTCGGCGCGGCCGCGATCGGCAACCTGTACACCGAGGTCGGCGAGGCACAGGCCCACGAGGCCGTGGAGGCCGCCTGGCAGCGGGGCATCCGCTACTTCGACACCGCCCCGCACTACGGCCTCGGCCTGTCCGAGCGCCGCCTCGGCGCCGCCCTGCGCGACCACCCCCGCGAGCAGTACACGATCTCCACCAAGGTGGGCCGCCGCCTGGAGCCCGCGGACGGCACCGGCGACGACCTGGCCAACGGCTTCGCCGTGCCCGCCGCCCACCGGCGCGTCTGGGACTTCAGCGCCGACGGCATCCGCCGCACCCTGGAGTCCAGCCTGGAACGCCTGGGCCTCGACCGGGTCGACGTCGTCTACCTCCACGACCCGGACGAGCACGCCGAGTGGGCCTTCCGCGAGGGTTACCCGGCGCTGGAGAAGCTCCGCTCGGAAGGCGTGGTCGGGGCGATCGGCGCCGGGATGAACCAGGCGGAGATGCTCACCCGCTTCGTCCGCGACACCGACGTCGACGTGGTGCTGTGCGCCGGCCGCTACACCCTGCTGGACCAGAGCGCCCTCACCGGCCTGCTGCCCGCCGCCCACGAACGCGGAACGTCCGTCGTCATCGGCGGCGCCTTCAACTCCGGCCTGCTGGCGAACCCGCAGCCGGGCGCGAAGTACAACTACACCGTCGCACCCTCCGACCTGGTCCAGCGGGCGCTGCGCCTGAAGTCCGTCGCCCACCGCCACGGCACCACGCTGCGCGCCGCCGCCCTGGCCTTCTGCGCCGCCCACCCGGCCGTCGCGAGCGTCCTCGTCGGAGCCCGCTCGGCGCACGAAGTCCGCGACTGCGCCCACCAGTTCGCCGCCCGCGTGCCCGCCGGGTTCTGGCAGGACCTGCGCGCCAAGGGCCTGCTGCCCGCGGACGCCCCCGTCCCCGCCGAGGAGTCGCCCGAGGCGCCGGCCAAGGAGCCGTCATGAGAGTCGCCCTGCACACCAAGGTCCGCGCCGACCGGATCGCCGCCTACGAAGCCGCCCACCGAGAGGTGCCCGAGGAGCTCACCGACGCCATCCGCGCCGCCGGCGCCACCTCCTGGACGATCTGGCGCAGCGGCACCGACCTGTTCCACGTCCTGGAGTGCGAGGACTACGCCCGTCTCCTCGCCGAGCTGGAGAAACTGCCGGTCAACGTCGCCTGGCAGGCGCGGATGGCCGAACTGCTGGAGGTGGTGCACGACTACTCCGGCGAGGGCGCGGACGCCGGCCTGCCCGTGGTCTGGGAGCTGCCGGCATGACAGTGGTCGACGCCCACCACCACGTCTGGGACCTGTCCGTGCGGGACCAGGACTGGATCGCGGAAGGCAGCCCGATCCGGCGTGATTTCACGGTGCAGGATCTGGCGGCCGAGGCCCGCGCGGCGGGCGTCGACCGCACCGTCCTCGTCCAGACCGTCACCGTGCCCGAGGAGACACCGGAGTTCCTGGCCCTGGCCGAGGGTCACGAGCTGATCGCCGGGGTCGTCGGCTGGACCGACCTCACCCGCCCCGACGTGGCCGACGAGCTGGCCCGGCTGCGCGAACTGCCCGGCGGGCGGTACCTCAAGGGCATCCGGCACCAGGTCCAGGGGGAGCCGGATCCCAAGTGGCTGCTGCGTCCGGACGTACGCCGGGGCCTGGCCGCCGTGGCCGACGCCGGGCTGGTGTACGACCTGGTCGTGCTGCCCCACCAGCTCCCGGCCTGCGCCAAGGCGGCCGCATCCCTTCCTCGGCTCACCTTCGTCCTGGACCACTTGGGCAAGCCGCCCATCGCCTCCGGCGCCCTCGAACCCTGGGCGTCCGGCCTCCGCGCCCTCGCCGCGCTGCCCCACACCGTCTGCAAGCTCTCCGGCATGGTCACCGAAGCCGACCTCGCGTCCTGGACGATCGACGACCTGCGCCCGTACGCCGACGTCGTGCTGGAGGCCTTCGGCCCTGACCGCCTGATGTTCGGCTCGGACTGGCCGGTGTGCACCCTCGCGGCGACCTATGGCGACATCCTGGACGCCACACGCCGGCTGACCGACCCGCGGGACCACGCGCAGATCTTCGAGGCGACCGCCACCCGCGTCTACGACCTCTGAGCGGTCGCCGCCAGCCGCGTCGGCGGCAGGTACTCCCGTACGTACGTCCGCTCCCAGCACGCGCCCGTCTCCCGCAGCTCGCGCCAGGTCGTGTAGCGGTAACGGAACAGGCGGGCGCGCACGTACCGCGGGGGCCCGTCCGGCGGGAACGGGGAACGGCGCAGCAGCTTCAGGGTGTCGCGGTCGTTCTCCAGCAACCGCTCCACCAGGGCGCCGAACCACGAGCCGGCGTACGCGGGGGAGAGGGCCGCGAACCACATCATCCAGTCGAGCCGCAGATGGTACGGCGCGAACTGGCGCGGCCAGCGCCGGGGATCACCGGGCTTGCCCTTGAACTCGTACTCCCGCCAGTCCGAGTCCTCGCGCGGTACGTCGTCGGCCGTGCCCTCGACGACCACCTCGTAGCGGACCCGGCCGACGCTGCCGAACGCCCCGTAGGTGTTGACCAGATGGAGCGGGTCGAAGGAGCGGTTCATGATCTGGCGCCGGGAGATCATGTTGCGGACCGGGTGGTAGCTGAGCCCCACCAGCAGCGCGGCGACCGCGAGGACCACGACCTCGTACCAGAGCGGCGCGTCGGGCACCGACGGCGGATCGCCCGGGAACTCCACCGCCGACAGGGCCAGCACGATCGTGATCCAGTTCAGCCAGGAGAAGTTGCCCGACAGCACCAGCCACAGCTGGGTGACGATCATCAGCGCGGCGGCGGCCGTCGCGACCGGCTGCGGGGTGAACAGCAGGAAGGGCACCACGAGTTGCGTGAAGTGGTTCGCGGCCACCTCGACCCGGTGCAGGGGCTTGGGCAGATGGTGGAAGAACCAGCTCAGCGGGCCCGGCATCGGCTGCGTCTCGTGATGGTGGTCCAGGCACGTCAGCTTCCGCCAGCACTCGTCGCCGCGCATCTTGATCAGCCCCGCGCCGAACTCCACGCGGAACAGGATCCACCGCAGCAGGAACAGCACGACCAAGGGCGGCGCCACCTCGTCGTTGCCGAGGAACACCGCCAGGAAGCCGACCTCCAGCAGCAGTGACTCCCAGCCGAACGAGTACCAGGTCTGCCCGACGTTGACGATCGACAGGTACAGCGCCCAGGGCACCAGCCACAGCAGCATGCCGCCCCACAGGGGCAGCAGTGAGTCGAGCCCGGCCAGCAGCGCAGCCGACACCGCGCAGCCCGCCCACGCGCAGACAGCGAAGAAAGGGTCCGAGTAGTGCAACTGGAACAGGCTCGGCGCCCGCTTGAACGGCACCCGCTCGACGAACCGCGGCACCGGCAGCATGCCGCGCTGCCCGATCAGCGCGCGGAACTGCAGCGCGGCCGTCAGGAAGCCGACGAGGTAGACGGCGGCCAGCGCCCGCTGGAAGACCAGCCGGCTCAGCCAGTAGTCGGATGCGGTGAACCAGTCCACGGCCGTCCGTTCCTCCCAGTGCGGCGCCGGACCCGGGTGTCACGCTCTGCGTACCACCGCTCCGGTTGCGTAACCCGAGTGAGCGAAGCAAACAATAGTGACGCGTTGCCGCATATGTGACGAAGTGATCTGGAGGGCGAGGTGCGGACACCTACCGGGACCTTCGTCACGGCCTGCGCGCTCTTTGCGGCGCTCCTCCTCTCGGGCTGCGGCGGCGATGGCGACGCCGCAGGAGCGGACGGGGCCCTCTTCCTCCAGCCGGCCGCGGCCCAGGGGCCGAACCCCTTCACGGACTCCACGGCCACCACGACGGTTACCCCGTCCCCCACACCACGAACGCCTGCGACGGTCAGCCCGGGCGGCGCCGCCCGGGTCTCCGCCGGCCTGAGCGGCCTGCGCTCGCTCTCCGGCGGAACACCCGGCCTGTACGGCGGGACCGAGCGGACCGGCAGCTGCGACGTCGCCCGGCAGATCGGCCACCTCACCCGCGAACCGGCGAGGACGCGCGCCTTCGCCCGGGTCGCGGGCGTCTCCCCGGCGTCCGTCCCGGACCACCTGCGCGGACTCACCCCGGTGGTGCTGCGCGCCGACACCCGCGTCACCGACCACGGCTTCCGCGCCGGCCGGGCCGTCGGCCGTCAGGCCGTCCTCCAGGCGGGCACCGCCGTGCTGGTCGACGACCGGGGCGTGCCGCGCGTCCGGTGCGCCTGCGGCAACCCGCTCCGCCCGCCGGTGACGCCGAGCGGCACGCCGCACACCGAGGGCACCCCCTGGCCCGGCTACCGGCCCGGCCGGGTCGTCGTCGTGACCCCGGCCCCGCAGGTGATCACCACCTTCACGATCGTCGACGCCGCCACCCGCAGGTGGATCGAACGGCGCACCGGCCACGACGTACGCCACGACCGGGCCCTGCCTCCACCGGTCTGGGCGACCAACCCCCCGGCGCCGACGCCGGCGCCGTCCGAGCCACCGGCCGCCGTCCCGCGCGAGCCCCTCGTCCCGCGCGAGCCCGGCGGCACGTCGCCCGAGTCCGGTGTCTCCCCGCGCCTGGACAGCGCGTCCTCTTGGGACACGAGCTCCCCGAGTGACGTGAGCCCTCCGGTCACCGCCATGGACCCACCACCGGCCGACGGCGCCGGCCCGCTGCCCGACGAAGCGTCCCCCGAAGACTTCGGCGGCCCCGACGTCGACGAGGTCGGCCCCGACGCCGTGCCGGACGGCCCCGATCCGCCCGACGGAGCCGGGCTGATTCCCGACGACCGGGCCGCCGACAGCATCCTCGGCAGCCCCACGGACGTCTTCGGTAACTGAGGGCCGGTTCGGCGGAGCGGCCCGTAAACTCAGCACATCCGGTCGAAGAATCGGACGAATCCTGGCAAGGTGGGCCCATGGCTGATCGGGGAGCGAGCGCCCTGTCCCTCCCGGACGACTGGCCCGCCCACCCGGACCGGATCCTCGCGCTCAACCGGATGGGCAGCTTCGACTGGGATCTGGACACCGGCCTGATGCAGATGGACGCCCAGGCCCACGACATCTTCGACGTGCGCCCCGAGGAGTACGATTACCATCCCCGAACGCTCTCCAAGCGCGTCCCGCCCGGCGAGGCCCGGCGCCTGGACACCGCGGTCTCCCAGGCACTGAAGGACGGCAGCGAGAACTACGGCGCCTACTTCCGCATCCGCCGCCGCGACGGCTCCCTGCGCTGGACCCACACCCAGGGCTACATCCGGCGCGACGAAACCGGACGGCCCCGCCGCATCATCGGCATCGTCCGGGACGCCACCCAGGAACTCGCCGAGAGCGAGGCCCGCAGCGACCAGGCCGCCCAGGACGAGGCCCGCCGGCAGCAGACCAGCGTCGTCGAACTCACCACGGCCGCCCTCGCCCACGCCCGCACCGTCCAGGACGTCATCGACGCCCTCAAGGACACCCACGGCCTCACCCACCTGGGCGCCACCAGCCTGGTCATGGGCCTGGTCGAGGCCGGCCGCATCCGCCTGGTCGCCGAGGGACCCTCGGACAGCTTCGTGCCCGGCACCCGCATCACCCGGATCGACGAGCCCTACCCGATGAGCGAGGCCGTACGCACCCTCGGCCCCTGCTTCATCGAGTCGCCGGAGGAGTTCGCCGAGCGCTACCCGATCCTCTGGCCGCACATCACCGACCTGAACATCACGTCGGCCGCCTATCTGCCGCTCATCGTCCAGGCACAGCCGATCGGCGCGATGGGCCTGCTCTACAGCGACCGGCGCGGCTTCACCCCCGAGGAGCGCAACATCCTCGTCGCCCTCGGCAGCAGCATCGCGCAGAGCCTCCAGCGGGCCATGTTCTACGAGCAGGAGATGGACCTGGCGCAGGGTCTCCAGCAGGCCATGCTGCCCCGGACCATCCCGAGCGTGCCCGGGGCCGACGTCGCCGTCCGCTACCGCGCCGCCACCATCGGCGGCTCCGTCGGCCGGGACATCGGCGGCGACTGGTACGACCTGATCCCGCTGCCCGGCGGCCGGGTCGGCGCCGTCATCGGCGACGTCCAGGGACACGACACGCACGCGGCCGCGGTCATGGGCCAGTTGCGCATCGTGCTGCGCGCCTACGCCGCCGAGGGGCACACCCCGGCCACCGTGATGGCCCGCGCCTCCGTCTTCCTGCACGAACTCGACACCGACCGCTCCGCGACCTGCCTCTACGCGGAGGCCGACCTGTCCACCGGCGTGCTCCAGATGGTCCGGGCCGGTCACATCGATCCGCTCGTGCGGCACACCGACGGCTCCTGCCGCCGTGTCACCGTCCCGGGCGGCCTGCCGCTCGGCCTGTCCGCCGAGTTCGGCCGCCTCGACTACCCGGTGAGCACCGTGGAGCTGGACCCGGGCGAGACCCTGCTGCTGTGCACCGACGGCCTGGTGGAGCAACCCGGCGCCGACCTCGACGACGGTATGCGCACCCTCACCGCGCTCGTCGCCACCGGCCCCGACGACGTACGGGACCTCGCCGACCGGCTCATCGACGTGGCCGCCGAACGCGGCGGCGACGACGACGTGGCGCTGCTCCTGCTGCGCCGGCGAGGCCCGGACAGCCCGCGGTCCGGGCAGCGGCTCCAGCGCCACGTCGCCCCCGGCGACCCGGCGGCCCTGGCCGAGGCCCGGCACATGATCCGCACCGCGGTCGGCGTCTGGGGAGCACGAGAGCGCGCCGACGACATCGAACTCGTCGCCGACGAACTGATCACCAACGCCCTGATGCACACCGAGGGCTCCGCGATCGTCACCCTGCGGGCCCTCACCGGCTCCGAGCGCAGGCTGCGCGTCGAGGTCGAGGACTCCTCCAGCGCCCTGCCACGCCGCCGTGAGGCGGGCGAGTCGGGCGTCTCCGGACGGGGCCTGCTGCTGGTCGAGCTGCTCACCGACGTGTGGGGCGTGGAGGCACGCGGCGGCGGCAAGGCCGTGTGGTGCGAGTTCGTGGTGCCCGACCGCGCATGACCCCACGTGGCACTCTGGACGTATGCCGGAACTCCCCGAGGTCGAGGCGCTCAAGGACTTCCTCACCGAGCACCTCGTCGGTCACGAGATCGTGCGGGTGCTGCCCGTCGCGATCAGCGTCCTGAAGACGTACGACCCGCCCCTGTCCGCGCTGGAGGGCCACGAGGTCGCCACCGTACGCCGGTACGGCAAGTTCCTCGACGTCGGGACCGCGGACGGCCCGCACTTCGTGACGCACCTGGCCCGCGCCGGCTGGCTGCACTGGAAGGACCGCCTGCCCGACGGCCCGCCCCGCCCCGGCAAGGGCCCCCTCGCGCTGCGCGTGGCCCTGGAGACCGGCGCCGGCTTCGACCTGACCGAGGCCGGCACCCAGAAGCGGCTCGCGGTGTACGTCGTGGCGGACCCGCAGGAGGTCCAGGGCATCGCCCGGCTCGGCCCGGACCCGCTGGCCGACGACTTCGACGAGCGGCGCCTCGCGGAGCTGCTGGCCGGTGAACGGCGGCAGCTCAAGGGCGCGTTGCGCGACCAGGGCCTGATCGCGGGCGTGGGCAACGCCTACAGCGACGAGATCCTGCACGCGGCGAGGATGTCGCCCTTCAAGCTGGCCGCGTCCCTGAGCGAGGAGGAGACCGGGCGGCTGTACGCGGCCCTGCGCGACACGCTCACCGAGGCGGTCGAACGCTCCCGGGGCGTTGCGGCCGGCAGGCTGAAGGCCGAGAAGAGGAGCGGCCTGCGCGTGCACGGCCGCACCGGCGAGCCCTGCCCGGTGTGCGGCGACACCATCCGAGAGGTGTCCTTCAGCGACTCCTCGCTCCAGTACTGCCCGACCTGCCAGACGGGCGGCAAACCGCTGGCGGACCGCAGGATGTCCCGGCTGCTGAAGTGACCCGGCCCCGCCCTCACCGGGGCGGGGGCGACCACTCGAACATGAGGATGGTCGCGTCGTCCCGCAGCCGGCTGGTGGACGAGTCGAGGATGGAGTGGATGAGGCGCCGCAGCGTCTCGGGCGCCAGCTCGCCCGCGGCCGTCGCCCGGATGATGTAGTCGGCGAACTTCTCCAGCCCGAACTCCGCGCCGTCGGGCCCCCTGGCCTCGGTGACCCCGTCGGTGTACATCAGGACCCGGTCACCCGGCTTCAGCGGGATCTCGTGCGTCTGCCGTCGCCGCGCGGCGAGCAGCGAGGGCAGCCCCATCGGCGGTTCCGGCTCGCGCCGCATGGCGTCGACGAGCAGCCGCTGGTCGCGGATGAGCAGCGGGGTGGGATGGCCGCAGTTGCTCCACCGCAGCGTCCCGGAGGCCAGGTCCAGCTGGGCCAGGACGCCCGTGCAGAACTGGTCGGGCAGCCAGCGCGCCAGCGCGTCGTCGACGCGCTCCACGAGCTCGGGCAGGTCCGCTCCGGTCCGCCGGGCGTTGCGGCACGCGGCCAGCGACACGGCCGTGGTGAGCCCGGAGGCGAGGTCGTGTCCCATGGCGTCGAGGACCGTGGCGTGCAGGGTCGTCTCCGTCAGGGAGTGGTCGAAGGCGTCGCCGCCGATCTCGTAGGCCGGCTCCAGCACGGCCGTCGACACGACGTGCCCGGTGCCGATCGTGCGGGGCGGCAGGAAGGCCCGCAGCATCTCGGCGGGCAGGGCCATCGGGTTCGTGCGCGTGCGCCGGACGAAGGAGTCCTGGTACGCCCGGGCCGACGTGATCATCATGGCGAGCAGGGTGGCGAGCGCCCTGCCGCGGCGCAGGACGGCAGGCGTCAGCGAGGGCGCCTGCACGGCGAGGACACCGAGGCGTTCCGCGCCGTCCACGAGGGGGAACCAGGCCGTCATGCCGCCGGACCCGGACTCCTGCACGCGCAGGGACTGGGTGCGGTAGGTCCAGCCCGCGAGCGAGTCGTCGACGAGCAGGGGCGGGGTGGTGTCGTCGAGCGGGACGAGCCGGCGCTGCTGGATGTCGGCGAGGTAGACCACGGAGTGCTGGAGGCCCAGGGCCTTGGTGCAGCGGGCGGCCGCGGTCGTCAGGTCCAGCGCCGGGGTCCGAGGATCGGCGAGGAACTCCTCCAGGTGACCGTCGCCGGTCTCTGCCGTCGCCACCTCGTCTCCCCTCGCCGGGACCGCGGGCACCCGGGGCCCGCCGGGTGTGTCGTCCAGCAGTCTCACACCGGGTCGCACGGGGTGCCCGGCGACCGGGGCGGACGGACGACAGAGCCGTTGCGGACCGGCCTCACTGCGGCTGGAGTCTCACCAGGACCTCTCCGGACGCCGAGCGGACCTCGTAGCGGGCGGTCTCGTCGGGATGCTTGGAGGAGCTGGCCATCATGGTGCTGGGGTGGGTGTCGTGCCCGGGCCCGTGCCAGCTGGTCGCGGTCTCCTCGGTGCCGTCACGGCCGACGATGACCAGGTGGCAGGGGCGGGGGCCGGCCGCGTCCTTCACCTTCAGCTCGAGCTGGCTGCCCGAGGCCTTGTCCTCCACCGTGACCTGGGCCCAGACACCCGACCGCGCGTCGGTCGCCGCGATCCGCACCGGCTCCTCGGCGCTGCCCTGCGCCATCATCGCGACCCCCGGTACCGAGACGGCGAACACCACCGACGCGGCCAGGGTGAACAGCATGCGCCTGCGTCCGGCCCGGCGCCGCGTCGCCACCTCGGCCAGCAGCCGGTCCAGCATGCGAGGCCCGGGCTGCGCCATCGGGTGCACCAACCGTGGCGTCGCCCGCCGGTACAGCATCAACTGCCGTGTGGTCGGGCCGAATTCCGTCACCTCTGCGGCGCACCGAGGGCACTCCATGAGGTGGTCCTCGAAGCGGAAGGCCTCCGCCTCGTCCAGCACGCCGAGCGCGTAGGCGCCGACGTCGCGATGCCTTTCCAGGGACCTCATGCCGAATCCTCGTGCCGTTGGGTGCGGGTGGGGTTACTCCTTGCTCCCACCGGTACGGACCAGGCAGCGGAATCACTCAAGCCGGTGACACAATCGCAACCAAAGGATTCGGAGCCCTCCGGCCCGCGGATTGGTCCGGGGCCGCAGAAATCTAAAAAAGGTGGATGGCGAGGTGTCCCAGCGGCAGTCCGAGCTGCCAGGCGGGCGTCCAGACCTTCGGTCCCTCGTCCTCCCCGACCACCGGAGCACCGCCCGGCACCGCGTTCAGGTCGGGCGCGAGCAGCTCCGTCTCCTGGAGCCAGCGCCAGGCCGCCTCCGCCAGGTCCAGGTCCGGCGCGGGCCCGCCCGACGGAGCGGCCCCGGCGGCGAGCTCGGCCAGCCGCTCGCGCACCCACTCCTGCCACGGCTGGTCGTACGCCGTCAGTGACAGCCACGTCTCCAACTGCGTGACGACCCGGATGCCGGACAGCTCTCCCTCGGTGTCGGAGAGGAAGATGGTCAGCGCCAGGGCATCCCGCCCCGCGCGGAACTCGAAGGACGTCGGCGGCATCAGATCGCCGGTCCGCAGCAGCTCGTCGGCGATGTACTCGGCATACAACCACGCCATGGGGACGGTCAGTTCACCGTCGGCGCCGTCCGTGCCCTCTTCGCTTCTGTGCAGCATCCCTTCCTGCCTTCCTCCGGTACGTGCGCGTCGCCCGACACCGGGCCCCGGGGCACTGACCGCCCCATCCGGAACACGGATGGGAACAGCCGATTACTCAACCGGGGTCCTCAGCAAGGCGCTTTACGGAGGTTTGACTCGGCCATTGGTTTCAGCGCAGGTCGGCGGCGTATCCCGGAAGCACCCGGCGCAGGGCGCGCAGCGCGTAGTACGCGCGGGACTTCACCGTACCGGGCGGGATCCCGAGGGTCTCCGCGGCTTCCGCCACACTCGCCCCCTGGAAGTACACGAGCACCAGGACTTCACGGTGTTCCGGAGTGAGTGTCTTCACAGCCTGGCGGACATCGAGCATCGCCGCGGCGCGCTCGGCGTGGTCGGAGATGACCCGCGCGTTCTCCAGCACCGCATCGCCGACCTCGGCCGGACGCGCCTGCCGGGCTCGCCGGGCGTCGATCGCGAGTCGCCGCCCGACGGTCATCAGCCAGGGCCGTACGGAGTCGAAGTCGTCGGCGCGCAGGGCCTCGGGGTGCTGCCAGGCACGCACCAGCGTCTCCTGCACCAGGTCCTCCGCGCGCTGCCGGTCGCCGTCGCAGAGCCGGAGCAGGAGCGCGAAGAGGGGCCGGCCGTGCTCCCGCTGCAGTGCGGCGAGCTCGTGCTCGGCGGTCGTCCCGTTCGTGAGAGTGGATCCGGCCGTCATGGCCGTATGCCACCGCAGGGCGCAGTCGGGGGACAGGGCACGTACTCGCCTGTGCGGCGGACGGTCGATCGCGTCGACGAACGGTTCGACGAACGGTCACGGCGCCCGGCCATGTGGGTGCCGGACGGGCTGATGAGCGTGTCGGAGCCGCGTGGCGCGCCGTGTGCCTTCTTTCCTGTTTATGCGTAAATACGACCACAACGCCCACAGTGGGGTGAATCGATGATCGCACGCAGTCGACAGGTGGCCCTGGCCCTGACCGTCGCCCTCGCCGCGGGCGCCGCCTGTCAGGCCCGCAGCCACGAACCGAGCGGCCATGGACGCCCGGCACCGTCCGTGGTCGCACCACGCGGCTTCACACTGGTCGCTTCCGGCGACGTCGTCCCGCACAGCTCGATCATCGACCGGGCCCGCTTCGACGCCGGCGGCAACGGCTACGACTTCCGGCCGATGCTCGCGGGGATCCGCTCCGTCGTCTCCCGCGCCGACGTGGCCCTGTGCCACATGGAGACCGTGTACGGGGCGAACGGCGAGTACACCGGCTACCCCACCTTCAAGTCCCCGCCCGAGGTCGCCCCGGCCCTCGCCACGACCGGCTACGACGGCTGCTCCACGGCCTCCAACCACACTCTCGACGACGGCGCCGACGGCATCCGCCGCACCCTCGACGCCCTCGACCGCGCGGGCGTCCAGCACGCCGGTTCGGCACGCACCGAGGAGGAGGCCCGCGCCGTGACGGTCCTCCGGGCGGGGCCGGCGAACGTCGCCCACCTCGCCTACACCTACGACACCAACGGCATCCCGCTCCCCGACGGGCAGCCCTGGGCCGTGAACTTCATCGACGAGGCCAAGGTCCTCGCGGACGCCCGGGCCGCGCGCGAGGCGGGCGCCGACGTGGTCGTGGTCTCCCTGCACTGGGGCACCGAGTGGCAGGACGCCCCCGACGAGCGGCAGCTGACCCTGGCCCGGAGCCTCACCGCAGCGCGCAGCGGGAGCCGCCCCGACATCGACCTGATCCTCGGCACCCACGCGCACGTCCCGCAGGCCTACGAGAAGGTCAACGGCACCTGGGTGATCTACGGCATGGGCGACCAGATCGCCGGCGAGATGACCAACCACCAGGGCGCCCGGGACCCGCGCGGCAACCAGTCCACCCTCGGCCGCTTCACCTTCGCCCCGCCCGCACGGCCGGGCGACCGCTGGGAGGTCACGAAGGCCGAGTTCGTCCCACAGCTGTTCGACGTCGACGCCGGCCGGGTCGTCAACCTCAACCGGGCGATCGCCCAGGGCGCCGGCGTGCAGGCCGTCCGCGACCGCATCCGCGACATCGTGCTCAGCCGGGGCGCGGCCGAGGACGGCCTGGTGATGGGGGAGTAGGCCGGCCGGGCCGCCCGGTCAGCGCCGCGCCAGCTCCGAGCGCCGGTAGGAGTACGCGAAGTAGATCAGGAGCCCGATCGCGAACCAGACGGCGAACCGCACCCACGTCTGCCACTGGAGGAAGGTGATCAGCCAGATCGAGAAGACGATGCCCAACGTCGGCACGACCGGCATCCAGGGCGTACGGAACGTGCGCGGCAGGTCCGGCTGCCGGTAGCGCAGCACGATCACCGCCGCGCACACCACCACGAACGCCAGCAGGATCCCGATGTTGGTCAGCTCGGCCGCCTCGCCGATCGGCAGGAACCCGGCGATGGCGGCCGACGCGACGCCCACGATCCAGGTGACACGCGTGGGCACGTGCCGCGTCGGGTGGGTCTTCGCGAACCACTTGGGCAGCAGCCCGTCACGGGACATCGAGAACCACACCCGGGTCACCCCCAGCATGAACGTGAACATGACCGTGAGGATGCCGATGATCGCGCCCACCGCGATGACGTCCGCAAGACCGCTCAGCCCCACCGACTTGAACGCCGTCGAGAAGCCGCTCTCCTTGTCGATGTCCTTGTAGTCCTGCATGCCCGTCAGCACCAGGCAGGCCGCCACGTACAGCACCATCGAGATGATGAGCGAGTAGATGATCGCCTTCGGCATGTGCCGCTGCGCGTCCTTGGACTCCTCGGCCGCCGTAGACATGGCGTCGTAGCCGAACACCGCGAAGAACACCGTCGCCGCGCCCGTGAACGCTCCGCCCACCCCGTAGGGGAAGAACGGGTTGTAGTGCGCCGTGTCGATGTGGAACACGCCGACCCCGATCACCAGCAGCACGACCAGGACCTTCAGCACCACCACGACCGTCTCGAACCGGGCGGCGTTCTTGATGCCCAGGGTCAGCAGGTAGGCGATGAGCAGGCACAGCAGCGCCGCGAACAGATCGACCCGGTGCCCGTCGCCGGTGCCGGGCGCGCCCAGCATCCAGTTGGGCAGGTCGGCGCCCATCTCACCGACCAGGAAGCTGAAGTAGCCCGAGATGCCGATCGCGACCACCGCGACGATCGCCGTGTACTCCAGCAGCAGGTCCCAGCCGATGAACCAGCCCGCGAGCTCGCCGAGCACCGCGTAGCCGTAGGTGTAGGCGGAACCGGCCTTCGGGATGAGTCCGGCGAACTCGGCGTAGGACAGGGCGGCCGCGGCGCTCGCGACGCCCGCGATGAGGAAGGAGACGAGCACGGCCGGACCCGCCGTACCGTTGGCCACGGTTCCCGCGAGTGTGAAGATGCCCGCGCCGATGATGCCGCCGACCCCGATGGCGGTCAGCTGCCACAGCCCCAGCGACCGTTCCAGCTGGGTGCCCTTGCCGACTTCCGTCTCCTCGATCTGCTCGATGGGTTTGCGACGGAGAATCCCTTGACCCATCCGGAGCCCGGCCATGCGTCTCACCTCTTCGCGATCGGCAAACGGCTGATGGCGGATCATGATGGCCCAGGTGTCCCCATGACGGAAGACGCCGCGCAGGCTCCCCGCCGCCTCACGGGGCCACGGCGTAGCTCAGGTCGTGCGCGACGAGGGACACGGGCTTCAGCCGCAGCCACACCGTCCCCCGCTGCGCGGGATCGTCGTACAGGTAGTGCACGAAGCGCTCGTCCCACCGCTCCTCGTCCACGCCCAGATAGCGGACGAGCTTGCGCCGGCCCCGCTCGACACCGAACGGCACGAGTTCGGCCCGGCCCCGCGCGATCACCTGCCGGACCAGCCCGGTCGCCAGGTCGCACTCGTCCACCACCAGCGCGACCTCGGGATCGACCCGCACCCGGTCGAAGAGGCGGGCCCAGGGCCCGGTCAGCACCCAGAAGGCGCCCTCCTCCCACAGGAACCAGACGGGGCGCACCGTCGGCCCGTTGGTGGCGAGGCGTGCGGTGAGGGGAAGGCGCAGAAAGGCATCCACGTCGAAGGCGCAAGGAGTCATCGCAGCATCCTCGGCCCCTCGCAACCTCGTGCCCACCGACCGGAGACCTAGGACCTGGGACCTCCTACGGCACCACCGTCACCGGCCACCGCCCGGCCTTCACCAGGCGCACCGCCACCGATCCGACGATCCGGTGGCCCGCCTGCTCGGACGCCCCCACGACCACCGCGTCCGCCTTGAGGTCGTCCGCCGCCTTCACGAGGCCGCTGAACGGGTCGCCGCGGAACGTGTGGAACTCCCAGCGGACCTCGAATATCCCCTTGAGCCGCTCGGCCGCGTCCCGGATGTACGCCACCAGGTCCTCGGCGATCTCGTCGGTCGTCTCGGCCACCGGCGCCCCGAGCGCCGCGCCCGCCGCCAGCACCGGCTGCACGTACACCACGGCGAGCAGCGCGTGCTGGCGGCGGGCCAGGCCGGCGGCATAGGCCGCGGCCCGCAGGGACGAGTCGGAGCCGTCCACCCCGACCACGATCACCTTCGGCCCGTCCGTGCCCCGTTCGAACTGATGGGAGTGCTGTTCCGTCACGCCGCGAGGCTATCGGAGGACACAGCTCCGGCTCTCCGGCGGGAGTTGTTCGAGGGGCGACACGACGCGGGTGTTCCTGCACTTCGCCGTCTTCCGCTCCGTGTTCGAGGAGGGCGCCCGCGCCTCCTCTGCTACGCGGACGCCGCCTCGCTCGCCCGCGTCGGACTCGCCCCGGGCATCGCCGAGGGCTTCGTCTCCGTACCGTCGATGCGCACGTTGTGGGGACGGGCAACAGGGCACCCGAAGGGCGGACAGCGGCCCGCCACCACCGAGGGGCTGCCGTCACTGGCGGCGCTCGGCCTCGCCGGAGGGGACGGGACCGAGCCCGCCGACCCCCTCTCCGGCCTCTTTCGACCAGGTCCGGATCCGGCACCGCAAAAACCACGACGTGATGCTCGACCTCGTTCGCGAACTCGTCCAGGGCGCCGCGACCGCCGCCTTCGGCACGCCCCGTGGCCCACAAGGACGGCGAGGATTACGACATTTCCGGCGGTGGCCCGTCAGGACCGTCTACGGCGCCATCAGCGAGGCCTGGGCGACGAGATCCACCCGGGCACCGACATCGGGACCCCCAAGCGGTTGTGCGACGGCGCGGGGGTGCCGTACACCGCCGACGACGGCCATGGCGACGTCGTCCTGGAGATGCGCCGAACGCTGGGACCTCGTCGCCCTCGGCGCCGAACCGGGCACGGCCTGCTCGGCGCTGACCGACCCGTCGAGCAGCGCCGCCGCCTCACCGCCCACTCCCTCCTCGCCGCCGGGGTCACCGGACTGACGATCCGGGAGACCCTGCCGTTCCCCCTGGTGCGCCGCCGCTGACCCTTCCGCGTGAGCCGTTCGGGTGAAAACGCGCCGCCGCACCGGTGTTGCTCAGGTGCGTCGGCCCTCAGCCGGGCGACTGATGAGTCATGAAGAGGGATCAGTTGCTCACCCGCCGCCGGTTGTTGATCGCGGGCACCGGCGCCGTGGGAGCGGCCGCCACGGCCGGCGTGCTCACGCCGGTCACCGGGGACGGCCCCGCCGAGTCCGCCCCGGCCGCGGGGCCCCAGACCCGCCGCCCGCCCCACTCCTCCGCGTACCGTCTCCAGCCTCTGACCGGGTACGGGCCGCCGCAGGCCGCTCCCCGCCGGACCCTGGTACGCCGCGAACCGTTGCTGCGCGTCTCCGGCCGCGGCCGCACCATGGTCCTGACGTTCGACGACGGCCCCGACCCCCGCTACACCCCGGCCATCCTCGACACCCTGGCCGAGTACGACGTGCGCGCCATGTTCTTCGTGTGCGGGGAGATGGCCGCCGACAACAAGGTGCTGCTGGCCCGGATGGCCGACGAGGGCCATGTCGTCGGGAACCACACCTGGTCCCACCCGCTGCTCACCCGCCTCACCCGCCGGCAGATCCGCTCCCAGATGGAACGCACCTGCGATGTCATCGAGGAGGCCTACGGCGAGCGCCCCGAGTGGTTCCGCGCCCCCTTCGGCGCCTGGAACCGCGCCGCCTTCCAACTGGGCGCCGAACTCGGCATGGAACCCCTCGCCTGGACGGTCGACACCCTCGACTGGACCACCCCCGGCACCCGGTTCATCGTCGACCGGGTCGAGAACGGCGCCGCCCCCGGTGTCGTGGTGCTCTCGCACGACGCCGGGGGCGACCGCTCGCAGAGCGTGCGGGCCCTGCGGCGCTATCTGCCCGAACTGCTGGACTCCGGCTACCACGTCACCGTGCCCCGGCGCGTCTAGGGGTGACACATGCCGTCGGGCCTTCGCCCGCCCGGCCGGGGAACGCTCAGCGCACCTCGACCAGGCGGGCGAAGGCGACGACGTTGCCCTCGTAGCCGTTCTGCTTGGAGAAACCGCCGCCGCAGGTGATGACCCGCAGTTCCGCCGCCCCCTTGGAGGCGTAGACACGGTCGCCGGGGAAGTTGTCCTTCGCGAACACCTCGATGCCGTAGATCTCGAACACGGCGGTCTTCGCGTCCTGCCGGGCGACCTCGACGCGGTTTCCCTTCTTCAGGGCGCCGAGTCCGTAGAACACGGCGGGGCCCTGCTGGTTGTCGACATGGCCGACGACGACCGCGGTTCCCTTCTCGCCGGGGGTGACGGCGCCGGTGAACCAGCCCGCCAGGTTCGGGTCCTCCGGGGGTGGCGCGCCGACCCAGCCGTCCGCGTCCAGGCCCACGGGAATCATCGGCGCGTCGACCTGGATCGCCGGGATCCGGACCCGGTCCGGCAGGGCGTAGGGGAGGGGCTTGACGGCCCCGGCGAAGGTGGCCCCGGGCACGCGGCTGTCCGCCGCGGCCGCGGTCGCCGGCTGTGGCGGGCCCTCGTCGAATTCCCCCGAACCATTCCGGATGAGCGCGAGGCCGGTCAGCAGAACCAGCGCTATCACGCCCCAGGGGGCGCGCTTCTTCCGTCGCGCCTCCTCTTCCGCCTCGGCCAGCTCGGACGCAGACATGGGCCATCCCCTCTCGACGCGGCCGTCGCCGTGTCGTTCGCGCATACCAGAACGCTAAGTGCCGCGCGCGAAACCGGCGACGGGGCTGGAGCGAACGGGTGGCGCGGGGCTGTCCGGGGTGGTCACGGGCTGTCCGGGGTGACCGGAGCCGTGTGGTGCGCCATCCGAGTTGCCGCCGCGAGGAAATTTCTGACGGTCCGTGACCTGCGGCGATATCCGATTGCGCGGTTTTCCCGCGGTGCCTTCTCTCACCAGGACGGACCATTCCCGAAATGCGGGTCCGCGCAGAGCAACTGACTGTCTTTCTGGGAGGCGCTTTCTCGCCGATCGACCGGGGACGGGTCCCGGGGCGTCTTCCGCGGAGGTTCACATGCGTAACACTCGTGCCCTGGCGGTCGCCGGCGCCGCGGTCGCCGCCCTCGGCCTCTCCGCCCCCGCGGCCGTCGCGTGGGACACGCCCAGCAACATCGTCGCCCTGCCCAGCGTGATCGCCCGCGGCGGCCAGCTGACCATCACGGTCGACGGCTGCCGCCACGGTGGCACGGCTACCTCCAACGCGTTCACGATGCCGGCGAGGCTCTCGCCCATCTCCGGCGCCAAGGAGACGGCGAGGGGCACCGCCACCATCAGGAACGACGCCCGCCCGGGGCCGTACGACATCACGGTCAGGTGCGACAGCAGAAGTCTGACCAAGCCCCACGCGTTCACCGTCATCGGCGGTGTCCGCGGCGGTGTCGGCGGCAGCAGCACCACCGGTGCGACCCCGACCGACATGGCCATCGGCGGTGGGCTCGTGGCCGCCGCGGTCATCGGCGGCGGGGTGTTCTGGATGCGCCGTCGCGCCGAGCGGCGCGTCTGACGCCTCGCTCCACACCCCTTGGAGACCTTGCTCCTTGGACGCCTTGCTCCATGGACGCCTTGCTCCTTGGACTCCTTCGACGAGCCGCCTCGCACGTGAACGGTCTTCGCCCCGGATCCCTCGATTGGATCCGGGGCGAAGACCTGTGCGGTGCGCGGGACCGACCGCTCAGCCGGTGTCCTCGTCGGTGCGGCGGCGGGCGAGGTGGTACGCCGTGCCCAGTGCGCCGGCGATCAGGGCGGCCCCGAGGCCCATCTCCTTGAGGTCCAGGCCGCCGAGGGTGCCGCCCTCTCCCGCGTGCACGCCCTTCGACGGGTGGCGGTGGTGGCGGGTCGGGTGGTGCGCCGGGTGGTGCGCCGGTTGGTCGCCGGCGATGGTCAGGTGAGCGGTGCCGCTCGACCCGTCACAGAAGAACTCCACGTCGTACACGGCGCCGGGCCTGGCGTCCGCGTCGACTCTGGCCGGCGCCGACGACTTCTCCGGCGGGATGGCGACCGCGTCGAAGACCGGTGAGGATACCTCCGCCTCCCCCTCGCACGCCGCGTTGCGCTCCACCCACAGCGTGACCTGGGCGTCCGCCCCGACGGTGGAGGGCTGGACGCCGAAGTCGAAATCGGTCCGGACGGCCGCGTCGGCGGCAGGCACGCAGGAGGTGAGGGCACCGACGCCCAGCAGTACGGCCGAGGCCGAAGCGACGCATATCGCGCGCATGGTGAAACCTCCGGGTCCCCGAGGAGCAGCCGCGGACCTGTTCCGCTCGCGTCGGAAATGCACCTCGATGCCGGAAACGCTAAGAACGCGTGCAGGGCGGCGCGATCGCAGTAGCGCGAATGGGTCACACGTGTGGGCCGCCAGGGGGAGTGCCGTTGAGCGACCGGGGGGCGGCGACGGTGTGTCGCTCGCCCCCCGGCCCGGTTCCGGGGGCCGTCAGTCCCCGGCCCCCGGGAAGAGGTTCAGGAAGGGTTCCGCCGACGCGGTCACGCCCCTGCTGTAGGGCGAGTCGAAGTCCCAGATCAGGAACAGCAGGAAGGCGATCAGCGCCGAGAACAGCCCGGCGAGGACCAGTTCCCGCGTCGTTCTGCGGATCTGGAGGGCGAAGATCATCCCGATGGTGACGACGGCTCCGGCGATCAGGCCGAACCACACCACGCCCGGCATGGTCTCCCCGGTCGACTCCGCCCGGGCGATCCGGGCCTGGCTGGCCGCGGTCACCTGGTCGATGAGCGGCTGGTAGGCCTGGGCCTCGAAGTCCGTCTTCGGTTCGTAGTCGGTGACGTCCTGGCGGACGCGCTCGAAGAGCTCACCGCCGCGCTCGGTGACCTGGCCGTGGTCGGCCATGGTGTCCCACTCGGTGGTGACGACATGGCTCACATAGGCATGGATGTCGTCCCGGATGCGGTCGCGCACGTCGTCCGGGTACACCCGGACCCGCTCCGAGATCTCGTACAGCGCGGTGGCCTCCGCCTGGACGTGGTCCTGGGCGGCGCTGCGCCCCTCCCACACGCCGGCGATCGCCAGACCCAGGACGATGGCGTACACCACGCCGATCCACATCGTCATGTACTCGATGACGTCCGGGGTCTCGCTGGGGTCCTCGTCGTCGGACGCCGTGCGGTGGCGCACGACGGTGATGACGACCACTACGACACAGGCGGCCAGCATCGCGAGGGTGAGAACAAGCCATTCCGGCAAGAGATGCCTCCAGAGCTTCAGGGATCAGCGCGCGCGCAGCGCGGCGACGGCGACCACCGCGGGCACCGTGACGAGCAGGACGAAGGTGAGCGGCGACATGGTGTGGCTCGCCGGTCGTGGCCGCGGCGCGGCGCGGTACCGCGGATAGCGCACGGGCGTCGCGGACGGACGCGGCGTGGGCTTCGCCGACGGCTTCGGAGCCGGGGCGGGGGGCGGGGGAGGTACCGGTCTGGGAGCCGGCCGGGGCGGTGGCGCCGGGCGTGGCGGGGGCGGCGGAGACGGAGGCGGCGGCTCCGGTCTGGCCGTGGGCGTCGGTTCCGGGGGTGGGGGTGAGGGTGGCGGTGGTGTCGGGTCCGGCTTCGGCGGGGGCTTCGGAGTCGGCTTCGGCGGTGGCGGCGGCTTCGGCGGAGGGGGCGTCGGGGTCGGCGTGGGCGTGGGGGTCGGTGTGGGTGGCGGCGGGCACGGCGGCTTCGTCGGCCAGGTCATGCTTCCGGCGACCGCCACCGCCTCCGTGCCGTCCGGCCCCGTCCAGGCGTACGCGCAGGCGTCGGCCACCGCCACTCCGGACGGTGCGCCGACCAGTGCCCAGGTCAGCGTCGCCACCGCCAAGGCCCTTGCGGCGAGGGCGGATTGAGTCGATAGGGGTCCATGCACGACGAAGATCATGAGCCTTGTGCCGCCGGGACGTGCCGGAGTGCAAGAGGATTGCCCCGAAAGAGGGATTTTCAGGTGCCGCGGGTTTGCCGGACGGTCACCCGTGGCCTTTCGACCCGTACCCGTGTGCGGTGACGAGCGGCGGCCGTCACGGGTTCCGGAAAGAAATTTGGCCGGTGGTTGAACACAATCACGCCTCCCGTGCGTACTCATGGCCGTGCGGCGGCGCAGCAGGGCGCTGCAACACCCTTGCGATTATGGGGAGTTGACGATGAAGACCTCCTGGCGGAGCGCCTCACTCGTGGCGAGCGCCGCGGCGGTCCTGGCGCTGACGACGGCGTGTGGTCAGGACAGCCCTCCGGCGGCCAGCCAGAACGTGGGTGCCTCGGCGGCGCCCGGGGACTACGGAAGCATCGGCACCGGGAACGGAGTGGCCGGCACCGCCGGCGGCCAGCAGGCCGCGCCGAGCCCGTCCAGCCCGTCCAACCCCGCGGGCAAGCTGTCCGTCGCCACCGCCGAGGAGGTCGGCAAGGTGGTGACCGACAGTCTGGGGCTCACCCTGTACCGGTTCGACCAGGACACCGAGCAGCCGCCCAAGTCGAACTGCGACGGCGACTGCGCCAAGACCTGGCCGCCGGTGCCCGCCGACGACGCCGAGGCCGGCGAGGGCATCGACAAGGCGCTGCTCGGCTCGGTCACCCGGGCCGACGGCACCAAGCAGCTGACCGTCGGCGGCTGGCCGGCCTACCGCTACGCCAAGGACGTCAACGCCGGTGACGTCAAGGGCCAGGGTGTGGGCGGCAAGTGGTACGCGCTGGCCCCCGACGGCAAGAAGGCACAGGGCGGCGGCGGGGCCGGCAGCGCGGGGGCCGAAGCGCTGCCCGGGCTGTCCACCCGCAACGACCCGAAGCTCGGCGAGATCGTCGTCGACAAGAACGGCATGACCGTCTACCGGTTCAAGAAGGACGAGGCCTGGCCCAAGCCCGTCTCCAACTGCACCGGCGAGTGCCTGGAGAAGTGGCCGCTCGTGGAGCCCGTCGACTACGCCGACACCAAGGGCATCCAGGAGAAGGGCTACATGATCTTCGATCGGACCGACGGCAAGGGCAAGCAGCAGACGATCAACTGCTCGCCGATCTACACCTTCGCCGGTGACAAGGCTCCCGGCGACACCAACGGCCAGGGCGTCGGCGGCACCTGGTACGCCGTGCGGCCCGACGGGAAGCTGGTCGGCGCGTCGGAGAAGTAGAGAAACCTCCCCAGGGTTGATCATCTCGTCCACCCGACGGAGCCGACCCGGTCCGCCCCTCCGTACTCCACGGAGGGGCGGACCGTTTTGCCGTGCTCGGACACTGTTCGTCATATGTTCGAAGGGCATGCGGGCGGGTATCAATTCGGCACGTGCCGCAGGCAGTGACCGGGAACGGATGGTCAATTTCCGTTTCGGGTCGCTCCATTGGCGGGCGATCAGTAGCCTCTGCTCGAACACCGGATCGCCTACGCCTTGGAGAGATAGATGGAGCGTCCCGCCTGGGCCCCACGGAGCATCGACATCTCGGTGCCCAGCATCTCCCGGATGTACGACTACTACCTGGGCGGATCGCACAACTTCGAGGTCGACCGGGAAGCGGCCCGCAGGGCCATGGAGTTCATGCCGGGACTCCCCAAGATCATGCAGGCGAACCGGGCGTTCATGCGCCGCGCCGTGCGGTACGCGGCCGGCCAGGGCATCAGCCAGTTCCTGGACATCGGCTCCGGCATACCCACCTTCGGCAACGTGCACGAGGTGGCCCAGTCCGCCCGCCCCGGCGCCCGCGTGGTGTACGTCGACCACGACCCGGTGGCCGTGGCGCACAGCCAGGCGGTCCTCGAGGGCAACGACGACGCGGACATCGTGGCCGCGGACCTCCGCAAGCCCCAGGAGATCCTGCGCAGCCACGAGGTGGAGCGCCTGATCGACCTGAATCAGCCAGTGGCGTTGCTCCTCGTTGCCATACTGCACTTCGTGGAAGACGAGGACGACCCGTACGGGGCGGTGGCCGAACTGGGCGAGGCGCTCGCGCCCGGCAGCCTGCTCGTGCTCACCCATGCCTCGTACGAGGGCGTCCCGCTGCCACCGGAGCGGGCCGGGGGCGCGGTGAACGTGTACCAGGACATCCGCAACCCGCTGATCATGCGCTCGCGCGAGGAGATCGCGCGGTTCTTCAAGGGGTACGACATGGTGGAACCCGGACTGGTGGCGATGCCGCGCTGGCGGCCCGACACCGCACCGGAGGACGAGGATCCGTACGCGTTCTCCGGTTTCGCGGGCGTGGGGCGTACGGCGTGATCGCGGAACCCGACGGGCCGGAGGACAGACTCCGCCGGTTCGCGACGATCTGGAGCCGGGCCGTCTTCCCGGTGACCTCGACGTCGTCGACCCGGCCGGAGTTCGAGGAGCAACTGCTGCCCCTGGCCCGGCGGTTGAGCGAGGCACTGCTGGCCCGGGCCTTCGACGCCGACGCGGGCAGGGCGGTCGGCGCCGCCCTCGTGGACGCGCACTGCACCGACCCGGAGGCGCTCAGCCGCTCGCTGGACTGCGTGGACGCCTACCTGGTCCTGTACTGCGGCGGCGACGGCGACCAGGAGGACCTGCGGGCGCGCTCCGCACGCCTCCAGCACGCGATGGCCGCCGGGTTCGCGCAGGCGCTGCGCGAACGGACCCTGGCCGAACAGGAGGCCATCGCCCAGGCCGCCCTGAAGGCGCAGGGCGTGGTGGCGCAGGCCCTGCACGCCACCGAGGCCCGCTTCCGCGCGGTCTTCGAGGGCGCGGCCATAGGTATCGGCATGGCCGACCTCGAGGGCAACATCCTTCAGGTCAACGGCGCGCTGCTGCGCATGTTCGGGGTCTCCGAGCAGACGATGCGCAGCCGCAACGTCATGGAGTGGACCCACCCCGACGACGCGCCGCAGACCTGGCGGCTCTACGACGAACTCGTGCGCGGCGAGCGTGAGCACTACCACGTGGAGAAGGCGTTCTACCGCCCTGACGGAACGGTCCTGTGGACCAACCTGACGGTCTCCCTGCTGCGGGACGCCGACGGCAGCCCGCAGTACCAGCTCGCGCTCATGGAGGACACCACCGAGCGGCGGCTGCTCAACCTGAGGCTGCGCTACGAGGCCACGCACGACGCGCTGACCGGGCTGCCCAACCGCACCTTCTTCTTCGAGCGCCTGGAGAAGGCACTGGGCGCCGGGAAGGGCCAGCGGTTCGGCCTGTGCTACCTCGACCTCGACGGCTTCAAGACCATCAACGACAGCCTCGGCCACGCGGCCGGCGACCGGCTGCTGGTGGAGGTCGCCGACCGGCTCCAGTCCTGCGTCACCGCGCCGGGCGAGATGGTGGCCCGGCTCGGCGGCGACGAGTTCGTGGCACTGACCACGGGCCCCGACACCCAGCGCGAGGTCGACGAGCTCGCCGCCCGCATCATGAACGCGCTGCTGGCGCCGATCAGCGTCGACGGCCGGGAGCTGACCGTGCGCGGCAGCATCGGCATCGTCGAGGGCCCGGCCGGCGAGCGCAGCCCCGCGGAGGTGCTGCGCAGTGCCGACATCACCATGTACCGGGCCAAGTCGGCGGGCGGCAACCGCTTCGAACTCGCCGACCCGGAGGCGGACGCCCGCGCCATCACCCGGCACGGGCTGACCACGGCGCTGCCGACGGCCCTGGAGCGGGGCGAGTTCTTCATCGAGTACCAGCCGCTGGTCCATCTCGGCGACGGCAGTGTGCGCGGTGCGGAGGCCCTGGTGCGCTGGCTGCACCCGCAGCACGGGGTGCTCGGCCCGGACCGGTTCATCCCGCTCGCCGAACACACCGGGCTGATCGTGCCGCTGGGCCGGTGGGTGCTGGAACAGTCCGTACGGCAGGCCCGTGAGTGGCGGGAACTGCACGGGGGTGTCGAGGCCGTGGGTCCGCTGCGGATCAACGTCAACCTGTCTCCCTGCCAGTTGACCCACCCTGGTCTGGTCCAGGACACCGTCGACATCCTGGAACGCACGGGCATCGAACCGGACGCGCTCTGCCTGGAGGTCACGGAGTCGGCGCTGATCGGCGCGGACGACGATCTGCTCAAGCCGTTGCGCCGGCTGGCGGAGATGGGCGTCGACATCGCCCTGGACGACTTCGGTACCGGCTACTCCAACCTCGCCAACCTGCGCCGCCTGCCGGTCAGCATCCTGAAACTGGACCGCTCCTTCACCCAGGGCATGCAGCAGTTCCCGGCCGACCCCGTCGACCTCAAGATCGTCGAGGGGATCGTCTCACTCGCCCACAGCCTGGACCTCGCGGTCACCGTGGAGGGCGTCGAGACAGGGGCCCAGGCGGAACAACTCCGCATACTGGGCTGCGACACCGCCCAGGGCTGGTACTACGCCCGCCCGGGCCCGCCGGAGAGACTGCACGAACTGGCCCTGGCGGACGCGACGGGATGAGGCCGGGTCGGTCGCTCGTGGCCTGTGGGCTGGCGTCGGTCCGGGGGTGGTCGGTCACGGTGCGACCAACTGGCTGATGTCGGCAACCGGCGGGCGGGCCGGTCGCTCGTGACCTGTGGAGCTGGTGTCCGTCCGCGGTAGGCCGGTCCCCGTTCGACCAATTGGCCGAAGTCGATCGGCGGGGTGTCTGTCACTGTG
>NZ_WWIQ01000049.1:223039-223322 GCF_009862985.1 Streptomyces sp. SID5464 | reverse complement strand
GCAGACCCGCTCGAAGGAGTCCTGCAACACCTGCTCGTAGGGGTAGTACTCGCCGCGGACCTGGTCGTAGCGGTAGCCGCGGAACTCGCGCACGAACTGGTCCCACTGCTCGGCCGGGATCTGATCGCCGACGAGTTCACGCGTGATGGGGGTGATCGGGTATTCGATCAGTGTGCCGTAGCAGTCGAACGAGACGTACTTCGGCCGGAACTGCAACGAGGGAATGGCCATGACGATACTCCTGTCGTTTCTGAAGATAACTGCACTTGTTCGGGACTGGTCA
>NZ_WWIQ01000049.1:221835-222888 GCF_009862985.1 Streptomyces sp. SID5464 | reverse complement strand
TCAGGAATGCCCGTGACGGGCTTCCCTGAGGTGCGCGACGACGTCGTCCAGGCTCACGGTCAAGGAACGCTCGACATTGATCCAGTCGTCCTTGGCGTGACCTAGGAGGTACTCGCGCCGTTCGGGTGCGCGCTCCGCGCGCCAGTTCGTGATCAGCGCACGCAGTGTGAGCCGTGCCAACGCGGCGATCGGGAGCAGCGGGAGTTCCGAGGCCTGGATCGGCCGCTTCAGTTGGTAGCCGGCGGCGAAGGCGCAGGCGTCCCGCCAGGGATGGTCCGGCGTCCGGCCGAGCAGGTTCGCCATGGGAACGGCGGGGTCGAAGATCGCCGCACTGCGCACCGTGTCGCCGAAGTCGATGACGCCGGTGACGAAGTGATCGCTCCGTGGATCGACCACGATGTTGTAAGGGCTGAAGTCACCGTGGATCACTTGGGTTTCGAGATCATTCAGCCTCGGGACGACGTTTTCGCCGAAGAGCCGGAAGACCGATTGGGCCAACTGTCGGTGCCCGGGGCTGGGCGTGTGCTCGACCAGTTCGGTCATCTGGTGGAAATGGCGGATGTCCCATGCCAGACCTCGTCGGTCCGCCGGGTGCGTGAACGGCCTGAGCGCCACGTCGATCAGCCCCAGCATCTCGCCCGCCTGGGAGAGCCGCTCCGCGTCCGGGTTCGCATCTGCCAGGACCTGGCCTTCGACGAAGTGGAACACGCGCAGGATGCGGGTCCTGCCGTCGTTCAGCCTGATCGTGACATGGTCGTCCGCGTCGGCGGTCAGCTTCACCCGCTGGACGGGCAGGTGCGCAGCGGTGGTTTCGAGGTAGCGCATCGCTGCGGTCTGGAGGGCGACGACCGCCTCCGCCTCGTCAGGTGGTGAGACCTTCACGAGGTAGTTGCCCGAGTCGGTACTGAGCCTGAACGTGTCGTCCTTCTCGGTCGCCAGTCGCCCCAAGCGCCCGGTGAGGCGGTAGCGCTCGTCAAGGAGATTGCTCACCAGCAGCACGTCGATGGGCTCGTGGGACGACGTCAGGCCGCTCTCCTCGAGGAGCCGCTGAGC
>NZ_WWIQ01000049.1:221415-221733 GCF_009862985.1 Streptomyces sp. SID5464 | reverse complement strand
CCTCGAGGAGCCGCTGAGCAAAGTTCGCAGCTGGTGAGGTGTTCATGGTCAGTTCCTTGGGCCGGCTCGTTACAGGCGGTTTTTCGCGACCTCGGCGAAGGTCTCAAGGAATCGCGTCACATCGGCGGAGTCGAAGGCCAGCGGAGGGCGGATCTTCAGCGTGTTCGCCGACGTGCCCGTGCCGCTGATCAGGGTGCGGCGGTCACGCATGTCGTTGATGACGTCTTCGGCAAGTGCGCGGTCTGGCTCGAGGGTCTGGCGGTCCTTGACGATCTCCACGCCGACGTAGAGACCGGAGCCGCGGACTTCGGCGACGTA
>NZ_WWIQ01000049.1:220863-221247 GCF_009862985.1 Streptomyces sp. SID5464 | reverse complement strand
GCCGCGGACTTCGGCGACGTACGGGGAATCCTTGGTGATCTCCCGCAGCCCCGCGCGCAGAGCGTTGCCGTTCTCCAGGACGCGCTGCTGCACGTTCTCCTTCTCGAAGACGTCCAGCACCGCGGCGCCGGCGGCCACGGGGATCGAGCTGCCTCCGAAGGTGTTGAAGTAGCGGACGTTGCGTCCGAACTCCTCGCAGACCTCCGGGCGGAAGACCACACCCGAGATCGGCAGGCCGTTGCCCATCGGCTTGCCCATGGTCACGATGTCCGGCAGCACCCCGTGGCGGCTGAAGCCCCACATCGACTCCCCGAGCCGGGCGAATCCCGACTGGACCTCGTCCGCGATGTAGACACCGCCGGCCGCGTGCACCTCCTCCACCAC
>NZ_WWIQ01000049.1:220510-220747 GCF_009862985.1 Streptomyces sp. SID5464 | reverse complement strand
GCCCTGCATGTAGTCGACCGGGTCGGTGAAGATGCCGTCGCTGGTATAGGCGCAGTCGGTGATCAGCGCCGCCAGGCGGTAGCCGTGGCGCTCCAGGTCGGCGATCGCGCCGCGCACCTGCTGCCGCATGTGCTCGGCGAGCGTGGTTCCCGGCACGGCGAGGCGCGGGTCCGGCGGATCGATGAGCCGGACGTTCGGGCCCAGCGGTGATCCCGCACCCAGGTGCGGTGAGAAGCT
>NZ_WWIQ01000049.1:219915-220394 GCF_009862985.1 Streptomyces sp. SID5464 | reverse complement strand
CGGTGAGAAGCTCGCCACCTCCCGGGTGATGCCGTGGTAGGCCCAGCGGGTGACGATGATGCCCTCGCCGCCGGTGTGGAATCGCGCCACCCGTACCGCCAGGTCGTTCGCCTCCGACCCGCTGCACGCGATGCTCAGCTTGGACAGCTCCTCGGGGAACGTCGAAAGCAGCCGCTCCGCGTAGTCGACCAGGGCTTCCTGGACGTAGCGCGTGTTGGTGTTGACCATCGCCATCTGGCGGGCGACGGCCTCGGCCACGTGGGGGTGGGCGTGCCCGACGCACGGGACGTTGTTGTACGCGTCCAGGTAGTCGTTGCCGTCACGGTCGATCAGGTGGGCCCCGTGACCGGAGACGAACTCGACCGGCTCCTTGTAGATGAGTGTGTAGCCAGGGCCCAGCACCTTGTTCCGGCGCTGGATGGTCTCTCGGAGGTGTTCGGGGAGCTCGCCCAGTACCCCGGGGTCGAACCGGTTGGGGT
>NZ_WWIQ01000049.1:164315-219802 GCF_009862985.1 Streptomyces sp. SID5464 | reverse complement strand
GGGGTAGTGGGCGATTGCCCGACTCAGCGTCGAAGTCATCGGCACACCTTCAGTCTGTCCGGGGTTGCTCGCTGCGTTGGCCGAAACCATACCATCATTCATTCCAGTTCCAACCTGAAACTAAAAACTTTTTTCGCGGGATCTTCGAGGTCGCCGGCAGCCCGCTCCGCATGCCCGTGAGGGGCGTTTCACCACCCCCCGGGGGGGGGATCGTCCGAGGGTGACCGCCGGCCCGCTGCGGTGGGAAGGGGAGGGAGGGCGCCTGGCGACGCCACTACTTGGACCGATGCCCCCGCCGGGCTGGGCGGGGAGCAGAGCCGACCCGGACTGCTTGACTCGCCGAGCAAGGCTGTTGGGCTGCGGGGCTGTCGAGCCTCCGGGCCTTGGTGCAGCCGCGCGCCTCCTGCTTCGATGCTCTCCGTCGGCTTGCCGGCGCGGACGCCCGTGATGCCCTCGCGGCCCTCGGGCGCATCAAATCCGTCAGCAAGGGGACTCCGCGGTGTTCCCCGCGTGCGCCCTGCCGCGACTCCTACTTGACGATGTCCTTGAACTTGTAGAAGGCGCCGGCGAAGGGCAGGAACCAGGGCGGACCGAAGTGTCCCGGGATCCGCTTGAAGGGCAGGTCGTTCCAGGGGTTGGCGTCCGGGCTCCCGCTCATGTACTCGGCCATCTGCTTGCCCATGTGGGTGGCCATCTGCACGCCGTGACCGGAGTAGCCGAGTGAGTAGAACAGTCCGTCCTGTTCGCCGGCGTGCACCATGCGGTCCATGCTCATGTCGACCAGGCCGCCCCAGCAGTAGTCCACGCGGGCGTGGGTGAGCTGCGGGAAGACCTCGGTCATCGTCTTGTGCAGGATGCGTCCGCTCTTCTCGTCCGACTGCGGGTTGGACATGGCGAACCGGGCGCGGCCACCGAACAGCAGCCGGTGGTCCGGAGTGATCCGGAAGTAGTTCAGCAGGTTCATGCTGTTCGACGCCATCCGGCGGTTCGGCAGCAGCTGGTCGCAGACGTCCTTGCCCAGCGGTTCGGTCACGATGATGAAGCTGCCGACGGGCGCGATCCTCACCTGGTGCCAGCGGAACGGCCGGCTGGTGTAGCCGCTGGTCGCCACGAGCACCTGGCCGGCGCGGACGGTTCCGCGCGCGGTGACCAGCTCGTGCTTCGTGCCGCCCAGCCGCTCGACCTTCTCGACCGGTGCCTTCTCGTGGATGGTGACACCAAGACGCGCGGCGGCCTCGGCGAGCCCCCTGGTGAACTTGCCGGCGTGCAGCCCGGCGCTCCTGGCCTCGACCAGCGCGCCGTGGTAGCTGTCGGAGCCGATCTCGGAGTGGATCTCGCTCCTGGGGATCAGACGGGTCTCGAGCCCGAGCCGGCCGGACATGATCTCGTGGGTCTTGCGCAGGCCCTCGAAGTGGGCGGGCTTGGACGCCAGGTTCAGCTTGCCCGTGCGGGCGAAGTCGCAGTCGATGTTCTCGTCCGTGACGAGCTTCTCGAGGGTGTCGACCGCGTCGTGGTAGGTCATCAGATACCGCTTGGCGGTGTCGAAGCCGTAGCGGGAGATCGCGTCGCGGAAGCCGATCGACAAGCCCGTGGTGGCCATGCCGCCGTTGCGGCCCGACGCGCCGAAGCCGACCGTGTCCTTCTCGAAGACGTGCACGGAGGCTCCCTTGCGGGCCAGGTGAAGTGCCGCCGAGAGGCCGGTCAGGCCGGCTCCGATGATCGCCACCTCGACACTCCCACCGATCTCGGTCCGGGACCGGTCCGGACCCTGGGGAGCGGTGTCGAGCCAATAAGGGGTGAACTTCATGTCGCTGCTCTCTCCTGCCAGTGCCGTCCGCCGCCCTGGGTCAGGTGCGCGGGAGTGCTCGATGCCGGGCTCGAACCTTATCAGTATCAGTTCCAGCCTGAAACTAAAATGGTATGCTCGCCGCACACGGTCAAGTCGCCCCGCTTACAGCAGACAGTCAGTGGGTGGTCGACCCCGGCTTCCAGGCTTCGCCGCAACGCGACGATGCGCTCCTGGAGTGCTTCACGAACCCTGCGGAGTGCATGACAGATGAGTCGAGAACCGTCCGGCAAGGCAGAACACGCCGACACGGACCCCTACGAGCGCGGCCGGGCGGGAGGGACGGATCCGTCGGAACACCCGGTTCTCACCGCGTCGAAACCCTTGGACGTACCGCCCAGACCGGTCCCAGACCGATCGGCGTACCGCGCTCGCTATGGTCATCACGTGACCAACCCGACCTCTCGCGACTACAACAAGGCATCAGTCCTCGACGTGGTCCTCTCCCACGCGCCCTTGACGCGGAACCAGCTGATCGAGCTGACGGGCCTGAGCAAGGCCACGGTGTCCAGAGCGGTGGAGGAGCTCCGTGCCGACGGCTTCGTCGTCGACGGCGGGGTCGACGAGATCACCGGCCGCGGCCGCCGCTCCACCTATCTGGACCTGCCCGGCACGACCGGTCACGTCGCCGGAGTCAGCTTCGGTGCCCAGACCACCGGTGTTCTGGTGACCGATCTGAGGGGGCGGGAGATCCAGCACGTGACGGTTCCCACCGCCGATCACCAGGAGGTCGAGGACGCCGCGAGATGGCTGGTCGACCTCATCGAGAGGGCCGCCCGGTCTGCGCAGGGTCCTCTGCGGCAGATCGTCGCCGCGGTGCCCGGCCGGGTCCGCAACGGCACGGAGATCTTCGGCCCCGCGGAGTCGATGAAAATCTTCGCGGGCTCCGGCCTCCACCGAGCCGTCGAGAACCTGGTCGAGGCCCCCGTGCTCCTCGACAGCGATGCCAATGCGTCCCTGCTCGGAATCCTCACCGACGACGCAACGATCAGGAACGCCGCGCTCTTCAGCGTCAGCACCATACTGAACTTCGCCAGCTGCACGGATCACGAGCTCGCCCGGGGAAGTACCCCCACCTTCGGCGACATCGGCGTGCTCTCCTCGGGAGCCGGCGACGAGAACCTCGACGAGCTGCTGAGCACCCGGGGTCTCCTCCGGTTCGCTCGCAAGCGGGGACTCGACCTGGAGCGCATCGAGGATCTCTGGCTGCAGCCGCACACCGAAGCGCCGCCCAACGAGGCGCCGCACGCCGAAGTGCTGCAGGCGTTCACCACCGCGATCGTGACCGCTGTCAGCGTCGTCGCGGTGACGCTCGACCCGGAGTCGGTCTACTTCGTGGGCCGGCTGCGTCCGCTCGTCGACGTCGTCCTTCCCCAGGTGCGCGAGCGGCTCGACCAGAACCTTCCCGCGGTGCCGGAGATCAGGACGGGTCCGCATCAGATCGGCCTGTCGACGGCACAAGGAGCGGTCTACGCGTGCTTGACGATCGCTCAGGAACGGCTGCGAGACGCCGTGCTCAGTGCGCGGCGCCGGAGTCAGGCCGCCGGGCAGGCAGCACCGGCCTTCTGAGTCGCTCGGCACGCGACGACCCGGGTTCCACACCGCCGTTGGAGTGCGCGGTTCCCGCGGCCCGGAAAGACGCGCACCCCCGGTGGACCGTACACCGGGGGTGCCCGTCTGCCCGTGGGTCAGAACCCGGCGATCGGGTTCTTCAGGTTGCCGACCAGCTGGAGGGCGCCGGACGGGTCCGACAGGTCGACCATCTGCTCGTTGTTGCGGAGCTGGAGGCGGTTGAGGCAGGACAGCGCGAACTCGGGGGCGAACATGTCGTACTGCTTGAACCTGTCGGCGAGTTCGGGCATCGAGTCCTGGTAGGCGCGGGTGACCTCCGCGACCGTGCGCCAGAAGTCGTCCTCCTCCAGGATGCCCTCGGAGGCGAGGTTCGCCGCGAGGAAGCGGAAGAAGCAGTCGAAGACGTCCGTGAAGATCGACAGGAGTTTCTTGTCCTCCGGGACCTCCACGCGCAGCCGCTCCACCGCCGGCGGCAGTACCGCGTCCGGGTCCATGACGGCGATCTCCTCGGCGATGTCCTTGTAGATCGCGCGCTGCACGACCCCGTCCTTCAGCACGAGGATGACGTTCTCGCCGTGCGGCATGAAGACCAGGTCGTAGGCGTAGAAGCTGTGCAGGAGGGGCGTGAAGTACGCGCGGAGGTAGCGGCGCAGCCACTCCTTCGGGGCGAGGCCCGACTGCTCGATCAGCGCGCCCGCGACCGACGCCCCCTCGTGGTCGACATGGACCAGGGACGCCATCGTGGCCAGGGACTCGCCGTCCTTCAGGGACGGCACCGGGCTCTCCCGCCACAGCGCGGCGAGCATCTTGCGGTACGGCGAGTAGCGGTCCGTCGCCTGCTCGTACTCCAGGTGCCGGTAACCGACGGCGGCACGCTCCCGGATGATCGACAGGCCGGTCGACTTCAGGACCGCGTCGTTGTCGATGAGCTGGGCCAGCCAGTCGTTGATCGCGGGCGTGGCCTCCATGTAGGCGGCCGACAGCCCGCGCATGAAGCCCATGTTGATGACGGACAGGGCCGTCTTCACGTAGTGCTTCTCGGGGCTGGACCGGTTGAAGAAGGTCCGGATCGACTGCTGGGCCAGGTACTCGTCGTCGCCCTCGCCCAGGCACACCAGGTGCTTCCTTGCGACCTCGGCGGCGAAGGTGACGGTGAGCTTGTTCCACCACTGCCAGGGGTGGACGGGGATGAGGAGGTAGTCCGCCGGGTCCAGGTCCTGGTCGCGCAGGACGCCGTGGAAGCGCTCGACGGTCTCCGCGCCCAGTTCCTCGCGCAGGAAAGACTCGTACTCGACTCCCACACCGGCCGTGAACGCGGCGCGCGAGCGGTGTGCCGCGAGCCAGACGAGCCGGACCGGGCTCGCCGTCTCCGGCGCGTACGACAGGTACTCGTGGATGCCGAAGCCGAGCCGGCCGTTGTTGGCCACGAAGCAGGGGTGGCCCTCGGTCATGCCGGTCTCGATGGTCTGGAAGTCGCCGCGCGCGAGCTCGGCGGCCGTGATCCGCGGCTTGGTGAGTTTGTAGCAGGTGCCCGAGAGGGTGGAGGAGATCTCCTCCAGGTAGACGGGCAGGATGTCGTCGCTCAGGCCCAGGGACTTCTGCATCTCGATGAAGAAGTCCAGGGCGGCGAGCGGGAGTTCGGCGCCGTTCCGGTGGCGGGTGATCGACTCGGCGTCGACCTGCCAGTGGTCGAGGGCGCGGAGCGTGGCCGTGAAGGTGTACCGGGTCTGGCCGTCGTCGCTGCGGACGACGTAACCGTCCCCGTCCTGCTCGGGGGTGATCAGGCGCTCGTGCGCGAACTCGGCGAGGGCCTTGCGGATCAGGAGGCGGTTGGCCCGCGCCCAGCGGTGGGGGGACAGGTGCGCTACGGCGTCGGACAGGGTCATACGGCTACTCCTCGGGCGGCCAGGAACTGTTCGCGCGTGCAGAAACTCAGCAGCGCGCGCTTCTCCGGCTTGTCGATCTCGCGCTCGGGCACGAAGCCCACGGCCTCGTTCAGCGCGTGCACGGCCTTGTTGTTCACGTCGGGTTCCACGACGACCCGCCGGGTGCGCGGGTCGGCGAACAGCTCGTCCATCACGGCGGTGATGACGGCCCGGGTGAAGCCGTGGATCGGCCGGTCGGTCGGCGCGACCAGGAAGTGCATGCCGACGTCCCCGGGCTCCGGGTCGTACAGCCCGGTCAACTCGACGTAGCGGGGGTCGTACCTCTCCATCAGGAACGCCGGCCGGCCCTCGTGCAGACCGAGGTGGGCGTGGTGGTGCTCGTGCGCCGCGATCCGCATGTACTCGCGCTCGACGTCCTGGAGCCGGGCGTCCTGCATCATCCAGTAGGCCGCCTTGGGGTGGGTGACCCAGGAGTGCAGCAGCTCGGCGTCCTTCAGGGGGTCGACGGGGCGCAGGGTGAACGTGCCGATGCCGGTGGTGCTCATACGGAGAACTCCTGGAACGCGATCGTCTTCTCGACGGGGTAGTACTCGGTGCCGAGCAGCTCGCGGATGATGTACGCGTTCCGGTACGGGCCCATGCCCAGGTCGGGGCTGGTGATGCTGTGGGTGTGGACGCCGGCGTTCTGGAGGAAGATCCCCCGGCCGGTGACGTCGATGGCGTAGTTGCGGGCGACGTCGAAGTTGCCCCTGGAGTCGTAGACCAGGCGGTCGCGGACGGGCTTCAGGAACTCCGGCTCGGCGTACCGGTAGCCCGTGGCCAGGACCAGGCCCTCGGAGGTCAGCTCGAAGTCCCTCTCCTGCTCCTCCTGGCGGAAGCCGAGCGTGTACGTGCCGTTCTCGTACGTCGCGCTGGTCAGCGAGGAGTTGGTGAGCAGCCGCGTGGGCACGGGACCGCCGAGGTTCTTCTGGTAGAGCAGGTCGAAGATCTCGTTGATCAGGTCGCCGTCGATGCCCTTGAACAGGCCCTTCTGCTCGGCCGTGAGGCGGTAGCGGGTGGCCTCGGGCAGTTCGCGGAAGTAGTCGACGTACTCCGGCGACGTCATCTCCAGCGTGAGCTTGGTGTACTCCAGCGGGAAGAAGCGCGGGGAGCGGGTGACCCAGTTCAGCCGGTAGCCGTGGACGTCGATCTCGCTGAGCAGGTCGTAGTAGATCTCGGCGGCCGACTGGCCGGAGCCGACGAGCGTGATCGAGTCCTTCTTCTGCAGCTCCGCCTTGTGGCTCAGGTAGCGGGAGTTGTGGATGAAGTCGCCGCCCAGGTTCTGGCAGGCCGCGGGGATGTGGGGCGGGGTGCCCGTGCCGAGGACGAGGTGACGGGCGCGGAAGGCCTCTCCGGTCTCGGTCCGCACGACGTAGACGTCGTCCTCGTGGCGGACTTCCGTCACCGTCGTGCCGAAGCGGATGCTGCTCAGCTGGTTCGCTGCCCAGCGGCAGTAGTCGTCGTACTCGACGCGCAGCGGGTAGAAGTTCTCGCGGATGTAGAACGAGTAGAGCCGGCCCTTCTCCTTCAGGTAGTTCAGGAAGGAGTACGGGGACGTCGGGTCGGCGAGGGTGACCAGGTCCGACATGAACGGGGTCTGGAGGTGGGCGCCGTCGAGGAACATCCCCGCGTGCCACTCGAAGTCGGGCTTCGACTCCAGGAAGACGCCGTCGAGTTCGTCGATCGGTTCGGTGAGGCAGGCCAGGCCGAGGTTGAAGGGGCCGAGCCCGATGCCCACGAAGTCATGGATTCTGTTCGGGTTTTCAGGACGCGCGGTCAAGGGACTCTCCCAGGTACTGCTCGGCGTGGCCGGCGATCAGATCGAGGACGGCGGCGATGTCGGACGCCTGCGTCTCGGGGTTGAGCAGGGTGAACTTCAGATAGTGGCGGGCGCCGACCTTGGTGCCCGCGACGATGGCGTCGCCCGAGGCGAACAGGGCCTTGCGGGCGTAGAGGTTGGCGCGGTCGATCTCGGCGGGGTCGGTGACGGACGCCGGGATGTAGCGGAAGACCAGGGTGGACAGGCTCGGCTCCACGACGACGTCGAAGCGCGGGTCGGCCGCGAGCAGCTTCCAGCCCTCCCGGGCCAGCTCGCACACCTCGTCGAAGAGCTGCCCGATGCCGTCGGCGCCCATGGTCCTCAGGGTCATCCACAGCTTGAGGGCGTCGAAGCGGCGGGTGGTCTGCAGGGACTTGTCCACCTGGTTGGGGATACGTTCCTGCACCATGCGGCGCGGGTTCAGGTACTCGGCGTGGTAGGTGGCGTGCCGGAGGGTGGCCGCGTCGCGGACCAGCACCGCGGACGAACTCACCGGCTGGAAGAAGGACTTGTGGTAGTCCACGGTGACGGAGTCGGCGCGCTCGATGCCGTTCAGCCGGTCCCGGTGCTTCAGGGAGGCGAGCAGGCCGCAGCCGTAGGCGGCGTCGACGTGCATCCAGGTGCCGAACTGCTCGCAGAGCTCGGCGATCTCGGGCAGCGGATCGATCGAGCCGAAGTCGGTGGTGCCGGCGGTGGCGACGACGGCCATGGGGACGAGGCCGTCCTGCTTGCAGCGCTCCAGCTCGCGGGCGAGGGCGACGGTCTGCAGGCGCTTGTCGTGGTCGACGGGTACGGAGACCACGGCGTCCTGGCCCAGGCCCAGTAGTTTGGCCGACTTCTGCACGCTGAAGTGGCTGACCTCGGAGGCGAAGATGCGCAGTTTCGCCAGCGTGTCGGTCTTGGCCTCCTCACGCGCGAGCAGCAACGCCTGGAGGTTGGACTGCGTGCCGCCGGAGGTGAACACGCCGTCGGCGGCGGGGCCGAGGCCGATGCGCTCGGTCGTCCAGTCGATCAGTTTGCGCTCGATCAGGGTGCCGCCGGCCGACTGGTCCCAGGTGTCGAGGGAGGAGTTGACGGCGGACAGGACGGCCTCGCCGAGCACGGCCGGGATGACGACCGGGCAGTTGAGGTGGGCCAGGTAGCGGGGGTGGTGGAAGTAGACCGCGTCCCGGAGGTAGACGTCCTCCAGTTCGTCGAGCACCGCGGCGGTGTCGTGCAGCGGCTTGTCGAGGTCGATCGCGTCGATGGCGGGAGCCAGGGCGTCGACGGTGACCCCGGTGAACGGCCGTTCGGTGGTGGCGATTTTGGCGGCCACCCGCTCGACTCCGTCGGTCACGGAGCGGCGGTACTGCTCCGCGGTGGTGTCGTTGAGCAGGTGCGAGCGCATGTAGGGGTCCTCCGGTGGGGACAGTCCGGTGCGGGACAGGGCGGGCTGGAACCGCCGATTCAATCAACTTAGGCAAGCCTAACCTAAGTTGTTTGGCTGAAGATCGGGCCCTGCCGTGACTGTGGTCACTCGTGTCACATGGGTTGGGGAAAGGGGGTGGAGGGCTGAGGCTATTCCTCGGCCCTCAACTGCTCCTCGCTCACGCCGCGGCGCCAGTAGCCGACGAACGTGACCCGGCGGCGGTCGATGCCGCGCTCGCGCACGAAGTGCCGGCGCAGTTGCTTCACGCAGCCGGACTCCCCCGCGATCCAGACGTACGGCCGCTGGGCCGGCGGTAGTCGGGCCTCTCGCAGGGTGTCGAGGACCATGGCGGAGCCCTGGGCACCCTTCTCTTCTCTCACGAGCCAGGTGATCTCGGCGTCGGCCTCGGTCGCCAGGTCCTGGATGTCCCCGGCGTGCGGCACCTCCAGCCAGACCCGGGCACGGGTGCCGGCCGGCAGCGACTCGACGATGGCCGAGGCGGCGGGGACGGCGGTCTCGTCGCCCCAGACGACCACGAGGTCGGTGTCCTCGGGCGGCCGGAAGCGGATCGCCCGGTTGTCGGCGACGGCCGGGCCGAGCAGCAGCACCCGGTCGCCGACGGCGGCCCGGGCGGCCCAGCGGGAGGCGGGGCCGGCCTGGACCGAGGCGCCCGGCTCGATGCCGTGCAGGGCGAAGTCGATGTCGATCTCGTCCGGGCCGCGGCGCAGCGCCCGCAGGGTGTACGACCGCATCACGGCCCGTACGTCGTCCGGCAGTTCACGCCAACCCTGCCACCAGCCGTCCCCGAGCTCGAGCGGCACGACCGGCTCGGGCTGTCCGGGGTGGGGCAGGAACAGCGACAGCGACTGGTCACGCCCGTCGGAGTGGAAGGCGTGCAGATCGGGCCCGCCGAAGGTGACACGGACCAGGGACGGACCGAGCCGCCTCGTCCGCACGACCTGGAGCGAGAAGAAACGGAACGGGGCGGCTACGGCGGTGGTCATAGAAGCTCCTGAGTCATGGTCAGGGGGCTGGGCGACTTGCCCAGGGGCGCGGGGAACTGCGCGACAGGCCACAACGGACCCGCACGCGCCGACGAAACTCAACGCCCCACTCGCAGGCTCGCTAGGCAACCTTCTTCGCGGACTCGATGGCCTTCGCCAGGTTCTCCACCAACGGCACGCACTTGTCGTACGACAGGATCGGCTCGGCAGAACGCGAGATGACCTGCCCCGCCTTCACCGCGGGCAGCTTCTTCCACGTCGCCTCGGTGATGTTCGCCGGCTGGATCGCCGAGGACCGGTCGTCCATCATGATGACGTCGGCCGCGTACTTGTCGACGTTCTCCCAGCTGAGGCTCTCGAACCAGCCGCCGCCCTTGGCCTTGGCCTTCTCCGGCGGTTCGACGAAGTTCACGCCGAGGGCCTTGAAGTACTCCAGGTCGACGGAGAGGTTGGTGCCGGAGACGTAGAACAGCTCCTGGCTCGCGGAACCGGCCATCACCTTGATGTCGGGGTGTGCCTTGGCGGCCTTGCGCAGCCGCTCGGAGGCCTCCTCGAACCGCTCCTTGGCGTCGGTGACCTTCGCGGCCTTCATGTCGCCGCCGAGGGACTCGGCCAGCTCCCACATGCGCTGGAGCGGGGCGGTGAGCTGACGGTCGTAGACGGATATGCCGACGCTCGGGGCGAGCTTGGCGATCTTGTCCTTGGAGGCCTCGGGGACGTACCAGAGGGTGCCGACGGAGTCGAACATGGTGCTGATCAGCACGTCGGGGGCGAGGGCGGCGTACTTCTCGACGTTGAACTGGTCCCAGCTGTTGCCGAGGATGGTCACCTTGCTGATGTCCATGTCGCCGGCCTGGACGTCGGGCTTGCCGTCCTGCGTCTTGGTGGGCCCGAAGACGCCCTTGACCGAGACGCCGTAGTCGTACAGGGCGGCGGCGACGCCGGTGAAGGCGACGATGTTCGCGGGGACCTTGTCGAGCTGCACGTTCTTGCCGCGGTCGTCCTTGAAGGACCACGGGCCGGACTTGGCGGACGCCTTCGAGTCCGAGCCGCCGTCCGTCGAGTCCTCGCTGCCGCACGCGGTCACGAGCGCGCCGAGTCCGAGGGCGCCGCCGGCGGCGAGGATGCCGCGGCGGGAGAAGCGGGCGGTTCTGGCGTTCGACATCGCTGGGTCTGCTTTCGTACGTACGGAGCCACTGCGGGCACGGCTGACAGCCAGTTGGCTGGAATTAAGCTTAGGTTAGCCTAACCTCATGCTGTGTCCAGGGGGGCCCTGGTACCTGTGCCCGGGGGAAGGCGAGGGAATGCGAACGGGCGCGGTGATCCGGATCACCGCGCCCGCGAGCAAGCCCCAGCCGGTCGTTCAGCTGACCAGCCCCAACTCCCGTGCGATCAGCATCCGCTGGACCTCGCTCGTGCCCTCGCCGATTTCAAGGATCTTGGAGTCGCGCCACATGCGGGCGACCGGGTACTCGTTCATGAAGCCGTAGCCGCCGTGGATCTGGGTGGCCTCGCGGGCGTTGTCGACCGCCACCGTGGAGGAGTAGAGCTTGGCCAGGGCCGCTTCCTTCTTGAAGGGGGCGCCGGCCACCAGGCGGGCTGCCGCGTCGCGCCAGGCGAGGCGGGCCGTGTGGGCCTTCATCTCCATGTCGGCGATCTTGAACTGGATCGCCTGGTTGGCGGCGATCGGCTTGCCGAAGGCGTGGCGTTCCCTGGCGTACTTGACGGATTCGTCCACGCAGCCCTGTGCCAGGCCGGTTGCCAGCGCCGCGATGGCGATGCGGCCTTCGTCGAGGATGCGGAGGAACTGGGCGTAGCCGCGGCCCTGTTCGCCCAGGAGGTTCGCCGCCGGGACCCGGACGTCCGAGAAGGACAACTCGCGGGTGTCCGAGGCGTTCCAGCCGACCTTCGAGTACGGGGCGGCGATCGTGAAGCCGGGTGTGCCGGAGGGGACGATGATCGAGGAGATGAGCGGTTTGCCGTCCGGGGCGCGGCCCGTGACCGCCGTGACCGTCACCAGGCCCGTGATGTCCGTGCCCGAGTTGGTGATGAAGCACTTCGTGCCGTTGATCACCCACTCGTTCGCCGACTCGTCCAGGCGGGCCGTCGTGCGGGTCGCGCCCGCGTCGCTGCCGCCGTCCGGTTCCGTCAGGCCGAACGCGCCCAGGAGCTCGCCGGAGCAGAGGCGGGGGAGCCATTCCCGCTTCTGGGCCTCCGTGCCGTAGCGGAACACCGGCATCGCGCCGAGCGAGACGCCGGCTTCGAGGGTGATGGCCACCGAGGAGTCGACCCTCGCCAGTTCCTCCAGGGCCACGCCCAGGGCGAGGTAGTCGCCGCCCATGCCGCCGTACTCCTCGGGGAACGGCAGCCCGAACAGGCCCATGCGGCCCATCTCCCGGACGATCTCGTACGGGAACTCGTGCCGCTCGTAGAAGTCGCCGATCTTCGGCGCCACGACCTCGTGCGCGAACTCCTCTACCGTGCGGCGGAGTTCCTCCAACTCGGGGGAGAGTCGGTAGTCCATGGTGATCACTGCTCCTCGGTGTCCTCGTGGGACAGGGCTCGGACGGTGCGGGACGGGCTGGGTCGGCCCAGACGGGTGGCCATCCACACGCTCGTGGCGACGAGGCGGCCGAGGTCGATCCCGGTGTCGATGCCGAGGCCCCGCAGCATCCACACGAGGTCTTCGGTGGCCAGGTTGCCGGTCGCCGACTTCGCGTACGGGCAGCCGCCCAGGCCTCCCGCGGAGGCGTCGACCGTCGTGACGCCCTGCTGGAGGGCCGCGAGCGTGTTGGCGAGGGCCTGGCCGTACGTGTCGTGGAAGTGGACGCCGAGGGCGGCCGGGGGGACGCCGGCCTCGTCCAGCGACCGCAGCAGGGAGACGACATGACCGGGTGTCGCCACACCGATCGTGTCGCCCAGGCTCAGCTCGTCGCAGCCCATGTCCAGGAGGGACTTGCAGACCCGGACCACCTGGGGGACCGGGACCGCGCCCTCCCAGGGGTCGCCGAAGCACATGGAGAGGTAGCCGCGGACATGGACGTCCTCGGCCTTCGCCCGGCTCACCACCGGCTCGAACATCGCCAGTGCCTCGTCCACCGTGCGGTTGAGGTTGGCCTTGGCGAAGGACTCCGTGGCGCTGGCGAAGACAGCCACCCGCCGGGCCCCCAGGGCCAGGGCCCGGTCCAGGCCGCGTTCGTTCGGGACGAGCACCGGCAGTGCCACCGGGAGGTCGCTGACCATGGGGTACAGCTGTTCCGCGTCCGCCAGTTGGGGGACCCACCGGGGGTGGACGAAGCTCGTCGCCTCGATCGTCGTCAGGCCCGCTTCCGCCAGGCGGCGGACGAACTCCGCCTTGACCTCGGTGGGGACCGTCGCCTTCTCGTTCTGCAGGCCGTCGCGCGCGCCCACCTCGTGGATGCGGACGCGGGTGGGGAGGTCCCCGGTCGGAACCACCATCGGGAGACCGTCGACTGTCATTCCTCCGCCTCCTCGTGGGGTGCGATGACCGCCAGCACCTGGTCCATGGCGACCGTCGAGCCCGGGGCCACGTCCAGTTCGGTGACCTTGCCGGCGTGCGGGGCGGAGACGACGTGCTCCATCTTCATCGCCTCCACCACCAGCAGGCTCTGGCCCGCGGCCACCTCGTCGCCGACGGCGACCTTCACCACCGTCACCGTGCCCGGCATGGGCGCGGTCAGCGAGTCGGCGCCCGCGTGGGCCGCGCGGCTCAGGGAGGCGGCCACCGGGTCGTGGTCGCGTACATGCCAGGCGTCGCCGTCGCGGCCGAGCCAGTCGGCGGCTCGGTGGAAGGTGTGGCGGACGCCGTCCAGCGTGACGGAGACCCGGTCGCCGGTGACCGTGGCGGTGCCGCGCGGGGTGTACTCCAGCGAGTCCTGGACCCTGAGGTGGAAGGCGGGCGGTTTCCGTGTCCCGCCGAGCCGCCAGCCGCTGGGGACCGAGAAGGGGTCCGTCCAGCCGCCGGGCTCGGGCGTCAGCGCCTCCAGGCGTACGGCCGCCGCCGCCTCGTAGACCTCTTCCGGTACGGCCGTGGAGACCAGCCCCTCGACCTCCCGCTCGACCAGGCCCGTGTCCAGGTCACCGGCGGCCACCGCCGGGTGGGCGAGCAGCCGGCGCAGGAAGCCGGCGTTGGTCTGCACACCGAGCGTGACCGTCTCCGCCAGGGCCGAACGGAGCTTGCGCAGGGCGGTCGCGCGGTCGGGGCCGTACGCGATGACCTTCGAGAGCATCGGGTCGTAGAGGCTGCCGACCTCCGTGCCCTCCGTGAGGCCCGAGTCGGTGCGGATGCCGTCGCCCTGCGGTTCACGGAGCCTCAGGACCGTGCCGCCGGAGGGGAGGAAGCCGCGGGCCGGGTCCTCGGCGCAGATGCGGGCTTCGACGGCGTGGCCGGTCAGGCGTACGTCCTCCTGGGCGAAGGCCAGGGGCTCCCCGGCCGCCACCCGCAGCTGCCACTCGACCAGGTCCAGACCGGTGATCAGCTCCGTGACCGGGTGCTCCACCTGGAGGCGGGTGTTCATCTCCATGAAGTAGTACGACGACGGGTCGTTGCCCGGGACGATGAACTCCACCGTGCCCGCGCCCCGGTAGCCGCAGGAGCGGGCCGCCTGGACCGCCGCCTCGCCCATCGCGGAGCGCGTCTCCTCGTCGAGGAGCACGCTCGGCGCCTCCTCGATGATCTTCTGGTGGCGGCGCTGGAGGGAGCACTCGCGCTCGCCCAGATGGACGACACGGCCGTGGCCGTCGGCCAGGACCTGGATCTCGATGTGGCGGGGGCGGTCGATCCAGCGCTCGACCAGGAGCGTGTCGTCGCCGAAGGAGGCGCCGGCCTCGCGGCGGGCCGCGGCGATCTCCTCCTCCAGCCGGGTCAGGTCCCGCACCAGGCGCATGCCCTTGCCGCCGCCGCCCGCACTCGGCTTCAGCAGCACGGGCGCGCCCAGCTCGCGGGCCGCCTCGGCCAGGTCCGGGTCGCGTCCGCCGGGGACGACCGGTACGCCGGCTTCCCGGACCGTCTCCTTGGCGCGGATCTTGTCGCCCATCAACGCGATCGCGTCCGCCGGAGGGCCGATGAAGACCAGGCCGGCCTCGGCGCAGGCGCGCGCGAAGGCGGCGTTCTCGGCGAGGAAGCCGTAGCCGGGGTGGACGGCCTGGGCGCCGGTGCGCGCCGCCGCCTCCAGCAGGCGCTCCACCGACAGATAGCTCATCGATGCCGGGGCCGGTCCGATCCGGACCGCCGTGTCCGCCTCGCGGACGTGCCGGGCGTCGGCGTCCGCGTCGGAGAAGACGGCCACCGAGCGCACGCCCATCGACCGCAGCGTACGGATGACCCGCACGGCGATCTCGCCACGGTTGGCAACCAGCACTGTCTCGAACATCGTCGTCCGTCCCCTCACATCCGGAAGACGCCGAACTGGGGGTCACCCAGGGGCGCGTTGGCGCACGCGGTCAGGGCCAGCCCCAGGACCTGGCGGGTGTCCAGCGGGTCGATCACACCGTCGTCCCAGAGGCGGGCCGTCGCGTAGTAGGCGTTGCCCTGGCGCTCGTACTGGGCGCGGATCGGGGCCTTGAAGGCCTCCTCGTCCTCCGCCGGCCAGGACTCGCCACGCGCCTCCAGCTGGTCCCGCTTGACGGTCGCGAGGACCGAGGCGGCCTGCTCGCCGCCCATCACGGAGATCTTGGCGTTCGGCCACATCCACAGGAACCGGGGGGAGTACGCCCGGCCGCACATGGAGTAGTTGCCCGCGCCGTACGAGCCGCCGACCACGACCGTGAGTTTCGGTACGCGCGTGCAGGCCACGGCCGTGACCATCTTGGCGCCGTGCTTGGCGATGCCGCCCGCCTCGTAGTCCCGGCCGACCATGAACCCCGAGATGTTCTGCAGGAAGACCAGCGGGATGCCGCGCTGGTCGCACAGCTCGATGAAGTGGGCGCCCTTCTGGGCGGACTCGGAGAACAGGATGCCGTTGTTGGCGACGATGCCCACCGGGTGGCCGTGGATCCGGGCGAAGCCCGTGACCAGGGTCTGGCCGAACTCGGACTTGAACTCGGCGAAACGGGAGCCGTCGACCACGCGCGCGATGATCTCCCGGACGTCGTACGGGGTGCGGGAGTCGACCGGGACTGCGCCGTAGAGGCCCTGCGGGTCGACCTTCGGCTCGATCGCCTGCGTGACCTCCCAGGGGAGCTTCCCGCGCGCGGGGAGGGTGGAGACGATGGTGCGGACGATGCGCAGCGCGTGCGCGTCGTTCTCCGCGAGGTGGTCCGTGACGCCCGAGACGCGGGAGTGGACCTCGCCGCCGCCGAGCTCCTCCGCCGTGACGACCTCGCCCGTGGCCGCCTTCACCAGGGGCGGTCCGCCCAGGAAGATCGTGCCCTGGTTGCGGACGATCACCGCCTCGTCGCTCATCGCCGGGACGTACGCCCCGCCGGCCGTGCAGGAACCGAGGACGGCGGCGATCTGGGGGATGCCGGCGCCCGACATACGGGCCTGGTTGTAGAAGATCCGGCCGAAGTGGTCCCGGTCCGGGAAGACCTCGTCCTGCATGGGGAGGAAGGCGCCGCCGGAGTCCACCAGGTAGACGCAGGGGAGGCGGTTGTCGAGGGCGACCTCCTGGGCGCGCAGGTGCTTCTTGACCGTCATCGGGTAATACGTGCCGCCCTTGACCGTGGCGTCGTTGGCGATGATCACGGTTTCGCGGCCGCTGACCCGGCCGATGCCGGCGATGACACCGGCGGCCGGGGCCTGGCCCTCGTACATCCCGTCGGCCGCGAGCGGGGCCAGCTCCAGGAAGGGTGAACCCGGGTCGAGGAGGGTGTCGACGCGGTCGCGGGGGAGCAGCTTGCCGCGCGCGGTGTGGCGGGCGCGGGCCTTCTCGCCGCCTCCCCGCGCGGCCGCGGCCAGCTTGGCGCGCAGCTCCTCCACGAGGGCGCGGTGCGCCTCCTCGTTGGCCCGAAAGGCCTCCGACGCGGGGTCTGCCGCGCTCGTGAGCTCCGGTGCCTCGTGCATCCTGCGGTCCCCTCACCTTGTTAATGAGCGTTAACGCATTTCCTTCAGGTTAACGACCGCTAACCTCCCTGTCTAGAATTGATTTCATGGCCACGAGAACCGACGCCCCCACCCGACGCGAGCAGATCCTCAAGGAGGCCGCCCGGCTCTTCGCCGAGCGGGGCTTCCACGGGGTCGGAGTCGACGAGATAGGTGCCGCTGTCGGGATCAGCGGGCCCGGGCTCTACCGGCACTTCGCGGGCAAGGACGCGATGCTCGCGGAGCTGCTGGTGGGGATCAGCGGGCAGCTGCTGACCGGGGCGAAGCGGCGGGTGGCGGAGGCGGACGGGGGCGCGGGGGCGGAGGCGGTCCTCGACTCGCTGATCGAGGGGCACATCGACTTCGCGCTCGACGACCGGCCTCTGATCACCCTGCACGATCGGGAGCTGGACCGCCTCCGGGACAGCGACCGGAAGATGGTCCGGCAGCTCCAGCGGCAGTACGTGGAGCTGTGGGTGGCCGTCGTGCGGGAGGTGTATCCCGGACTGGGGGAGCCTGCGGCGCGGTCGGCTGTGCACTCGGTGTTCGGGCTGCTGAACTCGACGCCGCATCTGGGGAGGGCCGGGTCCCTGCCCGGGCGGGGGGCCACGGCGGAGTTGCTGCACCGGATGGCCCGGGGGGCGTTCGCGGCGGCGGGGGCGTAGCCACTCCCGCCCGCCCGGGGAGGATCCCTCGTGGTCAGCGCTGGGTGGTCGTTCTCACCCGCAGGGCGTAGAAGCGGGTCGTCTGGGTCTTGTTCTCGTTGTCGTCGCTGGCCAGGAGGACCTTCAGGGTCTTCTTCGTCCGGCCCGTGATCGTCATGCCCTCGATGTTGTCGAGCAGCGGGTTCGGCTGGGGCTGCTCGGCCGTCGCTCCGAGGGAGGGGCAGGTCACGAGGTCGGTGAGGAGGGTCTTCCTGATCAGGCGGGCCTCGGGGCGGGCCGGGAGGGTCTCGATGCCGCTCGTGTCCGTCGCCCCGCGCGGGTCGGCCAGGTAGAGGCGGACCGTGTTGCCGACGCCGGAGGTGAAGCCGCGCTCCAGGACCAGCAGGCGGCCGTCGGGGGTCGCCTGGACCTCGGGGACGCCCAGGCCGGGGTCCTTGCGGTAGGCGTACTGGGCGCCGAGGGCGAAGTGGCCGTGTGCCGTCCTGCGCCAGGTCTGGAAGCGGACGATCGTCGAGTCGTCGCCGGACAGCGAGTACTCCATGGAGGCCAGCAGGGTGCGGCCGCCGGAAAGCAGCGTCAGGCCCTCGAAGGTGCCGTTGGGCTGGGCCCGGCCCACGGGGCTCACGCGCAGGGCGTCCGGGACCGGGAGGCGGTCGAGGATCTCGCCGGTGCGGGAGTAGCGGCGGACGGACGGCTCGGTCTCGGAGGTGACCAGGAGAGTGCCGTCGGCGTCGATGACCAGGCCCTCGGAGTCGAGCGCGGTCCCGTTCTCGTCGGCGAGCGGGGTCACGGACCGGGGCTTGAGGGTCCTCGCGTCCAGGCGGAAGAGGGACGAGCGGTCGGAGAGGGCGGCCAGTGAGCCGCCGCCGTCCATGGCGAGGGCCGAGAGATTGCCGACGTAGGTGTTCTCGTACGTCGTCTTGTCGAGCGCGTCGGAGAAGCCGTCGATGGACACGTCCGGCGAGCAGGCGTGCCGGGTGTGCGCCTGGGCGGGGCCGGCGGCGGTCAGGCACGTGGCCACCGCCAGGCCCGCGGTGAGGAGGGCGAGAGGGTTTCTCAGGGGCATGGCGCCACCGTAGGGCGGACCGGTGACGCCGGGTAGGACGCGCGGTGAAGGGTCAGCTCGCGGCCAGGTCCTTGTGGATGACCTTGGCCACGGCCTGGATGGTCGCGATGCCGTAGTTCATGGTGCTGTTGCCGTGGGTGAGCACGGTCATCATGTAGTCGTGGCCGCCGCCCTTGAACGCGCCGACGCTGTGCACCCGCCAGCCGTTCGTGGAGCGTTGCAGCCAGCCGTTCTTCACGGCCACGGTGACGCCGGACGGCACTCCGTACGGCGTGCCCCAGCGCTGGGACGAGACGACCTGGCCCATCAACTTGAGGATGTAGGCACGGGAGTTGTCGCTCAGGACCGCGTTCTTGGCGGTGAGGAGCTTCAGCAGCTTCTGCTCGTCGGTGACGGTGATCTGCGTCAGGCCCCAGTAGCCGTTCGCGCCGGGCTTGGTCTGGGTCATGCCGGCGGCGCTGAGGAAGCCCTTGATCTTCGTCATGCCGAGCTGCTTCCACAGGGTGGAGGTCGCGGCGTTGTCCGACTTGGTGATCATGGCCTTGGCGAGGGTGTTCTCGCGGTCGGTGAGATACCGGTCGTGCTTCTTCGCGTCCCACAGCAGCGTGGCGAGGACAGTCACCTTGACGACGCTGGCCGAGTCGTAGGCGGAGCTCGCGCGCAGGGTGCACGTCGTGTTGGTGCTGCGGTCGTAGAGGCCGACGGCGACCGTTCCCTTGCGGGTGGCGAGCGCGGCGGTGATGTCCTTCTTCAGCTTGGCGGCGAGCCCGGCCTTGGCCGACGTGCAGGTCACGGCCGGAGTCGCGGCGGCGGCGGGCGTGGCGGCAGCGACGAGCGGCACGAGCACACCCGTACCCACGGCCACCGCCAGCACTCTCGCGCGGCGGGATATCCCAGAAGTCATGCACTCCATGACTCACCGGGAAGGGGCAAAGGTTGTAGCGATCGGCGAAGGCTTGTGCGAGTCGTTACCGGGCGCTGCGTTGTTTCACAGGAGGGTCCCGGTTTCGTCACAGCGGCCTCCAGTCAGGGCTGTTCACGATGCCGGGGTGACAGCTGCCACCGAACCCTGGAACGCCGGGAGCTTCGAAGCGGGTGTTCGGGCACGCCGTGGCGGCCGAACGGCCCCCGGCCCTTCGGTCAGGTGCCGCTCCGCTGACCCCTGTGAAAACTCTTGACGTCGGTTTTCCCGCCGGGATACTTGCGGTCGACAGCGCGCCAACTGCCGCGTCAGTGACGGGATTTCGTCGTATCCGATCTGATGTCGACAGTGGTCACGTGTGTCCGAGATCCCGAACGCCGTACGAAGTCTCGCAAGCTTCTGACGGTCACCCCCACAGGAGGATCCGCGATGAGCCCACGCAAGGCACTTGTAGCTGCCCTGACAGCCGCACTACTGGCCGGCCCAGGCGTCGCCCAGGCCGCCACCCCCCAGGCCGCCCCCGCCCCGGCCCGCGAACGCGCCGCCGCGGCCACCATCACCTGGTCCCTCGTGCGGGCGAGCAACCCGACCGAGGACCAGCGCACCGCCTACGACGCCATCACCCGGGCCATGAACGCGGCGGTGGCCCGCTACAACAACCTCAGTGACCTGGGCAAGACCATCACCGTCCGCTACGAGCCGGGCGTCCCCACCGCCGACGGCAACATCAACGGGACCATCCGCTTCGGCAGCAACCGCAGCTACATGACCAAGCGGACGGCCCTGCACGAGATCGCCCACACCATCGGCGTGGGCACCAGCTCGGGCTGGTCCCGCCTCGGCGGCAGCGGCACTTGGACCGGCGGGCAGGCCACCGCGCTCGTCAAGCAGTACGACGGCTCCGGCGCGAAGATCTCCACCGGCGGCGGCCACTTCTGGCCCTACGGCCTGAACTTCGAGAACGAGATGTCGAACACGGCGGCCGACCGCCACGTCCACCTCGTCGCCGCGATGGTCCGCGACGGCCTGTAGGTCGTGTTCGAGCCGTGCTCGAGAAGTAACCGGCATGTGGGGTGGGCCGCCCGGAAAGTCGTGGGCGGCCCACCGCGTCGTGTCTGTTGAGGAGGGCGCCGGGTACACGGTTCATGCACCTGTGTGGGGCCGAGGGGAAGGAGGCCGGGGCGGTGGCGGTGAAGGCGATGGGATGGGCGCACTCGTTCCCCATGTCCGAGGGAGTGCGCGCCGGGCGGGAGTGGACACGCAGGCGTCTCGAATCCCTGCCCTGGGCTGCCGCGGAGCCGGACACGGTGGACGCCGTCGTCCTGGCCGTGTCCGAGCTGATCACCAATGCGCACGTCCACGCGCACAGCGACGCGCACCTGGTCCTCACGTGGGACGGCGACTGCCTTCATGTGAGCGTCCACGACGAGGACCCGACGCTGCCGCGCCAGCGCGAAGCAGCGCCGGGGGACGTCTCCGGCCGCGGAGTGGCGATCGTGCAGAAGCTCGCCGACGAGTGGGGGATGCGGTGCCGGCGGAACGGCAAGACGGTGACGGCATGCTTCCGTCCCGCCGACACCGACACCGACACCGACACCGACACCGGCAACGACCGGCATGACGGCAGCAGCAACTGACTGAGTGGGCGTCCTACGACCACCGCCATCGCACGGTTCCGGATGAGAGGGACGGGCTCGTGAGCGTCAGTCGGTCCCGGGGTGCTCGGGGTGCTTGCCCGGCCCGTCGGCGCCGGAGGACAACGGAGTGGGTGACAGTGCGGTGTCCTCCTCGCCGGGCTCCAGAAGGGTGTCGGCGGCGCCGACGATGAGGGGGTCGGGTGTGCCGACGGCCTCGCGGTCCTTGCTGGCGTAGTCGATGCGCGACAGCAGACTGCGCATGGTCTCCAGCCGGGCGCGCCGCTTGTCGTTGCTCTTGACGACGGTCCAGGGGGCGTATGCGGTGTCCGTGGCGCGGAACATGTCGACCTTCGCCTCGGTGTAGTCGTCCCAGCGGTCCAGCGAGGCCAAGTCGGTGGGGGAGAGCTTCCACTGGCGCACCGGGTCGACCTGCCGGATCGCGAAGCGCGTGCGCTGCTCGGAGCGGGAGACCGAGAACCAGAACTTCACCAGCAGGACGCCGTCGTCGACCAGCATCCGCTCGAAGGCCGGGCACTGGTCGAGGAACAGCTCGTACTCGTCCTTGGAGCAGTACCCCATCACGCGCTCGACGCCGGCCCGGTTGTACCAGGAGCGGTCGAAGAAGACGATCTCCCCGGCCGTCGGCAGATGCGCGATGTACCGCTGGAAGTACCACTGGCCCATCTCGCGTTCGGTGGGCTTGTCCAGGGCGACCACGCGTGCGCCGCGGGGGTTGAGCCGCTCGGTGAGCCGCTGGATCGTGCCGCCCTTGCCCGCGGCGTCACGCCCCTCGCACACGACGACCAGACGGGCGCCGGTGTCCTTGACCCACCGCTGGAGCTTGAGCAGCTCGATCTGCAGGATGCGCTTGGTCCGCTCGTACTCCTTGCGGCGGACCTTGTGGTCGTACGGATGGTTCTCCCGCCAGGTCCGGATGGGACGTCCGTCCTCGTCCAGCACGATCGGCTGCTCTCGCCGACTGGCATCCACGGTCAGCCCGTCCAGCAACCTGTTCGCGTCTTCGGCGTCTTCGGCGTTCATGATTATGCTCCCCGCTCGGTCCGCGCCGTCGGTCAGAAGGGCATGCGGCCGCGGGAGCGGCGACCTGCCGAACCGCTGCGGCTCACCGCGCGCGAGCTGGTGTGGAAGGGCTTGCTGAAGAGCCGGCCCAGAATGCCGGGCGCCTTGCCACCGGCCCGGGCCCCGGCACCGAGGGTACGTTGCGTGCCGCGCTCGGGATGGCGGGAGAGACGGGGGACGAGGAAGGCCAGGACGGCCAGGACCACACACCCGACGATGACGACGGCGACTACCATGATCGGCTCCCCTTCGCTGGTGGACGGATACACGGGTGCCCCGCTCGGTCCCGCCCATGTGAGGAGCGAAGAAACGGCCCGGCCGGACCGGTCGGCGCTCAGTCCAGATGCGTCGGCGCGAACATCCGCAGCACGGCCGGGAGCAGGACCACCGAGGGCCCCGGCGACGCGAGCTGCTTCGCGAGGTCCTGCTCCAGGTTCTCCGGGGTCGTACGGACCCCGGGGACGCCGAAGGACTCCGCCAGGGCCACGTAGTCCGGCCGGGTCAGTTCCGTCGCGCTCGCCTCGCCGAACGCGTCGGTCATGTACTCGCGCAGGATGCCGTAGCCGCCGTCGTCGACGATCAGCCAGGTGACGTTCAGGCCGTACTGGCGGGCCGTCGCCAGCTCGGCGATCGAGTACAGGGCCCCGCCGTCGCCGGAGACGGCGAGGACCGGCCGGGTCGGGTCGGCCACCGCCGCGCCGAGTGCCGCCGGGAAGGCGTAGCCGAGGCCGCCCGCGCCCTGTGCGGAGTGCATGTGGTTGGGGCCCTTGGCGTCGAAGGCCGACCAGGCCCAGTAGGCGAGGATCGTCATGTCCCAGAAGGACGGGGAGTCGGCGGGGAGCGCCCTGCGGACGGACGCCAGCACGTCCTGCTCCAGGGCGAGTTCCTGGGCGGCGATGCGTTCGGCGACCTTCGCGAGCAGCGCGCGGACGCGCTCCGGTGCCGTCGGGTCCTCCCGCTCGGTGACCGTCTCCAGCAGTGCCTGCAAGGCGAGGCGGGCGTCCGCGTGGATGCCCAGGGCCGGGTGGTTGGACTCCAGCTTGCCGAGGTCGGCCTCGATCTGGATGATCCGGCCGCGCGGCTTGAACGTGTGGTAGTTCGAGGAGAGTTCACCGAGACCCGAGCCGACGACGAGCAGGACGTCCGCGTCCTCGAGGAAGTCCGTGGTGTGGCGGTCCTCGATCCAGGACTGGAGCGACAGCGGATGCGTCCAGGGGAAGGCGCCCTTGCCGCCCGGTGTCGTGACGACCGGCGCCTGGAGCGTCTCGGCCAGCCGGCGCAGCTTCTTCGACGCGTCCGCCCGGATCACTCCGCCGCCCGCGATGATCGCCGGGCGGGCCGCCTTCGACAGCAGGTCGGCGGCCACGGCGGTCAGTTCGGGGCGCGGCGGCAGCTCCTCGGGGAAGGCGTCGCCGCCGGTCACCACCGGGATCGCCGTCGGCGCGAGCAGTACGTCCTGCGGGACCTCCACCCACACCGGCCCGTGCGGGGCGCTCAGCGCCGACTTCCAGGCCGCCTCGATGGCGGACGGGATCTGCGACGGGGTGCGGACGGTGTGGACCGACTTCACCACGCCCCGGAACGAGGCCGCCTGGTCGGGCAGTTCGTGCAGATAGCCGTGGCGTCCGCCGCCGAGCCCGGTCGTCGGGACCTGGCTGCTGATCGCCAGGACGGGGGCGCTGGCCGCGGCCGCCTCCTGGAGCGCCGCCAGCGACGTCAGGGCTCCCGGCCCCGTCGACAGCAGCAGCGGCGCCGCCTCACCCGTGATCCTGCCGTACGCGTCGGCAGCGAAGCCGGCGTTGTTCTCCACCCGCAGGCCGACGTACCTCAAGTCCGAGCGGCGCAGCGCGTCGAACATGCCCAGCGCGTGCTGGCCGGGCAGTCCGAACACGGTCGTCGCGCCCAGCGCGGCCAGCGTCTCCACGACCAGGTCTCCGCCGCCCCGGCCGGGGGGAGGGTTCAGGGCGGCCTCCGTCTGGGCGGGCGTCGGGCGGAGCACCAGGTCGTGGTCGTGAGTCACTTGGCTTCCGAGTCCTTCCGGGCCGCGGCGATCTGGCGGGACATGATCGTGGTCAGTTCGTACGCCGTGTGGGACGCGGCCACCGACGTGATCTCCGCGTGATCGTACGCGGGCGCCACCTCGACGACGTCCGCGGAGACCAGGTTGCAGCACGCCAGGCCGCGCAGGATCTCCAGCAGCTCGCGCGAGGTCATGCCGCCGGCCTCGGGGGTGCCCGTGCCGGGGGCGTGGGCCGGGTCGAGGCAGTCGATGTCGATGGAGATGTACAGCGGCCGGTCGCCGATGCGCTGGCGGAGCTGGTCGGCGACCTCGTCCGCGCCGCGCCGGTAGACGTCCGCCGAGGTGACGATGCCGAAGCCCATCTTCTCGTCGTCGGTCAGGTCCTGCTTGCCGTAGAGCGGGCCGCGCGTGCCGACGTGGGACAGGGCGGAGGTGTCGAGGACGCCCTCCTCGACCGCGCGGCGGAACGGGGTGCCGTGGGTGTACTCGGCGCCGAAGTACGTGTCCCAGGTGTCGAGGTGGGCGTCGAAGTGCAGCAGGGCCACCGGGCCGTGCTTCTTCGCCACCGAGCGCAGCAGCGGCAGCGCGATGGTGTGGTCGCCGCCGAGGGTCATCAGCCGGGCGCCCGTGCCGAGCAGGTCGTCGGCGGCGGCCTCGACGGTCTCGACGGCCTCGTTGATGTTGAACGGGTTCACGGCGATGTCGCCGCCGTCCGCGACCTGGGCGAGGGCGAACGGCGAGGCGTCCTGCGCCGGGTTGTACGGGCGCAGCAGCCGGGACGCCTCGCGGATCGCGTTGCCGCCGAAGCGGGCGCCCGGCCGGTACGAGACACCCGAGTCGAACGGCACGCCCACCACGGCGACATCGGCCCGCCCGCCGACCTCGTCGAGCCGGGGCAGCCGGGCGAAGGTCGCGGGGCCCGCGTACCGCGGAACGCGCGAGGAGTCGACGGGTCCGCGGGGAGTCTCGTTGCTGCTCATGGAGAAATGCCTTCTTTCCTACGCTTCATCGCGTATGTACTGCTTGCTCTACGACTCTACTGGGGAGCCGTGACCGGTTCGGACGCGAGTTCGGGGGCCCGTCCGGAGAGCCGCTCGCGCCAGGCGGCGAGGACGGCGGCGTCGGTGGCGGGGGTGGCCAGGGAGACGACCAGATAGGCGGCGAGCGAGGCGAGCAGGCCGTAGTAGACGGGCTCGTTGGCGAGGATGCCGTGCGCCGCCATCAGCACGATGACCGCGAGCCCGCCGACCACGACGGAGGCGAGGGCGCCGTACACCGTGCCCCGCTTCCACACCAGCCCGCCGAGGATCGGCACGAGCAGTCCGCCGACGAGGAGGTTGTAGGCGACGGTCAGCGCCTCCACGACGTTGTCGATCGCGATGGCCGTGCCGATCACCGCGAGGCCCATGAGCAGGATGAAGGCGCGGTTGCCCCGTACCTCGTCGTGGTCTTCCGCAGGCGCCGCCTTGCCGAGGCCCCGCAGCCGGGACCAGATGTCGTTGTTGGCGACGGTGGCGCAGGCGATCAGCGCGCCGGACGAGGTCGACATCACGGCTGCCAGGGCGGCGGCCAGCACCAAGCCCCGGACTCCGACGGGCAGTTCCTCCTTCACGATGGTCGCGAAGGCGTCGTCCGGGCTGCCGAGCTTCGGGTACAGCACCCTGGCAGCCGTGCCGATGACGGCGCCGGCGAGGGCGTACGCGAGGCAGTAGGTGCCGGCGACGGTCCCGCCCCACTTGGCCGTTCGGTCGCTGCGGGCGGTGAACACGCGCTGCCAGATGTCCTGCCCGATGAGCATGCCGAAGGTGTAGATCAGCACGTAGGTGAAGATCGTCTCGCCGCCGATGCCGAGCGGGTCGAAGTAGTCGGTGGGCAGCCGGTCCTTCATCTCGCTGAACCCGCCGGCCTTCACGACGGCGATCGGCAGCAGCAGGAGCAGCACGCCGATGGTCTTCACGACGAACTGCACCATGTCCGTCAGGGTGATCGACCACATCCCGCCGAGGGTGGAGTACGCCACGACGATCGAGCCGCCGAGGACGATCGCGAGCGTGCGGTTGATGTCGAACAGGACGTCGAAGATCGTGGCGTAGGCGATGGTCGAGGTCACCGCGAGCATGAGGGTGTACGCCCACATGACGACGCCCGAGATGACGCCGGCCCGGCCGCCTCCGTAGCGCAGGTCGAGCATCTCGGAGACGGTGTAGACCTTCAGCCGGGCGATGCGGGCGGAGAAGAAGACGGAGAGGGCGAGCAGACCGAGGCCGATGGTGAAGACCATCCAGGCGCCGGACAGGCCGTACCGGTAGCCGAGCCCGACACCGCCGATGGTGGAGGCGCCGCCGAGGACGATCGCCGCCATGGTGCCGGAGTACATGGCCGGGCCGAGCCGGCGGCCGGCCACCAGGAACTCGCTCTTGGAGCGGGCGCGGCGCATGCCCCACCAGCCCATGGCGAGCATGCCGGCCAGGTAGACGACGATCACGAGGTAGTCGACGGCCATGGGGCCTCCTTCGCGCACGCACGGGGCGCGGAGCTCGGTCGTGGGGGACGAGGTTGACGAGGACTGACCCTAGGTGGCCGGAAAGCGACTGCGAAGTGTACGTTTCATCCATTCGAACGGCACTGGCCGGAGGGAACGCACACATGCCGGATTCGACGGTTCCCCCCACACCCCCCGTTCCGCTGTCCGCCCTCCTGGCCCGCGAGGACCTGGCCCTGCGCCGGATCGCAGGCCCCGACGACCCCGGCACCGTCGTCCACTGGGTGCACACCTCGGAGATGGCGGACCCGTATCCGTATCTGCTGGGCGGGGAACTGCTGCTCACGGCGGGCGTGCACATCCCGGAGGCGGCGGGGTCGGGGACGTACTTCGACGACTACGTGGCCCGGATCGTCGCGGCGGGCGGCGCGGCCCTCGGCTTCGGGGTGGCGCCGGTCCACGACACGGTGCCGAGGGCGCTGGTCGCGGCGTGCGAGAGGCACGGCCTGCCGCTGCTGGAGGTGCCGGAGCAGACCACCTTCTCGGGCGTGGCCCGCGCGGTCTGGCAGCTGATGGCCCAGGCCCGCCTGGCCGAACTCCGCCGCGTGACGGAGGCCCAGCAGAGCCTGGCCGCGGCCGCCTCCCGCCCCGACCCGGTCCCGTCGGTCCTCCGGCAACTGGCCCAGCGGCTGGGCGGGTGGGCGGTGCTGTACGGCCCGGAGGGGGCGGAGATCGCGGGGGCGGGCAGGGAGCCCGCGGGCGAGGCGCGCGAGGCGCTGGCGGAGCTGGCGGGAGTGGTGCGGCCGGTGGACGCGGGGGCCGGGCCGCCGGCGGGCACGCAGGGTGCGGGCGCGCGGCCTGCGGTGGAGTCCTCGGGGGCGGGCGGGGCGACGCGGTCGGGCGTGCCTGGCGAGGGCGGACGGTCCGGCGTGCCTGGCGGGGGCGGACGGCCGGGCGTGCCTGGCGAGGTCGGCTCCGGGGTGGTGCGGTCGGCGCCCACTGCGGGCGCGCGGTCTCCGGGCGAGTCCTCGCGGGCGGGCGGGGCGACGCGGTCGGGCGTGCCTGGCGAGGGCGGACGGTCCGGCGTGCCTGGCGGGGGCGGACGGCCGGGCGTGCCTGGCGAGGTCGGCTCCGGGGTGGTGCGGTCGGCGCCCACTGGGGGCGCGCGGTCTCCGGGCGAGTTCTCCCGGGCGGTCGAGCCGGGCAGGGCACCGCACACGGACGGACCGGCGGCGCAGCCGGGCGGTCCCGTCGGTGTCGGACGTCCGGGCGGGCCCGCCGAAGTCGAACGCCCGGGCGGGCTCGCCGGGGCCAGGCGCTCGCGGCCGCGTGACGGGGCACCCGACGCAGGCCGCCCCCAGCCCCAACCACCCAACCGACCCGCGCCCCCGCCTCAGCCCCGGACGCCCTCTCCCGCCAACCGCCCCCACCCCACCTCCGCCACCGACACCGTCTCCGGTACGCATCTCGCCGCCTACGCCCTCGGTGCCGGGCGCGGCTTCGTGCTCGGGGTGGCTGCCCCGGGGCGTGCGCCGGGGGATCACACCATCGTGTCGGTCGCCGCCGTGCTGCTCTCCCTCCTCACCGGGGAGCAGCACAGCGGTACGGGTGCCGCCCGTTCCTCGGCGCTGGTGCGGCTGCTGCTGGGGGCCGCGCCCGAGGACGTCGCACCGCTGCTCGGCGACGGGCGGCGGTGGGTCGTCGTGCACGCCCGTCCGGACGGGGAGGGCGTCCCCGACGCCGTCGCGGCCGGCGCGCTGGGTGCCGCGCTCGGCTCCGCCCTGGTCGACCCGGCGGGCGACGTCGTACGGGTCCTGCTCCCGGCCGACCCGGCACCGGACCCGTTGCCCGGCTGGACCCTGGGCGTCAGCGCCGACGTCGCCCCGGAGGACTGGCCCGCCGCCGACACCCAGGCGGCCCGCGCCCTGGCCCGGGCCCGCGCCACCCGCGCCCCGCTGCTCCGGCACGGACCGCGCCCCGCCCTCGCCGACCTGGTCCCGCCCGACGAGGCGGCGGCCCACGCCCGCACCCTGCTCGCGCCCGTCACGGCCCACCCCGCGCTCCCCGAGACCCTGCGCACCTGGCTCTCCCTGCACGGCAGTTGGGACCGCACGGCCGTCGCCCTGTCCGTGCACCGCAACACCGTGCGGCAGCGCATCGCCCGGTGCGCGACCCTGCTGGGAGCGGACCTGGACGACCCGGACGTCCGCATGGAACTGTGGTTCGCGCTGCGGCAGATCTGAGTAGGTGAGCGGGGTCCCGCTGAGTACGTGACGCACATCCCAGCGTGCGATACGCCAGGGCCGCCCCCAGTCGGCTGCTCCACAATGGTTGTCATGCCGATACCCGGGACACCCAGCCGCGCCGAACTCGTCGACCACCTCGTCAGGACGCGCATCGCGGGCGACGTCGCCACCCCCCGCGAGAACAACCTCTCCCACTACCGCAAGCTGGCGAACGCCGACCGCCACTACTGGCTCGGCCTGGAACTCGGCGACCGCTGGAGCGACGAGCAGGACGTCCTCGCGGTGATGGCGGAACGAGTCGGCGTGAACGACGACCCCGAGCACCGGTACGGCCAGGACACCATCGACCCGGAGCTGACCGTCGCGGCCCTGGACCGGCTCGCCGGGCGGCTGCGCAAGGCGGCGGACGGGCAGCAGCGGGTGCTCTTCGCCACCGGCCACCCCGGCGGCCTGCTCGACGTGCACCGCGCGACCGCGTCCGCCCTGCGCGCGGCCGGCTGCGAGATCGTCGTCATCCCGGACGGGCTGACGACCGAGGAGGGTTACGTCATGCAGTTCGCGGACGTGGCGGTGCTGGAGCACGGCGCCACCCTGTGGCACACCCACTCGGGCGAGCCGATGAAGGCCATCCTGACCGCCCTGGAGCGCGAGGGCCGCCCGCTGCCCGACCTGGTCGTCGCCGACCACGGCTGGGCGGGCTACGCGGGACAGCACGGCGTGGACTCCGTCGGCTACGCCGACTGCAACGACCCGGCCCTCTTCATCGCCGAGGCCGAGGGCACCGTACAGGTGACGGTGCCCCTCGACGACCACGTGGTCAGCCCCCGCCACTACGACCCGATGACGGCGTACCTGCTGGCGGAGGCGGGCCTCAGCTAGTGCCCGGCTCGCGCGGGACGCGGACCACGCCCTCCTGGATCACCGTGATGGCCAGCCGCCCGTCCTGCGTGTAGATGCGGGCCTGTCCCAGTCCCCGGCCGCCGTACGCGGACGGGGACTCCTGGTCGTAGAGCAGCCATTCGTCGGCGCGGAACGGCCGGTGGAACCACATCGCGTGGTCGAGGGAGGCTCCGACGACGTCCCCGACGGCCCAGCCGCCCCGCCCGTGCGCGAGCAGCACGGAGTCGAGCAGCGTCATGTCGGAGACGTAGGTGGCGAGGACGACGTGCAGCAGCGGTTCGTCAACAGCGCCGCCCAGTTTGCCGTTGGTCCGGAACCACACCTGCGAGTGCGGCTCGCGCGGCTCGCCGAACTTCCCGTACGGCGGCTCGTCGACGTAGCGCAGATCGACGGCGGCCCGGGCCTCCAGGAACTTCTCCACGACCGCCGGGTCGAGGTGCCCGTAGCCGCGCAGCCGTTCCTCACCGGTGGGCAGCGTGGCGGGATCGGGCGCGTCCGGCATGCGCTCCTGGTGGTCCAGCCCGTCCTCGTACACCTGGAACGACGCCGAGAGGTGGAAGATCGGCTTGCCGTGCTGGACGGCGACCACCCGGCGGGTGGTGAAGGAGCGGCCGTCGCGGATCCGGTCGACGGTGTAGACGATGGGCGCGCCGGGGTCACCGGGGCGCAGGAAGTACGCGTGGAGGGAGTGCGCGGGCCGGTCCTCGGGGACGGTCCGCCCGGCGGCGACGAGCGCCTGGGCCGCGACCTGCCCGCCGAAGACCCGCGGGACGACGGCGGACCGGGACCGGCCGCGGAAGATGTCCTCCTCGATCTGCTCCAGGTCGAGCAGATCGAGGAGGTCCTGTAGTGCCTGACTCATGAGGTAGTTGTACCGGCCAGTGATCGCGTGCCGGTGTCGGGGGCCTTACAGGCCCATGTCCTTCGCGATGATCGTCTTCATGATCTCGCTGGTGCCGCCGTAGATGCGGTTGACGCGGTTGTCCGCGTACAGGCGGGCGATCGGGTACTCGTTCATGTAGCCGTAGCCGCCGTGCAGCTGGAGGCAGCGGTCGATGACGCGGTGGGCGACCTCGGTGCAGAACAGCTTCGCGGAGGCGGCCTCGGCGGGGGTGAGCTCACCGGCGTCGAGGGCCTCGGTCGCGCGGTCGGCGACGGCCTCGGCGGCGTCCACCTCGGCCTGGCAGGCGGCCAGCTCGAACTTGGTGTTCTGGAAGTGGGCGACGGGCTTGCCGAAGACCGTGCGCTCCTGCACGTACTGCTTGGCGAACCGGACGGCGGCCTTGGCCTGGGCGTAGGCGCCGAAGGCGATGCCCCAGCGCTCCGAGGCCAGGTTGTGGCCGAGGTAGTAGAAGCCCTTGTTCTCCTCGCCGAGGAGGTCCTCGACGGGCACCTTGACGTCGACGAACGCCAGCTCGGCGGTGTCGGAGGTCTTCAGGCCGAGCTTGTCGAGCTTGCGGCCGACCGAGTAGCCCTCGGACTTGGTGTCGACGGCGAACAGGGAGATGCCGTGGCGGCGGTCCTCGGCGGTCGGGGCGGCGGTCCGGGCGCAGACGATCACGCGGTCGGCGTGGACGCCGCCGGTGATGAAGGTCTTGGCGCCGTTGAGGACGTAGTGCGTGCCGTCCTCACTCAGCTTGGCGGTGGACTTCATGCCCGCGAGGTCGGAACCGGTGCCCGGCTCCGTCATCGCGATGGCCCACATCTCCTCGCCGGTGACGAACTTCGGCAGGTAGCGCTTCTTCTGCTCGTCGGTGGCGAGCATCTTGATGTAGGGCAGGGCGAGCAGCACGTGCACGCCGGAGCCGCCGAACTGGACGCCCGCGCGAGCGGTCTCCTCGTAGAGCACGGCCTCGAACTTGTGGCTGTCCAGGCCCGCGCCGCCGAACTCCTCGGGGACGTTGATCCCGAAGATGCCCAGCTCACCGAGCTTGTAGTAGAAGTCGCGGGGCGCCTGGCCCGCCGCGAACCACTCGTCGTACACCGGTACGACCTCGGCCTCGATGAAGGCGCGCAGGGTCTCCCGGAACGCCTCGTGATCCTCGTTGAACACCGTACGGCGCACGCCGCCACCTCCAGGGACCTCAGCTGTCTAAGCGCTTGCTCAGAACAAGATACCGGCGAGTATCAACGACCGTCCAGGGTGGGTGCGGGGTAACGCTCGTCACGCCGCGGGATGAAAACAGCCTCCCACGGCGTTGGTGCCTTCCGGCAGACCAGGACGATCGGAGGGCACCCGCGTGACACCGCAACGGGGATGGGCACGACGACTGTGGGCCTACGCATGGCGCCACCCGAAGGACGTCGTACTCGCCCTCGGCTCCTCGCTGGCCGGCATGGCGGTCATGGCCCTCGTCCCGCTGATCACCAAGGTGATCATCGACGACGTCATCAGCGACCACACCCGCTCGATGACCACCTGGGCCGGCCTCCTGATAGCCGCCGCACTCGTCGTCTACGTCCTCACCTACATCCGCCGCTACTACGGCGGACGCCTCGCCCTCGACGTCCAGCACGACCTGCGGACGGAGATGTACGGCACGATCACCCGGCTCGACGGCCGCCGCCAGGACGAACTGTCCACGGGCCAGGTCGTCGGCCGGGCCACCAGCGACCTCCAGCTGATCCAGGGCCTGCTGTTCATGCTCCCGATGACCATCGGGAACTTCCTGCTGTTCCTGATCTCCCTGGTGATCATGGCGTCGCTGTCGCTGCCGCTCACCCTCGTCGCCCTGGCCGTCGCCCCCGCCCTGTGGTGGATCGCCAAGCGCAGCCGCACCCGGCTGCACCCCTCCACCTGGTACGCCCAGGCCCAGGCCGCCGCCGTCGCCGGTGTGGTCGACGGTGCCGTCAGCGGGGTCCGCGTGGTGAAGGGCTTCGGGCAGGAGGAACAGGAGACCGGCAAGCTCAGGGACGTCAGCCGCAGGCTCTTCGCCGGGCGGCTGCGCACCATCCGCCTCAACTCCGTCTACACCCCGGCCCTCCAGGCCGTCCCCGCCCTCGGCCAGGTCGCGATGCTGGCGCTCGGCGGCTGGCTCGCGGTGCGCGGGCACATCACGCTCGGCACGTTCGTCGCCTTCTCCACCTACCTCGCCCAGCTCGTCGGCCCGGTCCGGATGCTCGCCATGGTGCTCACCGTCGGCCAGCAGGCCCGTGCGGGCACCGAACGCGTCCTGGAGCTGATCGACACCGAGCCGTCTCTCGAGGACGGCCGCAAGGAACTGCCCGCCGACGCCCCGGCGACCGTCGAGTTCGACGACGTCTCCTTCGGCTACGACGTCGCCCCCGGCCAGACCAGGCCCGTCCTCGACGGGCTCTCCTTCGAGATCCGCCCCGGCGAGACCCTCGCCGTCGTCGGTTCCTCCGGCTCCGGCAAGTCCACGGTCTCCCTGCTGCTGCCGCGCTTCTACGACGTCACCCGCGGTGCCGTCCTGGTCGGCGGCCACGACGTGCGCGAACTGACCCTGGAATCGCTCCGGGCCGCGATCGGGCTGGTCCCGGAGGACTCCTTCCTCTTCTCCGACACGGTCCGCAACAACATCGCCTACGGCCGCCCGGAAGCCACCCAGGAGGAGATCGAACAGGCCGCCCGCGCCGCTCAGGCCCACCGGTTCATCAGCGAGCTGCCCGACGGCTACGACACCACCGTCGGCGAGCACGGCCTGACCCTCTCCGGCGGCCAGCGCCAGCGCGTCGCACTCGCCCGCGCCATCCTCAGCGACCCGCGCCTGCTGGTCCTGGACGATGCCACCTCCGCCGTGGACGCCCGGGTCGAGCACGAGATCCACGAGGCACTGAAGGAGGTCATGCGGGGCCGCACCACCCTGCTGATCGCCCATCGCCGCTCCACCCTGAACCTCGCCGACCGCATCGCCGTCCTGGACGGCGGGCGCCTCGCCGACATCGGCACCCACGAGGAGCTCCAGCGGCGCTCCGCCCTCTACCGGCGCCTGCTCACCGACCCCGACGAGCTGGGAGCGGTCTCCCCGGGCCACACCCAGGCGGCCTGCCCCGAGGAGGACACCTCCGTCCGGGACGAGCTGGACGCCGAGTTCGACGCCGAGCGCGGGGTCACCCCGCGCCTGTGGACCGGCGACCGCGAACGCAAGGACCTCGCCCTCGCCGAGAGCCCCGCCACGCCCGAGCTGCTCGCCCAGGTGGAGGCGCTGCCCCCGGCCACCGACGTCCCCGACGTCGACGAGTCGCGGGCGGTGCAGCCGGAGCAGTCGTACGGTCTGCGCAGGCTGCTGCGCGGCTTCGGACTGCCGCTGCTGGTCAGCCTCGGTCTGGTCGCCGTCGACGCGGGCATGGGCCTGCTGCTGCCGATCATGATCCGGCACGGCATCGACTCGGGCGTCACCCAGGCCGCGCTCGGCGCCGTGTGGGCGGCGTCACTGCTCGCGCTGCTGACGGTGGCCGTGCAGTGGGCGGCCCAGGTCGGCGAGACCCGGATGACCGGCCGCACCGGCGAACGGGTCCTCTACTCCCTGCGGCTGAAGATCTTCGCCCAGCTCCAGCGCCTCGGGCTCGACTACTACGAGCGGGAGCTGACCGGCCGGATCATGACCCGGATGACGACCGACGTCGACGCCCTGTCGACGTTCCTCCAGACGGGCCTGGTCACCGCCTTCGTCTCGGTCGTCACCTTCTTCGGCATCATGGTCGCCCTGCTGGTGCTCGACGTGGAGCTGGCGCTGGTCGTCTTCGCGACGCTGCCGCCGCTGATCATCGCCACGTTCTTCTTCCGCCGGGCGAGCGTGAAGGCGTACGAACTGGCCCGTGAGCGCGTGTCGGTGGTCAACGCCGACCTCCAGGAGTCGGTGTCCGGGCTGCGGATCGTGCAGGCCTTCCGGCGCGAGCGGGACGGCGGGCGGCGGTTCGCCGGGCACAGCGACAGCTACCGCCAGGCGCGCATCCGGGGCCAGTGGCTGATCTCCGTGTACTTCCCCTTCGTGCAGTTCCTGTCGTCGGTGGCGGCGGCGGCCGTGCTGATCGTCGGCGGGGCGCGGGTCGACGACGGGACACTGGCGATCGGCTCGCTGGTGGCGTACCTGCTCTACATCGACCTGTTCTTCGCGCCGGTGCAGCAGTTGTCCCAGGTCTTCGACGGCTACCAGCAGGCGTCCGTCTCGCTGGGCCGCATCCAGGAGCTGCTCCAGGAGCCGACGTCGACGAAGTCCGCCGACGAGCCACGCGAGGTCCTCTCCCTGCGCGGCGAGATCGCCTTCGAGGACGTGCACTTCGCGTATGGCGACGACGAGGAGGCGCTCGGCGGGGTCGACCTGCGCATCCCCGCCGGGCAGACCGTCGCGTTCGTCGGCGAGACCGGCGCGGGCAAGTCGACCCTCGTCAAGCTCGTGGCCCGCTTCTACGACCCCACCGGCGGCCGGGTCACCGTCGACGGCACCGATCTGCGCGCCCTGGACCTCACCTCGTACCGGCACCGTCTGGGGGTCGTCCCGCAGGAGGCGTACCTCTTCCAGGGCACCGTCCGCGACGCCATCGCCTACGGCCGCCCCGACGCCACCGACGCCGAGGTCGAGGCGGCGGCCCGCGCGGTCGGCGCGCACGAGATGATCGCCACGCTGGAAGGCGGCTACCTCCACGAGGTCGCCGAGCGCGGCCGCAACCTCTCCGCCGGGCAGCGCCAGCTGATCGCCCTGGCCCGCGCAGAGCTGGTCGACCCGGACGTCCTGCTGCTCGACGAGGCGACGGCCGCCCTCGACCTGGCCACGGAGGCCCAGGTCAACCAGGCCACCGACCGCCTGGCGGGCCGCCGCACCACCCTCGTCGTCGCCCACCGCCTCACCACCGCCGCCCGCGCCGACCGGGTCGTCGTCATGGACCACGGCCGGGTCGTCGAGGACGGCACCCACGAGGAGCTGCTCGCGCGCGGCGGGCGGTACGCCGAGCTGTGGCGGACGTTCATCGGCGCCGCGGAGCCGGAGGAGCCGGTCGGCGCGTCCCGCTGACGCAAGTCCGTGCGGCGCCGCCGCGACGGTCGTGCAACCGTGCGACATACGTCATGCGTCCGTACAGCCGTACGCCGATGGTCGCGGACGACGCGGTACGGGAGGACGACAGTGGACAGTGGAGCGATACGCCGGCGGCTCGCGCTCGGCCTGGCCGTGCTGACCGCCTCCGGCCTGCTGGCCGTAGCGGCGCCGGGCGAGGCGCAGGCCGCCGCTTCCGCCTACTGTCCCGGCCGCAAGGTCCGCACCCTGCCCTTCGCCACCGGAACCGTGCTCGTCTACAAGCGCGGCGGCTACGTCTGCGCCGTGACCGTCGCCAAGAAGCCCGGCGTGAAACGGAAGATGTCGGTGAGCGTGCAGGCGCGCGGCAGCCGCCCGGTCGTCGACGAGGGCCGGTACGCCTACCACGCCGGCCCGGTCATGGTGCACGCCGGGCGCCGCTGCGTATGGCTGAAGGGCAGGGTGGGGCCGGGATCGGTCAGCTCCGGCTGGATCCTGTGCTGACGACCGGCGCACAGGGTTTTCCCTATGTCCCCTGGTGCTGGGGGGAGTTGGTCCGCTAGCTTCCGGCGCACATCTGTCTCACAGGGGAGTGCGCATGCGCAAGGCGCTCAGATGGCTGCTGGCGCTCACGGTGCTCATAGGCACGTTGAGCACGGCCGGAGCGGCCACCGCCGCCGAGCCGGAGGCCACCGGCACCGACAGCACCACTGACATCAAGGAAAGGCTGCTCTCCATACCGGGCATGAGCCTGGTCGAGGAGAAGCCGTACACCGGCTACCGCTTCTTCGTCCTGAACTACACCCAGCCGGTCGACCACCGCAGGCCCTCCAAGGGCACGTTCCAGCAGCGCATCACCGTGCTGCACAAGGACGTCTCCCGCCCGACGGTCTTCTTCACCAGCGGCTACAACGTCTCCACGTCGCCCCGCCGCAGCGAGCCCACCCAGATCGTGGACGGCAACCAGGTCTCCCTGGAGTACCGCTTCTTCACCCCGTCCCGGCCCGACCCGGCCGACTGGTCCAAGCTGGACATCTGGCAGGCCGCCAGCGACCAGCACCGCGTCTTCAAGGCGCTGAAGGGCATCTACAGCAAGAACTGGATCTCCACGGGCGGTTCGAAGGGCGGCATGACCGCCACCTACTACGAGCGCTTCTACCCGCGCGACATGGACGGCGTCGTCGCCTACGTCGCCCCCAACGACGTCGTCAACAAGGAGGACTCGGCCTACGACCGCTTCTTCGCGCGCGTCGGCACCGAGGAGTGCCGCGACCGGCTGAACGGCGTGCAGCGCGAGGCGCTGGTGCGCCGCGAGCCGCTGGAGAACAAGTACGCCGCCTACGCGAAGGAGAACGACCTCACCTTCGAGACCATCGGCAGCCTGGACAAGGCCTACGAGGCGACCGTCCTCGACTATGTGTGGGGCTTCTGGCAGTACAGCCTGCTGGAGGACTGCGACCAGATCCCGGCCGACGCGAAGAACGCCACCGACGACGAGATCTGGAACTCCGTCGACACGATCTCCGGCTTCTCCGCCTATGCCGACCAGGGCCTTGCTGCCTACACGCCGTACTACTACCAGGCCGGCACGCAGCTCGGCGCGCCGACGATCCGGTTCCCGCACATCGAGAAGAAGTACATCCGCTACGGCTACCAGCCGCCGCGGAACTTCGTCCCCCGGGACATCCCGATGACGTTCCAGCCGTCGGCGATGCGGGATGTGGACACCTGGGTCCGCCACAACGCCCGGCAGATGCTGTTCGTCTACGGCCAGAACGACCCGTGGGGCGCGGAGCCCTTCCGCGTCGGCAAGGGCGCGAAGGACTCCTACGTCATGACCGCCCCCGGCATGAACCACGGCGCCAACGTCGCGGGCCTCGTGCCCGAGCAGAAGGCCCTCGCCACCGCCCGCATCCTCGACTGGGCCGGCGTCGCCTCCAGCGCGGTGCAGGCCGACCCGGCGGCGGCGAAGCCGCTGGCGAAGTTCGACGCCAAGCTGGACAAGCGGGACACGCAGCGTGAGATGACGCTGCGTCCGTAACTGGATGCCGCCCGCACTCGACCGCCCCTCGGCCTACGGGCCGGGGGCGGTTCGCATGTCGGCACCCAGTCGCGCCGTCGAAGCCGCGGCCCGGCGGGCGGTGTCCGCGTGACCGGATACCGGGAGCAGGACCCGAAGGGAGGCGTCGCCCACGTGTCAGGCGGCTTCCTCAACTACCAGGTCATTCCCCGGCACGAGTGCGTCTTCGTGCACAGGTGACCTACCTGTGAGGAGCCGCCACTGAGGACCCGCCGTCACGGAAGCCCGCAGCCGGGCGCGGCGCGGAAAACCGGCTGACCGTGCCCGGCTCCGCACACCCGTCCCTCTCGCCTCTCCCGTCTCGCCCAAGCTGGCAGGAAGGAGTATGGCGTGCGGGGTCCGGGTGACCGGCCGGCTCCGCCGGGTAGCCGGCCGCAGGCCGGGAGGGACATGAGCGGGGAGTTGGAGCGGCTGATGGCCAGGGGCGGCGGCAAGGCCGTACTGAGGGACGTTCTCGAACATCGGGTAGGACGCCCACGCCGGCGATGCTGGCCACGGGTGATCGCCGAGGGGATCAGGTGGGAACGCGGGATGACGGTCCTCAAGGGCCGAGTGCGGGAGTGTGGCCCACCTGCGAGAGGTGTGAACGCTGTTGGCCGGGGGGAGCAGGGGCGTCTTGTCGGCGCGATCTCGCCCGACCAGCCCCTTCGTACGGACGTGATAGGGGGTGGCGATCTCCAACGGCACTTTGACAAGGGCCGCCTCGCCACCCCATGTACGACGAGCCGCCCCCGCCCATCGCGCAAGTGCTGCCTCAAGGGAAGCCCCTCGTAGTCCGCTCTTGCCTGGTCTGCCTGAACTGACCGTATACGCACCGGGCCGCGGCAACTTGGCCGCGCTTTAGTCCTCCGGGTCCACGTCCCAGATACGGATCTGGATCTTGTGCGCCAGCTTCTCGATGTCCTTCGCAGCCCGGATGACCTGACCGACGTCGTCTGTGGCGGTCCACAGGACCGTATCCGTATCGATCTCATCGTCGTGCCAGGCGTACCTCAGCCCGGCCAGCACCTCCGGGGCGTCGTCCTGGCGCACGTACCGCAGTGCGCGCACGCCCTCCCCGAGATTCTCCGTGTGGAACATCTCGACGACCGGAGGCTCTACTGCGTCCGGATCATCTGCCTGCACCAGGGCACGCAGTGCCGCCTCGCGTTCGCCTTCCTCCTCTGCAGGCCGCACTGCGGCGAAGACAGGCAGGGGCATAGTCGTCGGCGAGGCGATATGCAGCAGAGCCCGGGTGTCGAACCGTTCCGGCGCGAAGGCGTCCGCGCAGCGACGCAGCGTACCCGCGAGAAACGCAATCCCGGACTCGCCCGGGTCCTGGGCGTGTGACCGGCAGAACAACTCGGCGCACTCGCTTGCCCAGGAGTCGATATCACTCCATGACTCCGCGTCCCAACGGGGTGGAATTTCGAGCCACAGGCTCGCGTCGTAGTCGATGACGAGATCGAACTCGTGCTCCAGATCCACCCAGTTCTCCGTCACGCCCAGCTCCATCGGAAGGTCGCCATCAGCGCGTCGAACCACTCGACGAGCGCGTCGGCCAGGTCGTCCTGCGGGTTGCCGGCTCCAATGGTGGAGAAGGCGGCCAGGAACCAACGGCCTGGGTCGCCGGGCACGGACACGAGGTAGTCGACCCTCCGGCTGGCCAGCTCCAGTCCTCGATCGGCTGCGGCGGGCACGATCCGCTCACGCCTCACGGCGAGTGCACCGTCCACTTCCCCGCTGCTCAGGTCGAGATCGGTGCCGTCGTCCCGCGACATGAGCTGCCCGGCGATCTCGGCGGAGTCGGACGCCGAAGCGGTCGCAGCGTTCACGCTGGAACGAGAGGGCACTTGGGTCTCGGAGACGATGATCGACGCGCCGAGATTCACTTCCCCCGCCAACCGCATCGGCAGATACAGTTCCAGTGCCTTGGCCCTGCGGGCGTCAGCAACGGCGGAAAGCAGCCGACGCTCCAACTCCAGCCGGAGTGGGGTGGGTTTGTCGCGTGGTACATCAGCCGGTACGCGAGCGAAGGCCGCGGCGACGACGTCACGGACCGTCCGTTCGGTGTCACCCGTACGCAGGGGGATCTGGACCCAGTCCGAGGGCAGGACAAGCCTGTAGCCGGTGGGTGGGGAGGTGGGCTCAGCCACGAGTGCGTGCCTGCCTGTTCGTGTACCAGATGCCTGCGAAGACCGCGACGCCGAAAAGCACGGCGGGCAGAGCGGCCAGCGGGGCGCCTGTGTCGTCGAAGATGTCGACGACGGCGAAGAAGGCGTAGAGGCCGCTGAGCAGTTTCAGCTCGAACTCCAGCGTCGCGGTCTCTTCCCGTGCCTGCCGGCCCGGGAAGCGGATCAGGGCCAGCAGCGGGGTGGCCGCGGCGAGATCCAGAGCCCATGCCTGGAGTGTGGGGACGCGCCAACCGCCAAGTTGTTCATCAGAGCTGAGGAACCACAGGATGATGACGGCGGCCACGGCGATGAGGCCGATGCGCGCCCTCTGCCCGCTGCGGAACTCGTCCCTGGCCTCCGGGCCGGAGGACGCCGACCCGGCTTGTGAGGGTTCCGCGGCGCCTGGACTCCGCCTCGGCGGTTTGAACCTCACCATTGCGACCCCACGGGTGCCGTCATGTTGTCCTTCGTGCGCTCGTATTCGTCCGTCATCCTCTCTCCGCCCTTGTCAGCCAGGTCGAGGCCTGTACCCACGAGCCAGGACGCTCGGTGCACACCTAGCTGGCGCTCTGCTTCACCGGCGACATTACGCAGTTCCTGGCTGTCGGGATGCTCGTCCCGCCAGCGCCGGATGTCCTTCATCTGCTTGGCCATCGTCTGGTCACCGAAGGTCGTCCTGCTGACCTCCTGCTTGGTCACCTCCGGCAGGGGTTCATTACGCACCCGGGTCGCCGCAGCCCGGCCCCGCTGTACGTCCAAGCTGCGATGCAGACGGGAAGCTCTTCCTCGGACGGCTGATCGCCGTGCCGCGCTCGCGCGCATGGACTCCGTCGCCCTCTTCTGCTTGGCGAGGCCCTGCGAGATGGTCCGGGACCGGTTCTGCAGCCCTTTGATTGCCTTGGCCGCCCTTGTGCCGTTGCGCATCATCTTCAGGGCCGTGACGTCCATGAGGACATCGAACCAGGACCCGTTTCCAGTGACCGCCTGGATCACGTGGATGAGCGCCACGATGCCGGCCAGTGCTGCTGCCACCGGGCCAAGCGCCGGAAAGACGACCGCGAGCAGGCCGCAGACGGTGCTGATGTCGCTCAGCTTGTCGGCCAGCGTGTCCAGCCAGTCGGCGTCGCCCACCGCGGCCTTGAAGTCATTCCACCAGCTGTCTTCCATGTCATCATCGATCGACGACCGGATCTTGCTCGCGTAGTGGTCCGCGCGCTCGTCATAGAAGGACACCGCCGAGTTCAGCTTCCGGCGTGCCTCCTCCAAGTCTTCCTCGGCTCGTTTGACGGCAGGATCCTCGGACGCTCCGCCCTTGTCGGAGTCCTTCTTCGTGCCGCCCTTCGTGTCATCCGTCTTATGGGCGTCCAGGGTTCGCTGGGCGTCCTTGGCGTCCTGCAGAGCCCGGTCGGCCTTCTTCTGGGCGGTCTCCATGTCGTCCGCCCAGCCGTCGAGGTGCCCCTTGACTTCCCGGTAACGGTCCTCGGCGAGATCGAGCCGCTTGGACAGTCCGCGCGCCTTCTCGCCGATCTTGTCCGCGTACTTCCCCTTCAGGCCATCGCTGTCGGCGATCGCCTGCATGGCTGCCGCTTGATCACGGAGCTTCTTGGCGATCTTCTTCATGTGCGTGACCTCGTCGCGGATCCCGTCCGGGTCACCAGGAACAGGATCCGCTTCGGCGAGCGGAGACCAGTCAGTCGGCCGTGCCATGCAAGATTCCCCCGTGCGGAGTAACGAGCGCCGTCGGTCGGTCGGGGCCCAAGTCGCTACTTCTTCTTCCCCTTGGTGGCGTTGGCCAGATCGTCGTCGAGACCCTTGAATGCGTCGCGCGTCGTCTCGACCATCTCTCCGACCTCTTCGATCTCCTTGATCAGGCGCTTGCGGTTCTTGTCCCAGTTGTCCACGAAATCGCCCATGGCCTCCTGGACGCGGGCGTCACCGACGACGGCCCTGACGTCCTTCTTCCATTCGCCCAGGCCGTTGAACTCGTCGCGAATGTCGCGGAGTTGCTTCGCGCTCGTGGACAGCAGGTGGAAGTCGACCTGGAGATCCGACCCCTTGGACATGCTCACTCCCCGTGTGCGACCGTCAGCGGTTGACGGCCTGGATCTCCTGAACCACGACGTCTTGTTCGGCGCCGAACGTGCCGTCCGGCAGAGTCTGTTCACCGTTCATGCCGGTGCCGGTCCACTGGATCTTCCACGTGACGGTGGCCTGCAGCTTGTACGAGCCGTCGCCGGACGACCGGAGGTACTTCACGCCGCATGGCGGGGTCTGACCGGCCTTGCCCCTGGCGTAGGGCTCACCGATGGAGCCGTCCGCGTTCTGGCATGCGCCGGAGGCGGGGTAGGTGACTGCGTCGTCCGTACCCGGGGTGATCTTCAGCGCGACCGGCTCAGCGGTGGTCGTCGCCTCAATGCCGAGGAGGGGCACGCGCGCGGTGACGGAGACCGGCTTGAACTCCGCCGTGTCCAGCCACGCCCACGTCGGCAGGTTCACCTTCGTGGTGCCCTCAGGAGCCAGCTCGACCTTCGTCGACGGGACGCGGATCTCGGCGTAAGCGAGCTGGGCCAGCATCTCGGACGTGATGGCCTGCGGAACCTCAGCCGGCGGCGCGTCACCCTTGTCGACCCAGAAAGGCATCTCGTCGCAGTCCTGGGCCGCGGGGTCCGCCTCGTGCCCTTCGGTGGTGTACGCGTCCCACCAGTAGCCCTCGCCCTCCTTGTCCTTGTTGAAGTCCTTGTAGGGCTTGCCCTTGACGAAGTAGTTCTTGGTCTTCAGGGACCACTCGGGACTGGGCGCACTACTCTCCCACACCTGCCGCATCTGCGACTCGATTTCCTTGGGTGTGTACTTCGGAGCGTAGTAGCAGGCGGGCGGATTCCATGACGTGGTCGATGTGACGGCCCCGGCCGACTCGCCACTGCCGTTCTTCGAGCGGTCGAAGACAATCACGCCTCCAGCGGACGCCGAGAGGGCGGCACCGTCGACCTTGCCCGATGTGTCGGAGTCGACTTCGGTTACGGAAGGAGCGGGTCCCGGTGTTGCCCATGCGGCATTCGGGAGTCCTCCCAGAATCAGAGCCAGAAGGCCAGTGGTTCCGATCCGGGTTGGTGTCATCAGCCTCCGCAACGCTCGTGCCCCCTCTTTGTGTTCAGGCCTGTGGTCACCCACACGCCCTCGTTGTTCTTCTCCAAGCGAGTGTTGTAAAGAACGTAGGGGCTGTCGCTGGCTGGGGTCTTATCCACCTTGCCGGTTTTTCGGTCCTTGTTGTATGCCTTACTGTCGTCCGCGCAATAGATGACGACGGCTGTGTTCTTGTCGCGAAGCGTCACCTGTGGGTCGAAATAGCGGATGGTCCCTTTCCAGGAGATGTTCGCGTCAAGCCATGCCTGGACCCACTTGACTTCACTGATGAGTGCATCGTCCTGGTAGTAGAAAGCGAGCGCCTTCGACTTTGTGTCGCCTCGGGCGATCGCGTCGTCAACCGAGTTGAGTGCCCGCTCGGCGTCGGCCAGCGCAGCGTCCTTCGCGGCATCCCCGGTCTTCCAGCCCTCGAAGATGCTCTTCATGTCTTCAGGTACCGCAATGTCCGGCCGGTTGGCGGTGTCCAGGGCGCTGGGGCTCGGCGAAGCCGAGGACGCCGATTCGTCCCCCGCGTCCGCTCCCGCAATTTTGTCATTGCCCTTGGAGTTGTCGTCACCGCCCCCGCAGGCGGACAGCGACAGGGCCGCTACAGCGGTCAGCGCAGCGGCTGCGAGCAAGGTGGGGCGGCCGTTCACGAATGACTCCCGGTGGGGCGAGGGTTCTCATGAGCCTGCCAACGGTATCCAGGTGACTTGGGTGGCACCAGTTTGGTTTACGTCAAGCCCGGCCATCCAACCGGGCAAATCGCCACAGAAGCCACCGCTGGCGAAAGGGTCGCATGGTCACCGTTTCGTAACGCAACGAAGTCTGTGAACACGGCCGTACCGGTCGAACGCGAGCCCCAGGGGCCCCGGATGGGAGACATCCCGTAACGGGCTGCTGCACCGCGACAGGGACATCGAGGTTCGGCTGCGCAGTGTGCACAGGCGGACTGTCTCCGATTCGTGATGTCGTTGCCGCCAAACGCCACGTGGCGGAGTCGGGCAAGCCGAAGGGGGCCCGCATCCTCCTCTTCGACCACGGAAACGGTTGGCTGATCTACACCTTCATCCGGCGCGTCGAGGATCCGCAGATCATCGTGGAGGAGCTCTTCTGGCAATCACGGAAGTCAAGCCTGCCGAACGGTCCTCGTGGCGCTGTCCGGCGCGCTCCAGCGCGAGCGCAGCGGCCTCAAGCTCGTCCAGCAGTTGCTGGAGAAGAACGCGGACGCCCCGCTCGGCAAGCTCATTCCGCTCGGTGATCTGTGGGACGTCCTGGTCGACGGCACCGGCGCGGCCTTCACCGACGAGCTGGCGCACGAGTCCTAGGCGGCCGAGAAGTTCTACGCCAAGGCGCGCGAGATCCTGCTGAAGAAGTACGGCCGGGACGTGACCAACGCCGACTTCCTCGCCGACGACCGCTTCGTGAAGACGCTGCTGCTCGCCGCGCTCGCCCCCGACGTGCCGGCCCTGCGCCGGCTCACGGGCGCTCGGCTCGCCGCCCTCAACCACGGCTCCGTGCACTCCCGGACCGTGCCCGTCGGCGAGAAGGTCGTCGAGCGCATGAAGGTCCTGCAGGGCGAGTTCCCCACCGAACTGCGCAGCGAGGGCGGCAGAGATCCCGTCTTCTCGCTGCACCTGTCCGACCTGGACATCGAGCCGCTGCTCAAGCGGGTGGAAGGGGAGGACAAGGAGGGGCCGCGCAGGGTGTGGGTGCGCGAGCAGCTGTGGAAGCTCCTCGACGTCACGGAGGGGGAGTTCTTCGACAAGCGGGAGATCGTCTGGCGGGGCACGAAGCGCACCGTGGAGTTCGTCTAAGGCAACGTGGCCGACGCCGGCAGGCTCTCCGACGAGCAGTTCGTCCCCAGCATGACGGGCAACATCCGCTTCGTCGTCGACTATCCCTTCGACGAGAACCACAACCGCTTCCCCACGTGGGACTGGCAGCGGTTCCAGAAGCTGAAGGAGACCGTCACCGCTCCCACGCTGGTGCGGCTGCCCGACTTCCTCTCCGACCAGCGCAAGGCCCAGCTCGGGCAGCTCGTGAAATTCAATCGCCCATAAAGCCAGGTCCTGAGTTCGTTCGTTGCCGTAAGGCACACCACGGCCACCGGCTGTGCCTCATCATCGGCCGTCTTGCTGCCGACTGGCCGGTGTCTGCCCTGTCCCGTCGACCGACTCTCACAGCGGCCGGGCGCACCCCACCGGCCGGTCGCCGCCGAGCCGGACGTACAGGGCGGTCGAGACGGGGCAGTCGGAGCGCCTGACGACGGCGTCGGTCACCTCGTACTCCGGCTCCTGCCTGCCCTTGCCGTCGCACGCGGCCTCGCGGACCTGTCCGTCGCCGGAGCTGTAGACGCAGTCGCCGACGATGGTGCGCGGCCCGCCCCCGCCGCCGGGGTCGCCCGGGTGCGGCGGCTGGAGGTTGCGCATGCAGGCGTAGCCCTGCGGCACCGCCCCGTCGCCGTCCTCGTCGGACGAGGGCCGCTGCTCGCTGATGTGCAGCACGAAGTCCGTGGTCGCCGGGCAGCGCGGCCCGTCCCGGACCGTGCCGTCGTGCCGCGCCACGACCCGGGCCGCCGCCCGCTCGCCGGCGCACGGCACCTCGGTGAAGCTCGTCGTGCCGAACGAACTGCACTCGTCGACCGCGAGGAACACCGCCCCGTACCCGGACGGCCGGGTCACCGGCGGCGACCCGCCGGTCGCCGTCCCCGACGCGGGCCCGCCCGGCCGGCCGTCCTGCGCGACACCCGCGGAGGGGCTCTGACACCCGGTCAGCAGCACACCGACCAGCGCCAGCAGCCCCCACACCACCCCCGCCGAACTTCTCACCTGCATCGCCGTCCCCCCGAGCTCCCTGGCCCAGCGTGGCCCGCGCGGCGGGCGCACGCCAGGCACATGGGACGGTTTGCGCACCTTGGGGGTGGTGCGCCGGGTCCGTGACGTACGTCTAGTACGTCAGCCCGTACCCGATCGGGTACAGCACCTGCTCCGGATCATCCGCCCGCTGCACCGGCACCGGGAGTGTGCCGCGTGGCTCCACCCGTCCCGCGATCACCCGGGCGGCGGCCCGCAGTTCCACGTCGGTCCAGGAGTACGCCGCGAGGCACGCCGGCACGGAGGGCAGCCGGGCCACGTCGTACGGATTGCGGATCGCCACCGCCACGACCGGCCTCCCCGTCGCCACGAGCTGCTCGACCAGCGTCTGCTGGCCGCTGCCCGCCGTGACGTTGTACGTCGCCGCCACCACCGCGTCCGCGTCCCGTGCCGCCGCGACCGCCCGGGCGATGGTTGCCGCGGACGGGGCCGTCCCGGTCGACAGGGCGGTGGCGGTGAACCCGAGCCCGGTCAGCGCGGCGGCGAGCACCCCGGTCGGCGGTCCGGTCGTCCCCGACGGCGAGGCCGGATCGGCCCCGACCACCAGCACTTTCGGGTACCGGCGCCGGGACAGCGGCAGCAGCCGCCCCCGGTTGACGAGCAGGGTGGTCGTCCGCTCGGCGATCCGGTCGGCCGCCGCCAGGTGGGCCCGGGTGCCGACGACGCGGTCGACACCGGCCTGACTGACGTACGGCGCGCGGAACAGGCCCAGCTTCGTCTTCAGCCGCAGGATCCGCAGGACCGACTCGTCGAGCCGCGCCTCGGTCAGCTCGCCACTGCGCACGGCATCCAGGACCGCGTGCCAGGCGAGGTCCAGGTCCGGCGGGTTGAGGAGCTGGTCCACGCCCGCCTTCAGTGCGAGCACCGGCACCCGGTCGTCGCCGTACTTGGTCCGCACGCCCTCCATGCCGAGGGAGTCCGTCACCACGACCCCGTCGTAGCCGAGCCGTTCACGCAGGATGCCGGTGAGGATCGGGCGGGAGAGGGTGGCCGGGTCGCCGGAGTCGTCGAGGGCCGGGACCATCAGGTGCGCGGTCATGATCGAGTCGATGCCCGCGGCGATCGCCGCCCGGAACGGCGGTGCGTCCAGCTTCTCCCACAGCTCCCGGCTGTGCGTGATGGTCGGGAAGCCGGTGTGGCTGTCGACGTTGGTGTCCCCGTGCCCGGGGAAGTGCTTGGCGGTCGCCGCCACCCCGGACCCCTGGTACCCGGCGACCTCGGCGGCCACCAGCGCGGCCACCGCCCGCGGGTCGGCACCGAAGGACCGTACGCCGATGACCGGGTTGGCCGGGTTGACGTTCACGTCGGCCACGGGGGAGTAGTCCTGCCGGATGCCCATCGCCCGCAGCTCGCGCCCGGCGATCCGCCCGAGGTTCCGGGCATCGGACCGCGACCCGCCCGCGCCGACGGCCATGGCGCCCGGGAAGAGCGTCGCGGGCCTGCCCACCCGGGCGACGATCCCGTGCTCCTGGTCGGTGGAGACGATCACGGGCAGCCCGCGCGGCAGTTCCAGGGAGGCCCGCTGGATGCCGTTGGACAGATCCGCGATCTGGTGCGGCTCGCGGGTGTTGTGCGCCCAGGCGAAGTAGATGATGCCGCCGACCCGGTACCTCGCGACCAGCTCGGCGGCCGTACGGACCCCGATCTCCTTCAGGTTGGCGTCGATGTCGGCCTGGTCGGGGGCGGTGGCGGAGTGGCCGTACACCCGCATCACGAAGAGCTGGCCGACCTTCTCCTCCAGCGTCATGCGCGAGACGAGGGCGCCAAGTCGCTTGTCGTCGGGGGCGTCCGCGGCGTACGCGGGCCCGGCTGCGAGGGCGCCGGCGGCGCCGGCCGTGGCGGCGAGGACGGTGCGTCTGGAGGGCTGTGCGGTGTTTCCCGTGCTTCCCGTGCCGGTGTCGTGCACGTGCGCTCCTTCCGGAGGTGATCCGCTCGGATCCGCTGAAGGAAACTTCCAAGAGGTCACCAGTAACCGGGAAGTTTCTGCCAGTCAAGGGAATGCACACTAACTGCACAGGGGCCGCCACCGGCGCGGTTGGAGGGGGACGCGCCGATGGCGGCGGTGCCGCCGGCCGCGGTACGGCGGAGAGGGTGGTCAGCGATCGCAGCCAGCAGCGAGGGCCGACACCGCACCGTGGTGACTCTCCGGCGGCCTGCGATTGGACGACGGGAGTCCGGGCCGGGTTCCCGGCCCGGGCCGGATTTCCGGAAGTCGGTAGGCGAGGTGAACCAGGGGTTCAACGGGGCGGATGAGCCGCCACTTCTCCCTTCAAAGGGTGCGCTCGACCTTCAGAGGGTGTGCTCGACGAACCGCGCCGCCGTCTCGGCCAGCACCTCCCGTCCGTCCCTCGCCCACAGCCCGTCGTTGAACAGCTCGACCTCGATGGCGCCGGTGTAGCCGGCGGATTGCACGTACCGCTGCCACTCCCGCATGTCGATCGAGCCGTCGCCGATCTGGCCACGGCCGGTCAGCACGCCCTCGGGGAGCGGAGTCGTCCAGTCGGCGAGCTGGAAGGTGTGGATCCGGCCGCCCGCACCCGCCCGGGCGATCTGCGCGGGAGCCGTGTCGTCCCACCAGATGTGGTACGTGTCGACGGTGACCCCGACCTGGTGCGCCGGAAAGCGTTCGGCCAGGTCCAGGGCCTGGGCCAGCGTCGACACCACACAGCGGTCGGAGGCGTACATCGGGTGGAGCGGCTCGATCGCCAGGCGGACGCCGTGCCGTTCCGCGTACGGGCCCAGTTCCGCCAGGGCGTCCGCGATGCGTTCGCGGGCGCCGTGCAGGTCCTTGGAGCCGGGCGGGAGGCCGCCCGAGACCAGGACCAGGGTGTCGGTGCCCAGCGTCGCCGCCTCGTCGATCGCCCGGCGGTTGTCGGCCAGGGCCTCCGCGCGCTTGGCCGGGTCGATCGCCGTGAAGAAGCCGCCCCGGCACAACGTCGTCACCGTCAGACCCGCGTCCCGGACCAGCTTCGCCGTGGCCTCCAGGCCGTACGTCTGGACCGGCTCGCGCCACAGGCCCACGTTGCGGACGCCCAACCGGCCGCACTCGTCCACCAGTTCCGGCATCGACAGCTGCTTCACCGTCATCTGGTTGATGGAGAAGCGCTCCAGCTCCGTGGTGCTCACTGGTCCACCCCGTACACGCCCAGCAGGTTCTTCATCCGCTCCTCCGCCAGCTTCGGGTCGGGGAACAGGCCGAGGCCGTCGGCGAGTTCGTACGCCTTCGCGAAGTGCGGGAGGGAGCGGGCCGACTGGAGGCCGCCGACCATCGTGAAGTGGGACTGGTGGCCGGCCAGCCAGGCCAGGAACACCACGCCCGTCTTGTAGAAGCGGGTCGGTGTCTGGAAGAGGTGGCGGGAGAGTTCGACCGTGGGGTCGAGCAGGTCGCGGAAGCCCCGCACGTCGCCCGTGTCCAGGACCCGGACCGCCTCCGCCGCCAGCGGACCCAGCGGGTCGAAGATGCCGAGCAGGGCATGGCTGAAGCCCTTCTCGTCGCCCGCGATCAGCTCGGGGTAGTTGAAGTCGTCGCCCGTGTAGCAGCGCACGCCCTGCGGCAGCCGGCGGCGGATGTCGATCTCGCGCTGCGCGTCCAGCAGCGAGACCTTGATGCCGTCGACCTTGTCCGGGTGCGCCGCGATGACGTCCAGGAAGGTGTCGGTGGCGGCGTCCAGGTCGCTCGACCCCCAGTAGCCCTCCAGCGCCGGGTCGAACATCGGGCCCAGCCAGTGCAGGACGACCGGCTCGGCGGCCTGGCGGAGCAGGTGGCCGTAGACCTCCAGGTAGTCCTCCGGGCCGGAGGCGGCTGCCGCGAGCGCCCGGGACGCCATCAGGATGGCCTGCGCGCCGGACTGCTCCACGACCGCGAGCTGCTCCTCGTAGGCCGCGCGGACCTCGGCCGGTGAACCGGCCGTGAGCTGGTCGGTGCCGACACCGCAGGCGATCCGGCCGCCGACCGCCTTGGCCTCGGCGGCGCTGCGGCGGATCAGCTCGGCCGCACCCGCCCAGTCCAGGCCCATGCCGCGCTGGGCGGTGTCCATGGCCTCGGCCACGCCCAGCCCGTGCGACCACAGGTGCCGCCGGAAGGCGAGGGTGGCGTCCCAGTCGACCGCGGCGGGCGAGTCGGGGGACACGTCCGCGTACGGGTCGGCGACGACGTGCGCCGCCGAGAAGACCGTGCGGGAGGTGAAGGGGGTGCCGGGGGTCAGGGCGAGGGGCTCCGTGCGGGGCTCGTACGTCCGCAGGCCGCCGGTGGCGTCGGGGAGTCGGATCGTCACAGCGCGATCTCCGGTACGTCGAGGCGGCGGCCCTCGGCCGAGGACCGCAGGCCCAGCTCGGCGAGCTGGACACCGCGGGCGCCGGCCAGCAGGTCCCAGTGGTAGGGGGCGTCGGCGTAGACGTGCTTGAGGAACAGCTCCCACTGCGCCTTGAAGCCGTTGTCGAACTCGGCGTTGTCCGGGATCTCCTGCCACTGGTCGCGGAAGACCTCGGTGGCGGGGATGTCCGGGTTCCAGACCGGCTTGGGCGTGGCCGAGCGGTGCTGGACGCGGCAGTTGCGCAGGCCGGCCACCGCCGAACCCTCCGTGCCGTCCACCTGGAACTCGACGAGCTCGTCGCGGTTGACGCGCACGGCCCAGCTGGAGTTGATCTGGGCGATGGCGCCGCCCTCCAGCTCGAAGATGCCGTAGGCGGCGTCGTCGGCCGTGGCGTCGTAGGGCTTGCCGTTCTCGTCCCAGCGCTGCGGGATGTGGGTGGTGGCGATGGCCTGGACGGACTTCACCCGGCCGAACAGCTCGTGCAGGACGTACTCCCAGTGCGGGAACATGTCGACGACGATGCCGCCGCCGTCCTCGGCCCGGTAGTTCCAGGACGGGCGCTGCGCGGCCTGCCAGTCGCCCTCGAAGACCCAGTAGCCGAACTCGCCGCGCACGGACAGGATCCGGCCGAAGAAGCCGCCGTCGATGAGGCGCTTCAGCTTGAGCAGGCCGGGGAGGAAGAGCTTGTCCTGGACGACGCCGTGCTTGATGCCGGCCTCGTTCGCCAGCCGGGCCAGCTCCAGGGCGCCGTCGAGGCCGGTGGCCGTGGGCTTCTCGGTGTAGATGTGCTTGCCGGCCGCGATGGCCTTCTTGAGCGCCTCCTCGCGGGCGGAGGTGACCTGGGAGTCGAAGTAGATGTCTACCGTCTCGTCGGCGAGGACCGCGTCCAGGTCGGTCGAGACGTGCTCCAGGCCGTGCTGCTCGGCCAGCGCCTTCAGCGCGTGCTCACGGCGGCCGACCAGGATCGGCTCGGGCCACAGCACGGTGCCGTCGCCGAGGTCGAGGCCGCCCTGCTCACGGAGGGCGAGGATGGAGCGGACCAGGTGCTGGCGGTAGCCCATGCGCCCGGTCACGCCGTTCATGGCGATACGCACCGTCTTGCGTGTCACGTCGTTCCCTTCGTACGCGGTCGTCGCGCCGCGTACGCCCGACTGGTGAGCGGTACAGCAAGCGCTTTCTATACAGGAAGAAGCTAGCCTCTGAACCGCGGTCCGGACAAGACCGTGACCAGGACGAGTTGTTCGAGGGGGCGAACGACCGGGGGCCGGGGGCTTAAGGTCTGCTCGGAACCATGGCCATAGGTCCATCGGAGCCAGGGCCTCGGTTCCATCGGAACCAAGGCCACAGGTCTGTATGTGTACGAGGGCGACTCTGTATGTGTACGAGGGCGGACGACGAGATGCGCGACCGGAGGACGACGAGATGACGGTGACCCTGGCGGACGTGGCGGCCCGCGCGCAGGTCTCGCCCGCGACGGTGTCGCGCGTGCTGAACGGGAACTACCCCGTGGCCGCGTCCACCCGGGAGCGGGTGCTGAAGGCCGTGGACGAGCTGGACTACGTGCTCAACGGGCCCGCGAGCGCCCTGGCCGCCGCCACCTCCGACCTGGTCGGGATCCTGGTGAACGACATCGCCGACCCGTTCTTCGGGATCATGGCGAGCGCGATCCAGGCCGAGATCGGCGGGCCGGGCGGTCGCGCGGGCGGGGAGAGGCTCGCGGTGGTCTGCAACACGGGGGGTTCTCCCGAGCGGGAGCTGACGTATCTCACGCTGTTGCAGCGGCAGCGGGCGGCGGCCGTGGTGCTGACCGGCGGGGCGATCGAGGACGCGGCGCACACGGCGGCGATGGACGCGAAGGTGCGCAAGCTGACCGACGCCGGGACGCGTGTGGTGCTGTGCGGGCGGCCGCCGGCGCCGGAGACCGGCGCGATCGCGCTGACCTTCGACAACCGCGGGGGCGGGCAGGAACTCACCGAGCACCTGATCGGGCTCGGGCACCGGCGGCTCGGCTACATCGCGGGCCCGGAGGAACGGACGACCACCCGGCACCGGCTGGAGGGGCACCGGGCCGCGCTCGCCGCGCACGGCATCGAGGAGGACCCTCGGTGGACGGTGCACGGGCGGTACGACCGGCGGTCCGGTTACGAGGCGACGCTGGAACTGCTGCGGCGCGACCCGTCGCTGACGGCGGTCGTCGCCGCGAACGACTCCGTCGCGCTGGGGGCGTGTGCGGCGCTGCGGGACTCCGGGCTGCGGATCCCGGAGGACGTGTCGGTGGCCGGGTTCGACGATCTGCCGTTCAGCATCGACGCGGTGCCCTCGCTGACGACCGTGCGGTTGCCGCTGGCGGAGGCCGGGGCGCGGGCCGGGCGGATCGCGATGGGGCGGGAGGAGGCGCCGCCCGGCGGGATCGCCTCGGTGCGGGGGGAGTTGATGGTGCGGGGGTCCTCCGGGGTGCCGCGGGTTTCCTGACCTCGGCGCTGCTTCCCTGCGTGCGGACCTGCGGACGCGGCGGTCCACGCCTGCACCCCGGTGAGCCCGAACAGACCGGGCACCTCCGCCCGGCCCCGCCTCCGCCGTCCGCTCGATGCGCAGTCCCGCTGCGGCCGGTGGTGTTCCAGGAGTCGAAGGTGCGGGTGGGGTCCCCCTGCTCGCTCGGAGTCGCGGACGCCGATGTCAGCGCACGACGTCGAAGACGTTCTTCTGCAGACCGTTGCCGTAGACCTCGTGCTCGACGAGCTTCAGCATCTGGGTGTCCTTGTCCGTGGTGCTGAAGAGCCGCTTGCCCGCACCGAGCAGGAGCGGAAAGACGAGCAGGTGGTAACGGTCGATCAGGCCGGCGTCCGAAAGGGCCTGGTTCAGGGATGCGCTGCCGTGGACGATGATCGGGCCGCCCTCGGTCTCCTTCAGAGCGGCGACGTCGTCGAGCGAGCGCAGGATCGTCGTCTCGCCCCAGTTCGACACCAGGTCGTCCTCGGTGAGGGTGGTGGAGACGACGTACTTCGGCATCACCTTGTAGTCGGCGAAGTCCTCCATGTCGGGCCACACCGCGCTGAACGCCTCGTAGCTGGTCCGGCCCATCAGCATCGCGGCGGCTTCCTTCTGCTCCCGGCCCTTGATCTCGAATGCCTCGGGGAGGAACTCGATGTCCTTGAAGGTCCACCCGGAGTTCCGGTAACCGGGCTCGCCGCCCGGGGCCTCCACGACGCCGTCGAGCGAGAGGAAAGCTGTGCTGATCAGGGTACGCATCTGAGGTTCCTTCGGTGTCTCGTGTCCGGTTCGCAAGAGAATCAGTCTGTGCGCGCTTCCACCACACTCGCAGCCGCGGCGCACCAATCGTGGTCTTTGACTGCGGATCACGGAGAAACTCATCGGCCGTCGCCCCGTCTGGTCCCGGCTGTCCTGGACGTCTAGACTCTCCCACGGGAATCTCTGACTGAGTCAACCATCGGGGGTCGTGGTCATGACCGTCCAGGACATCCGCTCCTTCAACCGCTTCTACACGAACGTCATCGGCGCGCTCGACTACGGCCGCCACCTCTACGCGCCCTACACCCTCACCGAGTCCCGCGTGCTCTACGAACTCGCGCACGCGCCGCGTACGGACGCCGCCGACCTGCGGACCCAGCTGCACCTGGACGCCGGGTACCTGAGCCGCATCCTGAACAAGTTCGAGGAGGACGGCCTGGTCGAGCGCGGGCCGTCCGAGACGGATCCGCGCCGCCGCCGCATCACCCTCACCGAGCGTGGCCGGGAGGCCGCCGCGCTCCTCGACGAGCGGGCGCGCGAGACGGTCGGGGCGATGCTGGGCACCGTGCGCGCCGAGGACCGGCCGCGGCTGGCGGAGGCGCTGCGGACCGTCCGGACGATCCTGGGTGAGGGCCGGGCGCCGCGACCGGAGGACGTCGTGCTGCGCGACCCCGTCCCCGGCGACCTCGGCTGGATCGTGCAGCGCAACGCCGCCCTGTACGCCGCCGAGTACGGCTTCGACCTCGACTACGAGGGTCTGGTCGCCCGGATCGTCGCCGAGTACGCCGAAGACCACGACCCGCACCTGGAGCGGACGTGGATCGCCGAGCTGGACGGCCGGCCGGTGGGGTGCGTGATGTGCGTACGGGACGACGCGCCGGGGGCCGCCCGGCTCCGGCTGCTGCTCGTCGAGCCGGACGCGCGCGGCCTGGGTATCGGGGACCGGCTGGTCGGGGCCGTCGTCGCCTTCGCGCGCGAGGCCGGTTACCGCGAGGTCGTCCTGTGGACCAACGACATCCTCGCCGCCGCCCGCCGCATCTACCAGCGCCACGGCTTCGTGCTGGTCGCGGAGAAACCGCACCGCTCCTTCGGGCAGGACCTGGTCGGCCAGGACTGGCGACTGGATCTTCTCGCAACACCCGAGTGACGAAGGGGAGTCGTCGGCAGGGCCGCCGGGTAGGGTCCGTCCACATGAAGCTGGCGTTCTCCACCCTCGGTGTCCCCGGCCTGCCCCTGCCCGACGTCCTGCGGCTCGCGACCACGCACGGCTACCACGGCGTGGAGCTGCGCGCCCACCCCGAGGAACCGGTCCACCCCGGCCTCGGCTCCGCCGAACGGGCCGATGTCGCGGCCGAGTTCAAGGGGTCGGGCGTAGAGATCCTGGGCCTGGCGGGCTACGCGCGGGTCGCCGCGCCGGGCGACGACGAGCCCGTCCTGGCCGAGATCCGATCCCTCCTCGACCTGGCCCGTGACCTCGACGCCCCGTACATCCGGGTCTTCCCCGGCGGCGACCTGGACGTCCAGACGCCCGAGGAGGCCGACGCGACGGCCGCCAGGCGGCTGGGCACGGCCGCCGAGTACGCGGGCGACCTGGGCGTCCGCATCCTCCTGGAGACCCACGACTCGCACCGCACCGCCGCCGACGCCATGCGCGTCCTCGGTCTGGTCGGCCACCGCCAGGTGGGCGCGCTGTGGGACGTGATGCACACCTGGCTGGGCGGCGAACAGCCCTCGGAGACCTACGCGGCCCTCTCCCCGCACCTCGGCTACGTCCAGGTCAAGGACATCGCCTCCGCCGAGGACACGACCCCGCTGCCGCTCGGCGCGGGCGTCCTGCCGCTGGCCGAGTGCGTGGAGGTCCTCTCCCGGCACGGCTGGGACGGCTGGCTGTGCTGGGAGTACGAGAAGCGCTGGTACGAGTCGGCCGCCGAACTGCCCGGCCTGCTGGGGGCGGGCCGCGAGCATCTGAGCCGTTTGCTGAACGACTCGGCGTGACAGGGGGGGGGCCGCGTCTGTTCCGCGGAGCGCCTGACCGGGCTCGGGGACGGACGGCCGTCCGCATTGCAGCAGCCCCTGACCGGGCCCGG